>VGSJ01000074.1 GCA_016875015.1 Deltaproteobacteria bacterium | reverse complement strand
AATTCAACCTGCGAGGGCGGCATAATGAATCGTAAGTTAGCGGATACGATAGTTCTCGATTTCACGGTCCACCTCCCCACCACAGGCGCCGTATCTGATGCTGACGCCCTACCCACGGTTGAAGTTTTTGAAGATGAGACGGACACCTCTCTATCGGGGGCCACGGTCACGAAACGAGTAGGCAAAACCGGTAATTATCGTGTGGCGGTGGTTGCTACTACCGGCAACGGCTTTGAGGTGGGGAAATCTTATAACGTGGTGGTCACAGTCGTTGCCGGAACCGTGACGGCCAAGGCGGTGATCGGAAGTTTCTTTATTGACAGCAAAAGGCTGGCCGACTTGAATGACCTCGCGGCTGGCTCGGCCATGACGTTGACACCTGCCTACGACGCAGCTAAGGTTGCGGCCCCTGAATCAGGGGGAAACGTGGCGGCGATCAAGACCAAGACCGATAATTTGCCGTCCGACCCGGCGAGTAACACCCAAGTCAACACCCGCCTGGCTACTTCAGGTTATGCCGCTCCGGACAACTCCGGAATCTCGGCGATCAAGACCAAGACGGATAACCTCCCGGCTGACCCGGCGGTTGAGGGCAACATCCAGGCCCATGTGGCAGACGCCCTGGCCGCGTATGATCCGCCCACCAAAGCGGAGTTGGAGGCCGCGGTGTCGCCCCTGGCGTTGGAGGCCGGGATTGAGGCCCATGTGCTGGCGGTCCTCAACTCTTATGACCCGCCCACCCGGGCTGAGGCCACGGCGGACAAAACTGCGATTCTGGCGGCCGTCACTGCCCTGAACGACATTACCGTGGGAGAATTTTTGAGCGGGGACCTGTCGGACAACCTGAGCTTTCCGGCCAACTCTCTGGCGGACCTGGTGCGCAAGCTTTTCTGGGTCGTCTGCAACCGCCTGGTGATCACCGATGCGAGCGGGGCTTTCACGGCCTACAAGACCGACGGCGTGACCCCGGCCGCGGCCGGGACCATCACGGATAACGGCGCCACCACGGCGAGGAGTAAACCCACATGGCCGTAAACCCGAAGGCGCTGGCGTCCTGGGGCCTGCTGGCAGAAACGGGCGGGTCCGAAACTCAGGTCATACAGAAGATGGGAATTGTGGTGGCGACAGCCGAGCCTCTGGCCGTGGAACTGGAAACCGCCGAGATTAGCGTGGAGTTAAGAGATGACCAATAAGATGGTGGTGAAACAGGGTGAAGCCAAGACTATCACCTTTACCGTGAAGGACGCCCTGGGGACCGGGGTGGATCTCTCCGGGGCGACCTTACTCCTGGGCGTGAAGAAAGACAAGTCGGAGGCTGATTACACCTTTGCCAAGGCCGACCAGGAGTTCGACAAGAGCCAGGCGGCCAGCGGCATCGTTTCGGTAAATCTGAGCGCCACGGACACCAACCAGCCGGAGGCGACCTACATCGGGGAACTGCGGTGCGCCTGGGCCGGGCCGGTGATCAAGAAGAGCGAGGATTTCTTCTTGCAGGTCAAGAGGGCGGTAACGGCGTAAAGATTTGGGGAAAAAGGGGAAAAGGCGAAAAGGGATAGAAGCGAAAAGAATAATGCCAGGTTCCCTTTGATATACAACCAGCTTCAGGCTTAATTTACTGAAAAACCGGAAACCAGGAAAGAGGGGATTATGGCTTATTGTTCCGAAGACGACCTCCTCAAGATGATACCCCAGTCAGAACTGGCCGAGTTGACCGCGGAGTCCGGGGAGGTCCCCGACAGCCGCATCATTATTGATGCCATCAGCAAGGCCGGGGCTGAGATCGACTCCTACCTGGGGGTCAAGTATGTGGCGCCCCTGGCCGCCCCGCCGGCCCAGGTCAAGGCCCTGGCAGTGGACCTGGCCATCTACCACCTTTATTCCCGCCGGAGCGTCGTGCCGCCGGTGCGGCAGCAGAAGTACGACGCCGCGGTGGCCTTCCTGAAACAGGTGGTGGCGGGACAGATAGTGCTTGTCGGGCCTCAAGGAGAGCTGCCCACCGTGACCAAAGAGGTGACCGACGCCACCAGCGCCATCCGGGCCTTTACCCGGGATACCCTGGCGGACTGGTAAGGGGGATAGGCTATGGCCAACGACCTCTGGACCACGGTAGAGGATGCGGTGCTGGCAGCCCTGAAGGCGGAGTTGGATGCCCAGGTCAAGACCCTAACCACCTACCAGGGGGACTGGCTTACCGACCTGCACCGGGAGGACTGGCGCTTTCCGGCGGTTCTGGTGCAGTTGCGCCAGAGCCGGGGGGAACAGGTGACCCTGTCGTCCTATGACCTGAACCTGGAATTTACCGTCCTGGTGGTGGTGAGGCACCTCCGGGGGGAAGCCGCCGGCAGGCGGGAGGCCGATGGGGTCTACCAGGTGCTGGCAGGGGTGAGGAAGGCCTTGTGGCATCAGGATCTGGGCCTGGAATTGCAACCCCTCAATCTCATCAGGGAAGAGCCTTTATTGAGCAGCCAGGAATTTTCCGTGTACGCCGCCCACTATGGCACCGCCCTGGTGCAGGATGTGTGAAGCTGACGAGGAGAGAGGATCATGACCCGGTCCATCCGGAATTTTTTAGCCACCCATAATCTGCTGGCGGTATCGGCCAGGCAACAGGAGGTGGCCATGAACACCGAACAGGCATTGGACACCACGTTGCTGGTGGACCTGAACACGGTGCTCAACTACCAGGCGCTGAAAAACCCCAACCGGGAGGAGCTCACGGGCAAAGAAGAGGCCGACCGGCTCCATGATTTCGGCGGCAAAGTGGTGGGCGCCCTGTCCTTTCCCCGAGCCCAGCCGCAGCATTTCGCCTTTCTGCTGGGCTACGGCCTGGGCGAAGTGGCGACGAACCCGGCCGGGGCCAGCGGCTACCGGCATACTATCCGGCCCCGGTCCGGGGAGGTGGATGTGGCCCGGTCCAACCCGTCTTTTACCGCGGCCATGCGCTTCGGGCGCCAGGTGATGAAACGGCGTTTTGCCTCCTGTTTCATTGATCAAATCAGGATGGACTTCGCCCGGGACGGTTGGGCCAAGGTCACCGGGACCGTGAAAGGCAGCGGCAAGGTGGTGGACAACACCCAGGTGGAAGCAGTGGCCGCGGCCGACAATGCCGACCACCTGACCCTGTCGGTCAACGGGGTGGCGGGGGAGACTGCCGCCGAGAGATTGAGCCACGTCCAGGCCGTCCAGGTGCTGAATCCCGCCACCCAGGCCTGGGAGGAAGTGGCATACCTGGCCGTGTCCGGGGCGGTCCCCGGGGTCATTGACATTACGTCGCCGGGGGGAAGCGGGACGCTGACCACCTACCGGGTCTATTACGTGCCCGGGGAGAGCGGTTGGATGAACCTGCCGCCCCGGGTGGAGGAGCCCCCCCTGAAGGTGAGCCAGTTGGAAGTGACCCTGGGGGGCCGATGGGATGGCGCCGCCTTTAACGGCGGGTATCAGCTGGCCACGGAACTCAGAGGCATCACCTGGACGATGAAAAACAACCTGACGCCGGAATCCACCCCGGGGGCCGGCGGCAATTACGCCAATCGCGCCTTTAGGACCGGGCGGGAACAGAGCCTGAAATTCGACCGGGATTTCCGGGACTTCCTCCTGGCCCAAAACCTGAAAGACAACGACACCCTGGGGGTCTACTTGAAGGCGACGGGGCCTGAATTTGAGCCGGGGGTCAGGTACCAGGTGGAGCTAATCTTTCCCCGGGTGTCGGTGCTGGCCACCACGGTCAAGGTGTACCAGCGCCGCCTTTCGGAAGAGGTGGAATTTGCGGTCCTGGAGGACGACACCTACGGCTCGGTGGCGGCTTACGTCCAGAACCAGGTGAGCAGCTACGCGGCTTAAAAGCACACGCCAAGCCGCCAAGTCGCAAAGAACGCGGATCATGGAGATAACATGGCGAGAATTTTAGGAGAACCGCGCCGTACCCTGGCGATTCAGGACCCGGTCTCCGGTTCGGTGGTCACCCTGTATTACCGGGGCCCGACCTCGGAAGAGCGGGTGGCCTACCAGCTCTCCGCTTTCCGCCTCGAGGGCGGCGAACGGCGGTTTTGCCTGGGGGAGACCCGCCTCACGTTCGGGCTGGAGATCCTGACCGGGTTTGAAGCCGGGGATTTCATCCTCGCGGCAGAGGGGGGAGAGACCCCCCTGGACCCGGCCCGGCATCCAGACTGGAAGGCGCGTCTCGCCGAAGACGCCCCGGATCTGGTGTCGTATTTGGCCCAACAGGTTTTTGAAGGCATGCGGGTGGCATCCCGGGGGGAGCCGGAGTGGGACTGAGGGAAGCGCCCGGGGAGGGCCGCCAGGCCTGGCCGCTGGATAGAGACCTGCGGGTGCTGGCCAGCGGAGGCCTCTGCGGCCCGGAGGAGCGGCGCCGGTGCCGCACGGAGAGCGGGGCGTTTGCCGACTGGGCCTGTGGAACCTGCGCCGAGCGGGTGCGCCCGGAAGCCATCTCCCCCTGGACCTGGCACCTGGTCTTCCTGTACCAGTTGAGCCGGGCCGGGTACCCCTTCAAGGCCAACGATCTCAGTTTGGAAACCTGGCTCCTTATGGGGACGGTGCGCCGGGTCTTAGAAGGAACCCAGCGAGGACAACATGGCCACAAATAGAGTGAAAAGCAGTACGAATCAGAGAAAACTGGACGATTATCGCGCCTACCAGGACGAGATGCTCAAAATCAGCCGGGAATACAGCCAGGCCCGCCTGGCGGTATGGGTTGACGAGGCCCGGGCCCTCCACGACACCTGGAGCGGCTTCACCCAGGAGTGGCAGGCCAACCTGGAACAGATGACGGCCCTGGCCGGGAGTAAGTTTGAAGAGATGGCCGCCCGGGGCGAGGCCTCGGCCGGGCTCCTGGCCCAGATCTGGCAGAAGAACCTGGCGGACGTCTCCGGGGCGGTTTCGCAGTGGGGCGCCGGCTTCCTCCAGACGTTGGGGCAGGTGGCGGCGGCCTGGGGATCAACCATGGGGAGCCGGGGGGCCGCCCAGGAAGGCTGGTCGTCGCTCTTGGGCGGGGTCCTGGATTTCGGCGGCTGGTTTCACCAGGGAGGGGTGGTTTCGGCCCACCAGGGGATGGTGATTTCCCCGGGGACCTTGATGGGCGACGAACAGCTCATTATGGCCCAGGCGGGCGAGGGGGTCCTGCCCCGGGAGAGCATGGCCCGCTTGGGGGAGAAAAACTTCGAGGCCCTGAGAACCGGCCGGTTCGATTCCTCCGGAGGCAAAGCCGCCCCCCGCTATGACGTGACCATACAGGTCCAGACTTTGGATGCCTCCGGGGTGGCGGGCCTGGACTGGGATCGCCTGGTGCAGCGGCACCTGGCGCCGGCGCTCAGACAAGAAGCGGATCGGCGCTGGTAAGGAGGGGGAGATGGCAAACGCCCGGTTGGAATGGACCCCCCCGGGGGGCAGCGGTCAGAGCTACGCCTTGCCGGTCAACTTCACCTGGGACTATCAGGAACTGGCCCAGGATGAGACCGACCGGGAGCGGGCCGTGGACGGCACCTTGAGGAGTTATCTCCGGGGACTGAAGCAGCGATGGGTTTTGCGGTTCCAATTCATTTCCACGATTCAGAAGGATGTACTCGTGGCCATCAAGCAGGACCAGGCGGATATTGATTTTTTCCGGGACGGGACCGGGGCCAAGACCTTCACCGGAGTTTGGACCAATGACCTGGATTTCCGGGAGGTGGCTCCCGGGTTATGGTCCGGGAGCATGATGCTGGAAGAGGTGTAGGGTTATGTCCCGTGAGTGCCTTTAATAAGCGCTTGTCTTATTTCCCTCCCCCTAACCCCCTCCCACCAGGGGAGGGGGAATTTTGAGACCATAACTTATTGAAGCAACATCAGAAACGCGATCCCCCCCCTTTGGGAAGGGGGGGAAGAAGACGACCCTGAATAGAGAGAATCTATGCGGCAAGCTGGAGCGGATTATTTGCGGGAAGAAGCGCGTTGCCGGGGCGCCCGGCCCCGGGTGAAGGCGGCGCTCTTCCCCTATGAACTGGATTACGGGCTGGCCCCGGGCTCCGGAGAGTTTATCCACACCGCCTACGGCGGAGAACCGGGGAAACTGGCGATGGGCGACGGCTACCTTACTTCCGGTTCCTGGACCTCCCCGGTCGTCCAAAGTTTTTCGCCCTATCTGGACGAGGCGGTCGCATCCTGGGAAGAGCCGGCGGGACACATGGACGTGGAGATCCGGCTCCGCACCGGGGAGACGCCGGCCGGGGTGGCCCAGGCTGCTTTTACGCTGCTCACGTCGGGGCAGGACATGTCCCTGGCTCCGTATTTTCAGGTGAAAGTGGACTTTGACGAAACTATCCGGGCCTGGGGGCTGGACGACCCCGGGGAGGCGGATGAGTTTACGGCCTATGCGGTGGACCAGGGCCCGGACGGAGGTTTTGAGAGTTACGCCTCGGACGGGCCGGGGTGTCTGGCCGGCTTCAGCCTGGCCGGACGGCTCACTCTACCGGAGCGGGAAATCATTGATCCGGGCGGGGTGCGGGTGGACCTGACCCGGGATTTCAGCGAGCTTAGGACCGGCGACCACGTCCTGGTCCTGGACAACCGGGCGGGGCAATGGCTGAACCGGGCCGACCAGGCCTATCTGAACGAGCCGGACTGGACCCGGAAGCAACTGGCGCTTTATCACGGCTGGGAGTTGGCCGACGGCACGGTGGCCTGGCAGCTGCTTTACCAGGGAGTGGTGCGGCGCTTGGCGGGGATGGCCCACGGCTGGCGTCAGCCGCATCGCGTCCGTCTGGAAAGCCAGGATGGGGTGGCGGCGGGGCTCAAGCAGAAGATCGGCGTCCCGGCCGACACGGGTGAGCGGCGCCCGTTCATGCGGGGCGCCTACCTGGCCCGGGGGGAGCTGACCCGGGTCGTTGAGGCCACCGTCAGCGCGATCTCCCGGACCGGCAGCGGCGCCGCCAGTCTGAACCTCCTGGGGACCTACCGGGGGGACTATCTCCTGGATCATCTCCTGGAAGCGGAAACCAGCGGCGAGGTGGGGAGCGCGACCTTCCGGTGGTCGCACAACCAGGGGCAGAGCTGGCAAAAGACAAATCTTACCACTGCCGGGGCGGATGGACCGGTGGAGTTGGAGGAAGGCCTGTCGGTCTATTGGGAGTCGGGGCCGGGGGCGGACCTGGTGGCGGGGGACCGCTGGACCTTCACGGCGTTCCCCCCGGTTTACCACTACCAGGTCTTTGGCGCCCCCTTCGAGGCCATCACCGCGGTCTATCTTACCGGGGAGGAAGACGACGACCGGGTGACGGCGGACGCGGGCACCGGCCTGATCCAGGTGAGCGGCAGGAACGCCTCGGTTTCGGCCCGGGTGGTCAAGGACCACACCACCCACCCGGTGGACATGGTGGCCGATATTCTCGCCGAAGTCGGCCTTAACCAGGCCATCCATCAGGATTCCTTTGCCCTGGCCAAGAGCCTCACCCCTGAATACGCCATTGGGGTGAGGTTTGAGAATCTCACCGCCGCCCAGGCCATCCGGGAGATTGTCCGGCGCTGCCTTTACGATCTCTGGATCGATTTCGGGGAGATCAAGATCAGGGCGTATCTGGGTGAGGATTAGTGCCGGTTTGCAATCAAAAGGCGATTTTGGGCAGTCGCAGCTTCAGCAATTTCGCCAGGGTTTCCCCAAGGCTGATTTTAAGTCCCCCTTTTCTAAAAGGTGATTTAGGAGGGTTATCAGTTGGTTATCCATAATCACCCCTGACCCCCCTTTAAAAAAGGGGGGAATTAACAGCCATCCAAATAATAAGGAATCACCATGGGACGCATTCAATGGACCCGGGCCTCACAGTTTAACTGGGTCTTCGACAATATGGGCGGAACCCCGCTCCAGGAGGCGGTGGCCGGCAACTGGCATCAGGCCGTGGCCACGGTGGCCGAGGCGGGCCGCGTGGCGATCACCGCCCCTAACCCCGGGGGCGGCCAGGTCTGCTGGGTGCGGGGGGTATGGCGGCTGGACGCCTTGTTCCCCTGGGCAGGTTTTTGGGCCGAGCCCATGGGGGGGGATCTCACCAACTATTACCCGGGCGGGTCCTTTACCAATGCGGGGGACCTGACCACCATCACTTTGGGGACGGCGCTGCCGGCGGGAACCGCGGTGCAGTTCTATTACATTTATTTCACCGGGGAGCAGGCGGTCAAGTTTGAACCACTGAACAATTATCCCTGCATCCGCCGGGCCAACCGGGCCCGGGACGATTACACCTATGATTTTGCGGTGGACCGGATGCTGGATCTGATGGTCTTGCTGCACCTGGCGGGGCGGGAGCGGGGCCGGGACTACGGCCCGTTGATCCGGTTTCTCTGGGATGCCTTTGAGAAGCGGGAGGAGTCCCGCACCTCGCCCCTGATGCATGACGACTTTGAGCGTCAGCAGTGGGACCGGGGGGCGCACCTGCTTTATCGCGGCGCCACCTGTGGGGAGACGGCTTTTAAGGCCTTTCACAGCGAACTGGCCGGGGGCATGAGCGGCCGGGCGCTCCACGTGAAGGCGGCGCTGCCCGCCGGCCGGGACGCGGCCTGGTTCGGCTATGGACTGGACTGGTCCCTGGCCGCTGACCCCTTCACGGCCATGGACCGTCTCACCTTCACCTTGCAAGGGGTCGGGAGCATTAGCCACCTGCACAACCTCACCAAGATCGGCAGCGGCAGCGCCACCCTATTGCTCCTGGGGGACTACGCCAAGCAGGAGAAGCGGCGGTTCGTGGTGGAGATGGAGAGTACGGGAGAGGTGGGGGCGGCCACCTGCCGCTGGTCCAAAGACGGCGGCCTCACCTGGGAAGCCACAGGCCTTACGAGTGGGGACCGGCAGCACCCGCTGACCCTGGAAGACGACCTGGCCGTCGCTTGGGAGGGAGGCGACGGCGCCGACCTGGTGGCGGGAGATTTCTGGATGTTTTGGGGCGGCGAGCCCGCCGTTCACCCCCGGCGCCTCCTGGTGACGCTGAACGACTCCAGCCAGGATGATTCGGACCCCTGGGGTTCCGAACATACGTATGTCCACGCGATTCCGGACCGCTTTGCCGAGGCGACCGCCTTTGACCTCCCGTTCGACCAGTTCTGGCGCCGGAACAACCTCATCGATGACGGCGACCGGGTGCAGGCGATGTGGGGCAGCTGGTACTCCGCCAGCCAGCCGGGCGACAGCGACATCACCATCGGCGCCCGGGAAGAAACCGAAATTCTTTTGGGGGAGACCTTTTATACCCAGCGGCACATTACCTGGGACCTGTCCCCTGATGTCACCGCGTTCGGGGTGTGGGCCGGGATTGATACTTCAAACTGCAACTCCGCCGGTCACGTCAACGTCAACTTTCTCATCAAACCTATGGTGAGCGGGGTCGGCTCCCTCACCCTCCGGGTCAAAGTCAAGGACGCCCAGGGCAGCTATTTCTACCGGGATGAGACGGTCCAGGTCAACGCCTGGCAGCGTTTGACCGTACCCCTGGGGGAGATGACCCTGGAATCGGGGGCGTACCCCCTCACCCATCCCCTCCAGGTGGTGGATGTCGGCTGCCCGACTTCTCCCCCCAGCAACGGGGCGCTTTATCTTACCGACCTCAAGTTCGATGAGCACGTAACCTTTGCCGCGGCCGACCGCCTCCGGGTGTTGGAATTCAAGATGGAGCAGCAGGGGTTGGCCGAGCACGAGTGGTGGCTGGACGAGGTGGCCCTGAACCTTACGGCTGCGGACCCCTATCCGTATGCGCCCCGGCTGGCCATTTCCCTGACCCCTTACGGCCAGAACCCCTGGCGGGGTCCCACCCCGGTGCATTATGCGCAACCCCTGGCGCCTTACCTGGTTGGGGCCTTGGACCTCAGCCAAACCTATCTTAAGCTGCACCGCGACGCCCAGGAGGAATATACCCGGCGTTACGGCGGGGCGCCGGGTCCCATCATCCCGGTCCACACCCGCAATGACGTGGAAAATATCGCCCTGTGCGGCGAGGAGGATTTTCTCCGGTTCTCCTGGTGGCGGCGGTACCGGGATTTCGGCAAGGTGGCGGGGTTCTGGCATTTCAACGGCGCGCTCACCGACGCCTCCGGGAAAGGGCACACCCTCACCTGGCAGGGGGGCGGCGCCCCAAGCTATGTTGAGGGCATTTGTCAGCCGGGGCCTACCGCGGTTGACCTGGACGGCAGCCATTATCTGCGCGCCGCCGATCACTCCGATTTGGATATGGGAATTGGAGATTTTACCATCGAGATAGTTTTTAAACGGGGTCGGACCGGACTAGATGAACGGTTGCTGTGTAAACGGTCTGAAACTATCGGCTGCGATTTGCTCCTCGCCCCCAATAACCGTCCGGTTCTTTATTTGTTGGACAGCTCCGGCTACACCGGCTTTGACCCAGGAGTTGCTTTTGCCGTCAGCGACACAACCAATTTTCATTACCTGGGGGTGTCGGTGGACCGGGACGGCAATATCACATTCTGTCTGGACGGGATTACGACTACCGTAGCCGCCGCCCGACCTGGAAACTTGGATAATAGTACGGACTGTTTTATTGGCGGTTATTTCGACGGCACCAGTCGGTTCGAGGGCCGCTTAGACCTGATCCGGGTGCACCGGGGCCGGGCCTTAAGCGGCGCCGAACTATCGGACAACTGGCGGATCATCCAGGGCCAGGTGAACGGCAGCGCCTATCCTGAAGTCGGCAGCGGCCTGGGCCAGTACTGGGCCTTCATGCGCCTGGCGGAATTTTTCTTCCTGAGCAATGATGCCGCCGCCGAAGCCGTTCTGCTCAACTGGCTCGCCTGGATCGACGGCGTAGGCGCGCCCGACGGCAACGGTTGGAAATTTCCGACCCAATTCTCGGAATTTGGTTTCACCTATGGCGACTACGATCCGGGGCAGACCGCGGCCATCGCCCTGGGATGCCTCTTCATGTATCTCAGGAACGGCCATGATCTGGCGGCCACCTGGGCCCGGCGGCTCCTGGATGATCTCCGGGAAAACCGCCTGGACCCGGTCTTCGGCGGTTATAAGAGCGACTATCATTATGCCTGGCTCAACGCCACGGTGATTCGGGCCTTTGGGTTGGCGGCCCGGGGAGCGGCCGGGCAGGCGTTTGTCTTCCCGGCCGGTCCTGATGACCGGGAACATTTCGACGCCTTGATGGCCTGGGTCTGGACCCATACCGGGGACGAGAAGCCCAACGTCCTCAACGCTGATTTAATTCCTTTCGCCTACAGCGAGGCGGCGGATATCTGGGAATACGCCCCGAACTATCTGGCCATAAGTCAGATGGGGACCTTGGAGGCGGTGGCGGCCATGCTGGGTGCGGCCCTGGAGTACGGCAAGGCAACGGGGGAATGGACCTGGTGGCAGCGCTTGCTGGACTTTGTCCTGGCGGATCACCTGGTGGGGCTATCCCCGTCCCAGATTCGCTCTCTCACCCTGGCCCATGAACAGACCGGCCCCAAGAACCTGGTGCGGGTGCTCTACGCCGACTACGACCAGGACAACGAGAATTATGCCGAGGCCCGGGAGGCGGCGGCCATCCGCGACTGGGGGGAGGCGGCCCTGGACCTGGATTGTCGTTACGGCTCCCCCGTAATCTTGGAAGACCCGGGGGTGGCCCAGTTCCTGGCTTCCCGGCTGCTGGCCAGGCTTTCGGCCCCCCGGGAACTGGCCGAAGTGGAGACCTGGCTGGAAGGGGTGCGCCTGGAACTGGGAGACACGGTGGCGCTCTCTTCGGACTTTCACGGGTTGGACCAGGAAGAATTTACCGTGCGCGGTAAAGACCTGGACCTGGGGGGGCGCTCGGTCCGTCTGAGCCTGGACCGGCCCCTGAACACCGCCCGGCACTGGGCCGTGGACGCCCCGGGAAGCGCGAGGGACGCCTGGGCCATCGATGCGGCCAGTTCCTATGATGTCAACTGGGCCTTTCGGGCTGAGGCCGGGTAATTCCGGGGAGAGTCAGCGCCCGGATCGAAGCCGTATTTCACACTGACAAAGCGAGGTTAATCCATGTCTCTGATACACCTTCCCCAGACCAAATGGGGCAGCGGCACTGGCCGCCAGGTTATTTTAAAAGGCGATTTCGCCAAGATCGAGCAGGCGGTGACGGAGGCCTTCGAATTCACCCGGGGGCCCGGGCTGGAATACGTGGATAGCGCCACCCTTCGGGTCAACGCCACTGCGGACTGCAAGGCCCGCGTGATGTTGTGCGGCTTTCCTTCCCCCCTGGCCCGGGGCCACTGGGTGGATGGAGGCCTGAGCGATGGCCGCTACCGGGAAAACGCCGCCCCGGTGACCCTCAATCTGGCTACCGCCGGGCATCTCTGGGGCGCTGAGAAGTCCGACCAGTGGTATGCCGTCTATGCCCTGGCGGGACCCAATGACACCATTTTTTCCCTGAAAGCCATGCCGGTGATCAGGGTGGCCTCCCAGGACAGCCAGGTGGTTACCCTGAGGAACAACGCCAATGGGGCCAACATCGGTTACGGGTTCACCATTAACGAACTGGCGGGGGCCGGCCTCCTGATCCTCAGCGGGGCTTCCCGGGGCCTGCTGCGGGCCATCACCGCCAACAATAACGACAACGGGACCGGGGGCACCATCACCTATGGCGGCGCGGCCCTGACCCTGGCCCAGGGGGATTGGGGCATGGTCCTGCCGGCCACTAACTTTCGGTACCTGGGCATGGTTTTAAACGATGCCTCCGGCAACCTGGCGCCCTTTTACCAGGAAGTGGGGCGCACCAGTTACCTCAGCCCCCGGCAGTTGTGCAGCGGGACCATTAATGGCTACACCCTGATAGACCTGGGCCTGGTGGCGCCGCCCACGGCGTATGGGCTTACAGGGTATGCCGCGGCCGCGGCCGGCTACGACGTGAAGCTGGCCGTGTCCTACAACGGCAGCACCCCGGCCCTTGTGGTCCACGGGTCCCCGCCGGCCACCACGTTCCAGGGCGAGCGGGGGGCCATGCCCTTTGCCTGCCAGGTCTTAGATGGCGGCCGGGTGTATCTGAACAACGACAACACTGCCAGTCAGGCGGTCAAGATAACGGGTTGGAGGGAATGATGACACTGGATGGCAAGAAAACCTATATCACCGCCGTGGTGGCGGCCATGGCCAGTTTTGCCCTGGCCATGGGGTGGCTGAGCCAAGAACAGTACCAGGTGATCCTCGGTCTGTTAGGGTCCCTGGGATTGGCGGCGCTGCGGTCCGGGGTAGCCAAGTGCGACACGGATAAGGCCAGGGAAAGTCAACCGGTGGCACAGGTTTGCAACCTGTGTGACGAGGCGCCGCCGGGTGCCGCGGCGGCGCCAACGGGTAAGGGATGATGCGGGGCGGGGGCGGAGTATTGCAACTTCGCTCCCCCCAGGGGATTCCGGGGAAAATTACCTTATGAATTACCAGGACTTGAGCGAACACGTGGGGGCTCTGGTCTCTCTGCTGGGCCTCTTTGCCGGGGTGAGCGGCCTCTTGGTGTGGCGCATGCTGGTGCGCATGGAAAAGAAGCTGGATGAGCTGTCGCACCATTTTTTCAGTTGCCGGGAGGAGCTGGGAGACCGCTTTGTCCCCCGCTTCGAGCATGAGGTGGAACACCATGGCATGTGGGAAGCCCTCAATTACCACGGCCACGATACGCGGGGGAGGGTGGTGCGATGAGCGAAGATCGGGTGGATTGTCTGGTCAACCGTCTCCACGTGACCTGCCTCACCCTCATCAGGCTCAAAAAAGAGGCGGTCTATGGTCAGGACCCAGGTTTTTTGGAGCTGCTGGGAGGATATTTGCTGCACAGCCGCCAGTTAATGGACCTCATCCGGGACCGGGAGAAGATAGGAAAACTCCGCCGGGGGCATTGTTCACCTCCCTGCTGAGGTGAGGAGCCATGGAGGTCATCCCTTCAGACAATAATCAAGATCCCGAGATTCTCCCATCCCATCCTTCCTGCGCCTCTCCCGTTAATGCATTAGGGTCCTGATCAGAGCACGTTCGGCCTTAGGCCATGCCACCCCGGTGGCCATGAGAAAAAACCTGGGGCGCAGTGCCCATCCCGCCAAAGGAGGGGGGACCATGATCGAATACCCTTGGATGGCGATTGCCAGAAGCAAACTTGGAATCCACGAAATCCCCGGCCCAGAGGCAAATGCCTTTATCGCGGAGTGTCTGGCATCCACGACGCTCGACTATCCTGACAATCAATCGGACGAAACGGCCTGGTGTTCAGCCTTTGCCAACCGGGTCATGCAGTTGGCCGGATATGACGGCACCAATAACGCCTGGGCGAGATCGTGGCTCGCTTGGGGCCGGGAGCCCACCGATGCAGAGTTCGACGCAGGGGTGGTGGTGGTCCTGGCGCGTGGCCCCATTTCCGGCCACGTCGGGTTCCTGGAGGATTGGGACGATAACCGGGTAAGGCTCCTGGGCGGCAACCAGGGGAACGCCGTGAGTTATGCCTGGTTCCCCATGAGTCGGGTCTTGGGGTATCGGGTTCCTCTCGGGAAAGGAACTCTTAAAAAACCATGAAGTGGAAGCGGGTTGCTTGGACTCGGAATTGGGAGAAAATCAGGGTTCACGGAAGACCGGCGGATGAAAAAAGCGGGGTCGCGGCCAGGTTGAGGGTCAGATGCGCCCAGGGGGAACGCCGGGAGGCCGTGGGCCGACCGGTCACCCGGGACAGTTGCCATTTTCGCAGCAACTCCGGGCGATATTCAAAATGCCTCAGATCGAAATGCGACCACTTGCCGCCCCGTTTTGGGCATTGAACCAAACCGTGGCGCCGCAAAAGGGCGCCGGAACCCAGCAGTGTCCGGTTTGGTTTTTGCAAAAAAGGCTGCTCGTTATACGTAGTCCAAAAGTTCATAAATTCACTAAAGCACTTCTTGCTCCGAGAAGATTACTTCCCCCTCACCCCAGCCCTCTCCCCCATTGGGGGAGAGGGGGAAAAGTGGAACTGATTTAATGCGTTATGGTTACTAGACCCGGAGACCTCCTCTACCCCCTCTCCCCCC
>VGSJ01000073.1 GCA_016875015.1 Deltaproteobacteria bacterium | reverse complement strand
CCGGCAATCTTCCGGGGCAAAGGATTTGACGACGAGGCCGGTAACCGCGTCCAGGGCCTTTTCCCAGCGGGAGACCACTTCCAGGTCTTCCTTCTTGGGCAAGGCAAACAAAGCGGTCTGCTTCCTGGCCTCCACCAAGGCATTAACGAAACGCCGGATATGGTTATAGGTTGGCAGCTCTCCGCCCTTGATCTTCCGGAAGACCAGTTCCTGTTCTTCCGGCTCGCTCAAGCGGCTCATCTCGAAGGCCTGGGAAGGGGAGATGATGCCGTGGACCATGGCCTCCTGGTACTTGGGGGCCAGGTTCAAAAGGCTCAGGCGTTCATCCACCCGCCAGACCTGCTTAAATCCCAGCTTTTGCGCCAACTCTCCCTTGGTGTAGCCGGAGTCAATCATGGCCTGAAAGGCCCGGGCCTCTTCCAACGGAGTCAGATCCTGGCGCTGGAGGTTTTCCACCAGGGCCATTTCCGCGATCTGCCGGTCGTCTGCCTTGATGATATGCACCGGCACCTTTTCCAGTCCAGCCAACTTACAAGCCCGCCAGCGCCGTTCCCCGGCGATGAGCATGAAGGGTTTTCCTTCGCCCCGGGGAGCAACCACCAGGGGTTCGATGAGCCCCTGCTCCTTGATGGACTGGGCCAGTTCTTCCAGTGCCTCCCGCAGAAAAATCTTGCGGGGCTGGTCAGGGTTAGGGTATATAAGAGACAAGTCAATTTCGTAACCGGGCTTTGGCGAGTCCGGGGCAGTGGTTTCGGGGGCCTGTGGAGAGGCCCCCTTTTCTTTTTGGTTACAGACATCTTTGTGGGAACAAAAGCTTCCGGGGTAGGTGCATTTCCCGCCACCCGGGAGCTTCTTGCCCTTGGCCTTGTTCATCATGCCTTTTTTGAACCCGCAACCTTGACAGTCGCCGGTCGGTTTACTTTTCTTTGTTGCCATAACCTCTCGCCTCCTCAGGTAAAAAGGTCTTTCTGTTTAGGGGTGTCATTTTGAGGGAGTTCGGGCACCTGAACCCCCAGGTTCTGTTCCAGCCATGCTGCCACCAGACGCCGGTGGCAGAACTTGCCGGGGGGTTCCCAGCAGAGGAGAATCGCATCCTCCCCCAGGTCCTCGAAGACCTTCTGGGGGTCCAGCTTATCCAGGATCTTCCGATACTCTTCCCGGTAGGTGGCCTCGTCCAGCTTGAGCATGTTCCGCCTGGGGGCCAGGGCCGGGTAACGACGCCGCCCCTTGTACCAGCCGGGGGCCCACAGCGCAATGGAGACCAGCCGGGGATCGTCCGGCTGTCCGGTGAAATGCCAGAAGTTGCTCGTCTGCATCATCCCTCCTCGGCAATCAGTTTTTGAGCCCCTTCAGAACAAAAGGCCTTCCATGCCGGGGTCTCGGCCAGGATGGTATATTCCTCGTTGTCCACCTCCAGGCAGTCGGGCACGGAGTCTTCTTCCATGTCGAGATATGGCAGGGCCTTCATGAAGTCTTCCCTGGTGCATTTTTCCCAGAAGTCTCGGGCCCACTTGATTTGATCATCCCTGGCCCACTCGAAGAAACCGGGGGGAAGTTGATCTGGAGCCAACTTCAGCATCCCCTGGGCCAGAAACCGGATGTTCAGCCCCTGCACCTCACTCATAATGCTTTCACCTCCTTTCTTTCGGCCTTGGCGACCGCGTCTGCCAGGGCGTTAAAGATAGTGTCGTCGTCGGCCTCCCCTGCCAGGGCCAGCTTGCACGCCGCCAGCAGGTCCTCGTGGGCGTTGACGGCCTGCACGATAAAGCGAGTCCGGGCCAACCGTTCCGGTTTGGGCGGGATAGGTTTTCTATAACCCACGAACATTAGCCGCCCGTCGACCTCAATGGCCCCCGGGGTTATCAGCTTCCATGCGGTTGTCATGCGTTCAGCCCTCCTTTACATAGTCGCTCAAAGGCGGGTAGTGGGGAAAATGGTCGTCCAGGTAAGCCGTTACCGCTTCAGCCCCCTGGGCCAAGAGGTTGCGGATTTTCTCAACCTCAACGATGGGTGCCCCATCGCAGAGAAGGAAAACCAGGTCACGCGGCGGGGTGTCGTTGGCGCCGGGCCTGAAAATCGCGCGTTCCGGGATAAACTCATAATAGCCGCTGCTCTCCCGGTCGAAGGGGATGCCTTTCAGTCTCAAGAGGTTTTCCAGGTCTTCCCAGCAGCCATACCTGGCTTCGGAATCTTCCAGGGTGAAAATGCCGTCCTCAATCCAGGCATAATCATCACAGCTTTCCGAGGGGTCCAGTTTGTCCATCTCCACGCCCTCTTCTTGCAGGGCCTCAGTAACTTCCGCGTCAATCAACGCGGCGGGAAACTCAAGTTTTCCCCAATACCTGTCTGCCATGGGCTAATCCTCCTCTATTTGGGCCTTCAGTTCGTTCAAGAGACCCAAGACCTCCTCTCTCGGTCCAGCAAAATAAATGGGGGGCATGTCCCGGTAAGGTGATTTTGACCTCATCTGAACCGCCACCCGTCCCCCATACGATTTATAGGCGCTGGCCTCATGCAGATTGAACCAGCCGTTCCTGCCCCTGCACTCGATCATGGCGCGCCCTCCTCATTCACAAAATGCTTCAAAGGCGGGTAGGCGGGGAAAGCCTCGTCCAGGTAGGCCATCAGGTCGATGATTTTCTTATAAGCAGTCAGCCCGACTTCCTTGCCATCCTCCAGTTTCCCTTTGAGAATTTCCCGGATTTTGCTTACGCTGACCACTTCGTCATAACCATCCGGGGTTGAGTCGGTGTGATCGAAAACGGGCGGTCCAGGCCGGAAAACCCGGATCGCCGGGGGAGCGTTCCAGTCCATTCCGCTCTCACGGTCGAAGGGGACGCCTTTTGCAACCAGCAACTCTTCCAGTTCGTAAAACTCCCCATAACGGGCTTCACCATCGTGGAAGAAGAAAACCCCATCTACGATCTTGACCTCGATTTCCCCGTAAACGGTTTCTTCAAGTTCAAGCTCGTGCTCCAGTTCCCTGGGGTCAGGCTCTTTGAACCTCACCTCATACTGTTTCGCCAGCAGTTCCTTGATCTCGGTATCAATGAATCTCGCTGGAAATTCGATTGTGCCGGAATAGCCAGGTGCTCCCATAGTCGTGCCTCCTAACTCAAGTCTATGGCCCGGCGGTAGGAGAGCAGGTCTCGGTCAAAGTTTTCTACCTTCGGGGCCGGAATGTTTTGAAAGGCGGCCAGCATCCCCTTGAGGAACCAGTTAATTGCGCCGCCGTGCATGCTTTTTGCCAGAACCGTCTCGTTGCCCAAAACCTCGATGGTCGTTCCGGAGCCGGAACTGCTCTGGCGAGAATTCAACCCGATAGCCGGCTGACCTACTTTTTGCCGGTAGGCGTTGATTCTTTGAATCATCTCCACCAAAGTCATTGGTTTGCCTCCTTGGAGGGGGCCAGAGTTGCCAGGCCCCCTTTTAGTCCAAATCCCGGACCAGAAAGAAGGTTTCCTGGTCATGGCCGTAATCAAGGTAGGAATCAACCAAATACTTCCCCGGATCATCCTCCAGCCGTTCCCGGGCCTCTTCTTCGGTTGCCGCCTCTACCCGATATTCGGACACCACCTTTTGCTGAAACTCATAAATAGCCATGCGCCTCCCCCTTCCTTAGTTGAGGTCGATAAACCTCTTGTAATTACCGGAGACAACGCTGACGTCGTCCAGCTTGCCCGCCGCCGCGGCCACCTGGTCCGCCAGACCCGCCAACTGCTGCTTGAGGGCCTCGTTGTCCTTCAGGTCCTCGTAGTCAGTGCCGTTGATCGCCGCCCGGAGCTGGGTCAGGGATTCCTCCACCTGCAGGTCGCCGAAGATGTTCATGTCCTTGAACCAGTCTTCCACCCGCCGCACGCTCTCCAGGGTGTCGTTGCGCACGATCCGGCCTTCCTTCAAACGGGCGGACAGGTTCTGCACCGTCTCCACCACCTTCTTGCGGAGGTAAACCACCGCCTCTTCCACCATCTCCTGGTAGCGGGTTTCCAGTTCGGCCCGGGCCTGCTCGTAAGCCGCCACTATCTCCGGGGCGCTGCCTTCCTTCACCTCGGCCCCCTTGATCTCAAAAACCGTCCAGAAGAAGTCGAACTTGCGCCGAAGCTGGCTACAGGTGGGATAGTGGGGCGCCAGGCGGTGCCAGATGTCCGGGTATTTCCCCCGCCACTCATCCTTGATGGCCTCATAGCGCTCCACGAACTCTTCGGCCTTGGCCAGGTAGTCGGCCTTCAGGTCTTCCAGCCGCTCCATCACCCGGGCCAGGTTCCGCTTAGGGATGGCCCGGACATACTCCATGACGAAGGGGTAGGAGTTGTCGTTCAGGTAATTCCGGGCCCGATTGCCCAACTGGCCGAACACCTGCCGCCATTCGTCGGGGTAAAGCCGCTTGTTACCCAGCCGAAAGATTTCCGGGACCTCATCATCCTGGAGCCCCAGGTCTTCTGCGCTCAGTTTGGCCTGCCCCGGCCAGGACCGGGTGTTCAACTGGATCGCCACCATTTCCTCAAAACCGTTGCTTTTCATCGCCTTGCCTCCTTTGGCAAAAATTAAGGCCGGTCAATGCCGGCCTCTTTGAGAATCATCATATCCTCATCCCAAACCAGGGATTGCGGAACCCATGGGCTGGGGCTGGGGAAGAAATGAGGTTTTTACTTATAGGGTCAAGCTGGAATGATCAAAAACTTTGCAGTTTCCCCCCACCAAAACCACGTTTCGCTATTCAAATCATATCTATAATAGATTGAATTTATTGAGAAGTTTTCGTTGTGGCAAGCTTAACACAACCGTTGTTCTTGTCCTGGGTCGTCAACATCTTCCCGGATAGATGAGGTTTGCCCCGGCCGCAACCATGGACGGGGGAAAAAATCATTCAATCATTCTTATTGACTACCCTATGCCTTTCATCATAAATTGCCCTCATAATAATCTATCTCTCATTATAGACCCGGGGGGGGTTGAGATTAGATGAAAAAGAACTGTCCTAAAGATTTTCTTGTAGAGTTCGAAGCAAAACACGACCTTCTTAAGAATGGTTTGGAACAAATAAATTCCCTTTTAAAGTTGAGACTCGGACAATTGGCTGCTCGTAAAGGGATACGGGGACGAATTACTGATACAAGAGTTAAACGTCCAGCAAAAACTTGGGGAAATGTAGGGGAACCAGGGATAGATATTTCTGAAATCTTCAAACGGACTGAAGACTTACTTGGATTAAGAATTGTTTGTAATAACCTTTCGGACATTGATCCGATAATTGAGATGATCCGTGGCGATAATCAAATCCTAACTATTCTTGAGATAAAAGATATGGTTTTAGCGCCATCCCATATGGGCTACAGGGCGAAACATATTAGAACAGAGCTAAGCAGCTGGTACAATCCTCTTAAAATGCCAATACCTTGTGAAATACAAATAAGAACTCTTTCGCAGGATGCTTGGGCAAGGCTTTCCCGCGCAGATCTTTATGGGAGGGAAATACCACCTACAATCCTAAAATTGGCTCAGGCACTTTCGACTCAATTGTCTGCCATTGATGAAATAGGACAACTAATACGAGATGAGCTTAACCAATGTCCACAGATCGCAAAGGAGATCAAGGACACAGATGATATTTCTCCGCAAAGGCTCGCATTACTATATAAAGATAAATATGGAGAAGATATTTTCGAATGGTCCTTGATTGAATGGGTTCATTATCTTGAAGAAGCCGAAGTGGATAAAGTTGGAGAGGTGCGCAATTTATTGGACGATGCTGATATGCGAAAAGATCTTGATAAGGTTTCGAATTGGATAAGAAGCTTCCCCTTAGAGGACAATGAATGGGCCATCTATAGTGCATTGGTCGCTACCGGCATCTCTAAAGGAAAGGGAATTCAGGCTGCCAAAAAGAGAATCAAAGATAACTGGGATGAAATTGTAGCTCAAGCTCGTGGAGAAGCTTTATCAGGTATGCCTGATACTATAGAAAATTTCGTTAAAGATTTAAAATCTGACTTTGTCCCTACTGAAGCTTTGGAAGAATTAGGAGGAATTCAGAGTTGTTTCCGTTGCGGGACAGCTATTCTTAGACCAGAACAAGCGGCTGAAGCTGTTTTGGATTTCTATGGCAACCCAGATATTGATGAAGATTTAGAGAGTTTGTTTGAGGAATTATCAGGGGAGAATACGCCCGAAGTTGAAAGTGTAGATTTTAGTGGTGCTTGCCAATATTGTGGACATCAGATGTCAAAAGATGACTGAAAGTATAGGATGGTTTTTAAGAAAAATTACTGAGTTTGGCAAGAACTTTTCAAAGCCCTAATGAGAGAAAAGGTTCGAAAACTTTATGAATACAATTAATTCAATTAATGGCAGGTCTCTACGGAAAGGACACTGAAATGGATAGTACATTTCTAATTGAGTACAGACAAAGACTGAAGCAAATAATAAAAGATCCAAATAACAATATATTGTATAGTTTTAAGGAAAAAGATATACCTACTCATCGTAGTTCAGGGCTCTCACGGCAATTTATTTCAATATCGGAGTTATTTAGAAATCGAGATATATCAGAAGAATTTTATGATGCTTTGGCTTTAACGTTGAAACAAATATACAATAATACATCATTCTCAGCATTAGTATTCCCTAATGAACGTGATGATAATTTTGTTATTGATTATGTTAAGGAAAAGTTACTTAAATTTAATATGCAAATATCATTATATTCTATTGATAGAAAGGAATTACATGATAGAATATTTACAAAAAGACTCGATACATTAGCCGGGAAAAGATCAGTAATTTTTTCAAACATTTTTGTGACCGGATATTCATTTGCAAGTATGGTTCAGGCTGTGCTTGAGTTCAAAGGAATTCCAGTGTCTATGTTGTGTTCAATTCGATATAAACCGAGTTCTATAAACAATATGATTAATAGCATTAGTCCATCTATGATTGCGCTTGATGGATTTAGCAGTCCATTACCATTATATAGCTTGACAGACTTTCCATTAGATGACCCTGGTCTGTCCGAAAGAATGGATAGTGATTTTTATGAAAATATTTATAGGTCACAGCTTGCTGATCAAAGCAGGATTTCTCGAGTTTTTTCTAATATCAATAGTGAGCTCAAGACATATCTTTCTAGACATCCTGAAATGCTCTATTCAATCCCCTCAAGGCGGTTTGAAGAATTGATAGCTAGCATTTTAGAAGATCGCGGTTTTAAAGTTGAATTAACACGGGCCGTTCGAGACGGCGGTAGGGACATCATTGCATATCTAGAAAACCCTGTTATTAACCTCCTTATTTACGTGGAGTGTAAAAAATACTCGCCTAATCACAAAGTTGGGGTGGAGATTATTAGGGCCGCATATGGTGTTCAAAATATTCATGGACCCAATAAAACCCTGATTGTAACAACTTCCTTCTTTACAAGAGGCGCAATTGAATTGGCACGGCAAATTGGGCACCAAATGGAACTCAAAGACTATGAAAACCTCAAGGATTGGCTTAGTCGATATGGATAGCCTCATGACATACCGTATCACTCCACCAGACAATATTAGGTGGTATGAATTCAACATCTCTGCTATAGGGCGCGGTTTAAATAATAAAAATAGGTAGTTGAGATGGTTATCATATATTGAACTCACATCCCATCAGATTGTAAATTATTGCCCACCCCAATATGACTCTTAGCTTAAATCTCGGTCATTACAGTTAACCACACCAAGGATTTCCGTTAACCCCCTCAAACCCCGGGGCCGGGGGCCCCAGGGCCGAGAGGATTTGGTCGGCCTCTTCCGTCCACCAGGGAGTGGAGGCGGTGCCGTCATCGGAAATTTCGATCTCAAGCTCGCTGTCTGGCATTGCCCCTCACCTCCGCCCGGAAATACTCCGGTTTGTTCTTGCGATCCGTTACCACGCCCAGGGCCTGCTCAAAGACCGCCATGGCCTCGTCGCAGCTTTTCCCCTGAAACCCCTTGCCTTCCATCTTGATCTGGCCGTCTTCCAGAACCTCCAGGATGATTTCTTCGCTCATGGCCTTACCTCCGCATCACCAGCCGCACCCGGCCGTCGTCCAGTTTCTGTTCAATGACCCGGTAACCGCGCTTCTTGGCCTCGGCCCGGGCTTTCTCTATGCCATAAGCCTGCTTCAATTTTCCCAGCCAGGCGTCGCCGTAGCCGTTCTGCCTCTGGTCGAACTCAGAAACCCAGGCCCGGTAAGTGCCGTCCGACTGCCGCTGAAACCCGATGTCGTTGGCCGCCAGGCCGACGTGCTGCCGCCGGATAATGATGTGGGCCTGCTGTTCTCGCCGGTCACCCTGATAGCCGTAAAGTGACCTGGCTTCCTGGTGAATCTCCAGCTTGCCGTGAAACCCTAAACGTTCAAGGGCAGCCACCAGAGCCGCCCGGTCCTTAAACTCGATCTGAACTTCGCTGTAATGGCTCATCGCCGCCGCCTCCTAATTACAGTGGGCGCCGTCTTGTTTAAAGGCCCCCACCATCTTGATTTCCGTCATAAACCCCACGTCAAGAATCTGAGAGAGGCACTCCCCCAAGTCTCCCTCGAAAAGGGCATCAGCCCGTCTTAAAAGGATTTTCCACCTCCACTCCGGCATGGTGATTTCCACCGTGACGGTGGCGGGCTTGCAGGTTTCCTCATTGATCTCAACCATCATCATATCTGCACCCTCCTTTGGTTTTTCACTTCCTGCACCACCGGCCGGCTGGCCGGGATGGTCCGGGCCCGGGCCCATTCCCGCAAGGCGTCTATCTGGCCTTTCTGGGACCGGGAAATGGGGATGACGAACCGGGCTGCGGCTGTCAAGTCCCCGCCACTGTAGGCCGCCTCGATGGCCACCTGCCTGATTTCCGCCCCGCTGTAGCCGTCCAGGTCGGGAAGGGTTTTACCCTTGGGGGACACCTGGAATTGGTCCAGGTAAATTTTGAGAATCTGCGCCCGCTCGCCGGTGCCCGGATTGTCCACAAAAAAGATGCCGTCCCACCGCCCCATCCGGGTGTATTCCGGGGGGAGCTTGCTGTAATCGTTGCAGGTAGCGATCACGAAGACCTGGGAACTGTGGTCGTTTAGCCAGGCAAGGAAGGTCCCGCCCACCCGTTGGGTGGTGCCGCCGTCGTTGGAAGAACCGCCCACCCCGGCCAGCCCCTTCTCGATTTCGTCGATGAAGAGCACACAGGGCGCCATGGCGTCCACCACCTTCAGGGCTTCCCGCATCTTGGCCTCGCTCTCACCCACCAGCGACCCGAAGACCCGGCCCATGTCCAGGGACAGAACCGGCCAGCCGACTTCGTTCCCCAGGGCCTTGGCAAAATGGCTTTTGCCGGTCCCAGGGACCCCTAGGAGCAGGATGCCCCGGAAGGGGAGCCCCGAGCGCCGGTTCTGAAACCGGTTCAGCGTCCATTCCTTCAGGTTCTCCAGACCGCCCAGGGTGGCAAAGGTCTCGGTGAACTGAGAGAACTGCAGGGCCGCCGCTTTCTCCACCATCTGAGCTTTCAGGGCGCAGATGGCATGGGGATCGAAGTGCTTTTCCCGCACCAGGGCCAGGGCCAGGGCGTTTTCCGCCTCCTCCCAGGTAAGCCCCTGGGCCGCGTCCAACACCGCCGCCTCATCCTCCGGTTCAATCCCGGTGCTTTCCACCAGGCCGGCCAGGATGGTTTTCAGCTCTTCCCGGGTAGGCAGGGGGAAGTCCAGCACCACCACTTCCCGTTCAAGCTCCAGGGGAAGTTTGCCCTCCGGGGAGACGATGACCAGGGTGATGCCTTTGGTCTTGTAAACCGGCAGGTTGTTCTGGATGGCCTGGATAACCGGTGGCTCATTCAGCCAGAAATGATAATTGCGGAGGAACCACACCGCTTTTTCGGCGCCTTTGGCCGCCATATTGGGGAGGTCAAAAGGGTCGCACTCCTGCCATTCGGCCCCATTGCCCAGTTCCCGGAACCCCCGCACCACGTCCCACTGATAGGGGGTCCGGCCGTTGGCCTGCTGGGTAGCGGAGCCGATGAACCGCTCCGGCTCGTGCGTCCGGACCAGCAGGACCGGATAGCCGGCTTTCAGATAGTCGGTAATCATCGCTTGTCTCCTCTATTCCAGGGCCAGAAGGTTCGCCAGCCTCTGGAAAACTTCTTCTGATTCAATCCAGATGGTGAAGCCGTTACCTGCCGCATCGGAACCGGTAAGATAGCCGACTCCTCCCCGGCCACCACGATCATCGCAGCCACAAGGGCAGGGACGGCGCACCTGCAGGAGCCGGTCCTTTTCGCCTTGCCAGACAATCTCTTTCGCCTTCATCGCCTTGCCTCCAAAAAAGTTGTTTTTAACCTTAGGGAAAAGCACGACAAAAAAGGGGCAGGGGCCCGGTTTCCCAAGCCCCTGCGGGAGTTACATTTGCGCCCAGACTTCGGGCGGGTAGTTGGCCTTCAGGTCGTTCAATTCTTCGATCAGTTGGTTAAGCTTGATGGCCGCTTCAAGGGCTTTCCTGAGGGCCAGCCGGGGATTGTGAACCATGAAGGCGTCGCCCGATTCCCGAACGGCCTCTTGAACCTCTTGGCAGTAATCTTTGCTTAACGTCATGGGAGCACCTCTACCACCAGGACCCTGCGGGTCCGGGCAACCTCGAAAGCCTGTCGCTTGGCTTCGCTGTAATGGGCGGTGAAGAAGTGTGTTTCACCGCCTACCTGAAAACCCCAACGCCCCCAACCTCTGGGCTGATTACCGTGGCTGGCCTGAAATAACGTGGTGTCAGCTCTCATTCCTCGTCCTCCTGTATCCCGGCCAGATCCGCCAGGTGGGTTATCATTTCGCCCAGTTCGTCATGGGCTCGCCTGAATTGGGCGACCCAGCCGCGGGCAGACTCAATTTCAACGCTATTAAGGATTAAAAAGACCCGGTCGTCGACCAGGTCCAGGGCCTTCCGGATCATTTCCAGGTGCTCCCGATTTTCCTGTTTATTTTCTGCTTCCGTCATCGTCCCGCCCTCCAAAGATTTGATTTTGAACAAAGGCGCTCAATCAGGGACACAAACGGTCGCTTGCGTCCCCTGTTCAGAGCCTTCCTCTTGGGCATTCAGGGCGCCCGGCCCAGGGTTCGTTATCGGCCCACCCAAAAACCATCCAGGGTCATCGGTTTCACGCCTTCCTACCGGTCCGCTAATTCCGTGCGCTGTCGCTTGCCGCCGCTCTTTCCCCTTCCTTCCCGCCCACCCGTCACTCTCACCCAGGGCCGGCTGGCCTCCGCCTCGGTTCCAGTTCGGCTGACTTCCGGTTTCGCCCACCTTCCGGTCATCCATGCGCTCGGTTTTTAATGAGGTCCGACCCTCAAGGAGTTCGTTCAGGTCAACTCAAAAACCCTTCAGCTTTCCTGTTTGATTCAGAGGTGCTGATTTCCTGACGGTTCCGGTGCCGTCGCCTACCCGCCTTTGCCAGTTTGACCTGGGAGCCGGGGGAGCCTCGCCGCCGCCAAGGGCTGGTTGCGCTCATTTGCAATTTCGCTTTTCCCGTAAGATTGCCAGCGTTGCTATTCGCTCTCTGATTGCCCGGGCGCTGCCTTCTGTTTTGTGGGGAGATTTTTTATGGACCGGCGACTCCCCCTGGTCCGTTGCCGTGGGCGGCTGGTTTTGGCTTTTTGCCGTGGCTTTAGTCGATAGGGTTGGCTCCTTTTTTAAGGGATGGTTTGATTTTCAATAATAGTAGATGCACTCAGTATGCCTAAGTGCTTAATATTGCACGCTATTGACTATTTTTTCGACAGCGATAACGTAGTAATATTGATAAGTTACGCACATCGTTATTATTTTGCTATTTCCCTCATTGCGTAACTACTCGATAATACAATAAATTATACGCACCACAACTACCTGAGAACACTACTAACTTTCGCAGCTTTATTTGTAATGCGTAGTTAAAGTTACACGGTACAATTTGCTTGACCTCAAATAGCGTCAAAATACAATTATTTATACCAAGCAACAATCTAATAAACCATCATTATTACTTTGAAAAAAGGCAAAACTGCACCAACCTCCCAACGTTATTGGGATAATAAATGATGTTATTTAGGGGGATTCAGTAATTCTGCTTTATTATTTAAACAACATGAACCGCCAGGTCGAATTCTTTATAAATCAACCCTTCCTGGCTGGGCTGGAAACACAGCATCTCGCAGAGCCAGGTGTCTCGGGAGACCTGGCGCTTTTTGGAGATAGCGTCCTCGATGCCGTAAAAACCGTCGGCGTGCCGGGCCTTGCCCTGGCAATCCTCCCAGAGCTCGCACTCATCGCAAACCCGCCACTCCGGACACTTCTCGATGATGTCGAAAATGCACCACTTATAGACCTTGTAGCCGCTTGCGGCCGCCTCGTTGATGACCTGGTTCATCAAGCCGTAAGCCTTGTGCATGGTGGAGTAAATCTGGACGCTGGCCTTGATGCCCCGCTTGGTTTGGGGGGCCAGCAGGGCGGCCTCGTAAATCTTCGGGTCCATTTCATCCACTTCATCCAGCTTGATTTTCTGAGGGTGGGCACCGCGGACGCTCTTGGATGAGGCCGTCAGGATCTGGATGTTGCTCAGGTTGTTTAAGACCGTTCGCTGGGCCAGCATCTCGCCGCGCAGCAAATGCTGAAAGTCCTCGGTCACCAGGCCCCAGCCGTCCCCCTCCCCGGTCAGGTGCTCGTACATGCGCTTGCTTTGCTCCTGGGAGCCGCCTAAAATTTTCGAAGCGCACCCGGACTTGAAGGTGGTATCAAGCCAGGTGGACAAGGCCCCCAGAAGGGTCTTGCCGCCGCCGCGGTTGGCCCAGCATACCGAGTCCTGCACCGTCTCGAAGAAGCTGTCCGCGATGTATGCGGCCGGCGGGGAGTGCTCCGGGCAGACCTGGGCTCGGGGGATGCGGAGTTTCCAATAGACCTCGATAAAATCCAGCAACTCGTCGGCATCATCAAACCCATGTCTGATGTGGTACTCCAGCATCTCGCGCTTGAGGATCGCCGGGTCAAAATCAATCGTTACCGTGCTCATGGGGGCCCGCCGCTTAGCAACCAGTATGCCAAGTTGCACAAAAGGGACAAAAAGTGGTCCTGGCTATACGCGCCACCTATGGGTAAAATACGGGCGTTATGCAAGGCAATGTAATTAATAGGGTTGATTCGTGTTCGTGGAATTACGAGGCTATACGCAACCCGGCAAACGTAGGAATGGTATGGGTTTACCCATTTTTCCGGTTTGTGGGGAGAATTGGTGGGGAAAGTGGAGGCTATAGCCCTCATAGTGGGGATTTGCCATCCTATATGGAGGGCTAGTGGGTAACCGACATTATTGTATAAAACTGGTGACATTTATGTAGGATTGCTAAAAATCATGTCAATCATTTTTTTCGGTTAGCTCGTTGATGGTTTTTAGGTATTCACGCGTCGCGGCCCTGGCTTCCGCCTTCTCCATGGGAATATTAGTTATATTCAACTCCTCCGGGACCTTGGTCATCAACCCGGCCTCCTGCAAGAGCCGCTTGATCTCCTTCCGGGCGTCCCGGGCCGCGTTCAAATAAGCCACCGCCACGTTGCTGTTCGGGTTGGCCTTGGCGAATTTCTCCAGGGCCATACGCTCGTTTTCTTCAAAAGCGGCCAGGGTTTCGCCGATCCGGGCCTTTGTGTCGCCGGCGTCCGCCAGCAGTGACCAGAGCTTACGGGCCCGGGCGAGCAGGGTATGAACGTAGCGCTCTTTGCAACCCAGATATAGGGCGATTTTGGGAATGGTCATGTTTTGCCGGCGCAGCGACATCGCCAGCATGGCCTTCTCGTTCACTTCGTGATCCGTGGCCATTTCCTCATCCCCTTACCCCTGACCTTGTTCGCTTGAGAACAGGATCAGGCCCCCAGCCACCCCACAAAGAAGTACCGGAGCGCATCCAGCGCATGGTGGGGGCCCGTCCCCGGCACGTGCTCCCTGTACCCCTGCATCTCCTGAAACAGCCGTTTCGGGCATTGCCGGGAGAAGCTGAGCCCGGAGGCCCCCTTGGTCATAAGCGCGGCCTTGAGCCATTGCTTGACCAACTCCTGGCCATGCTCTACCCGGCCAGGCGCCCCCAATATCTCCACCCCGAATACCTGGGAATAGGCACGCAAGGCCTCGGGTTTGGACGGGTCGCCCCAGCCGCCGGTGAGCTGGCCGTAACCCCGGGTCTGATGGATCTTCAAAGCGATCCTGGCGTTCTCCTCATTGGTCCGCATTTCCTGGTAGTGGCCATAGAGCACGATCACCCGGTCACCGTTTCCCGACGGCTGCACCCAGCCGGTGAAGTTGTTCCACCAGCCGAAGTCAAGGGCCAGGAAGAGGGGCCAGGAGGGGTTATAATGAGGGTCGGGGGTCATTATTCTGATCCAGGCCGATCATTCAAAAACTGCTGAAAGGTCGTCCCGTAACGCTTGAACCCCAGCCTTATTGTCCCCAGCCTTCGTTTTATAGCCCTGTCCGTAACCGTGGCGCAGAGGTCACAGGTTAACTCACCGGAGTCTTGTCTGGTTGCAGGCCTTCCACATTTGCAGATATGGGAATAGTTTCTGAGTCTGTTCATTTCTTCACCTCGCCCGCCTTGATCCCAAACTCAGCCATAAGCGTTCCGGCCGCCTCCTTCTTCAGGACGTTGTCGGCCAGGTGGATCATTGTGCCGTCCGGCAAGATGAGGCCGTTACCCTTCAAGACTTGCCAGCCATTGATAACCTGCATAGCCTCTAACTGGGCCAGCTCCGCCCACCCCTGGAAATCTATCTCGGTTTTCTGCCAGAGAGCTTCCAGGTCCACCTCCTGGCCCTGGGGTGGGGGCTCAGGGAGTTGTCGCTTCACCTGGGGCCAGGCCGCGGCCAGGCGCATGAGAACCGGGTCCCGAACCATTAGGGCCACGCCCTGATAGTTCTCCGCGGCCCGGTGGACCAGAAGGGCCTCTTGCCAGGTCATTTCCCCACAACCTTGACCTGACATTTCTTCACCCCGAACACCCGGCACTGCTTCAGAG
>VGSJ01000072.1 GCA_016875015.1 Deltaproteobacteria bacterium | reverse complement strand
GGGGAGAGGGCTGGGGTGAGGGGGAAGTATTCTTCTCTGAGCAAAAAGGGCGTGAGCTAATTTATCCACTGTTGGTCCACGTAGAGCGAGCCTCCTTTATTTGCAAGAACCAAACCGGACACTGCTGGGTAGGGGGGATTTTTCATCCCCGGGGGTGAGACACCTGTGGTTCATGGACGTTTAGCCTGCGCCAAGTATAGATTATACCGTGTTCCCTTGGAAATGAAACAAACCATCCAGATAACCTATTGATATCTCTCGTAGGGGCGGGTTTCAAACCCGCCCCTACAAAACGAACACGGTATTATATGGCGTGCCGGGCGCGCCGGATTATGGCGGCCACGGGCCGCCCGATAATGGTAAAAGGCGGCGCCGGCGTCCCGCTTGTGCGCGCACCGGTTGAAAACCTGTGCCGCCAGGTAAAGGAAATGGTGGCCAGTGCCCCCCGACATTTTACCTTCGCCAAGCCCCTGGCTTGAGCTGGCTGCTGACTGCTAACAGCTAACTGCTGACCGCTAATCCTGCACGAACTCCCGGCCGTCTTTGAGGGCCATCTCGGCCTTGGCCAGTTGGCGTCCCAGGTAGATGGCGTGGTTGATGTCCGAGACGGCCACGTCCCGGGCGATCTGGTGCTGCAAGGACACCGCGGTTTTGCCCCGGTACTCCCTCAGGGTGACGTCCTCGAAGCGGTGCTCCACCAGGATTTCTTTGCCGTCCAGGGTGATGCGGAAGTACCCCATGGGGTCTAAATGCATTTTCCATTTCCGCTTTTCCGCTACCATAAGCGCCCGGTCCAGTTCCTTTGGGTCGATGCTGATAGAGTGGCTGAAGACTGTAATGGCCCCTGGCGCAAGCGCAGGCTTCTTGGCCACCGCACTTTGGAAAGCCATAAGACCATAAAAATTTAAGAGCCAGGCATCCAGGGCATTATGGGTTCGGAAGGTGGCGGTCAAGGTCAATCTTTCTTCGAATTTTCGAAAAAAGGCCGACACGAAGCAGGGGCAACTTCCCTTCCGCGTGAGGTCCTCTCGGCTGTCCCACAGGGCGAAGTAAGCCTTGCGGTCTTCTGGGTCTTTCTTAAGACGTGCCGATAACACCTCAACTGCATCGATTTCCTGGTTATTATTATCCTTAAAATAGCTTCTCAAACGATGCCCATAATTGTAGGTCTCATCGGCGCGAAGCTCTTTCGTGAGAAAGTCCGTATAATACTGGCCGATCTTTCCCGGATCGAGGTTAACAGCCCGGAGTCGATCCCCAAAATTTTCATATGATTCGGGCTTTTCCACCACCACCTTGACGTTTTGCAGCTCCAGGCGCTCCCCTTTCTTAAGTCTGACCCGGCGGCCAAAACGAGTTATGAGGAACACCAGCTCCAGCCAGGCATCAAGGGGGCTCTCTTGCACAATCTGGTGGGCTCGGGGATTGCTGGGAAAATAGAGGGTCTCTACCTGGGGGAGTTGTGGGACACTGGCAGGTCGAATCATTTTTTCGACTGATTGTTCTATAGAGCGGCGTTCGAGTCTTTCAAAATTTGAAAAAAATACTCTGATATTGGTTAAAATTATGGTGTCATCGGGTTTGCCTAAAATTATGGTCTTGGTTGGGTCGCCCAACCATTTTATTTTGGGGGAGTTGTAAAACAATTCAGGTAGAACCAGACCATCAATGATGCGGCGCGTTCCTTTGATACGGTAAGGGCTGGTGACGAGCCCCTGTTCGGCAAGATAGCTAATATTTGCTTCTTGGACGATCTCTAAACCTTGCTTGAAGAAATTTTCCAGTTCCCCCCGCGACCCCGACCGGTCATGCCCGCAAATGAGCAACATCTGAATCTGGGGATTATACAACAAATTCCGCAGCATCTCCCGGAGGCCGTTGCCGTAGAGGGTGCCGAAGACCGCGATGGGGCTGGTGGCCGGGTCCAGGTCCACCCCGGCCTGGCGGAAACGCTCCACCACGTAATCCGGCCTGGACCACAGGGTCACCACCCCGATGGTCCCCTGGGGATTAATGACCGTCAGGCGGTCGCCGAAATGCAGGGGGATGAATTCCATGGCTGCGTTTATACCACAAACTGATTCTGAGGAAAAATATTCCTGAGCCATGGGGGGTAAAAGGGTCCACCGGCCGCACCCGATCCGCGCCTCACCCCGCTTAAAAGGTTTCCCCAAGGCCCCAAAAGTGATATGATTTTATCCGGTAAAGAAAGCCTTGTCAGCATTCTTGCCGGATGAGAGGAAAATTGATAACAATAAGGTCGAGGCTGGTAAATTTTAGCGATCCGGGATTTCCCACCGGATACCAAGCATAGACAAGGGAGGGGCGGCGATGGCGGCTTTTAAGGAACGGATGTATCTCCGAAGTTTTCAAGAGATCAGCAAGATCCTGAGTTCCACCCTGGCGGTGGACGAAGTGTTGGATCAGATCGCGCGGCAGATCACCGAGGTCATGAACCTGAAAGGGGCCACGATCCGGCTGGTCAACCCCAAGACCAACCGGCTGGAGTTGGTTGCGGCCCATGGGCTGAGCGAAAAGTATCTCAAGAAGGGTGTCGTGGACCTGGACAAGAGTGTCACCGAGGCCTTGAGCGGGCGTCCGGTGGCCATTTTTGACGCGGCCAGCGACTCCCGCATGCAGTATCCCCAGGAGGCCAGGGCAGAAGGGATCGCCACCCTGGTGGCCATCCCCATGGTGGCCAAGGGCAAGGTCATCGGCGTCATGCGCCTGGTGACCGCGGAACCCCGGGAGTTCACCATGGAGGAGGTGGATTTCGCCTGCGCCGTGGCGGAACTGGGGGCCCAGGCCATCAGCAACGCCAAGATGTATGAAAACCGCACCAAGGAACTCAACTTCCTCAAGGGTATTCTGGAGGTCTCCAAGGCGGTCAACTCCGCCCTGGACGTGAAAAAAGTCCTCCATCTCCTGGTGAAGACCGTCACCACCGCCCTGGATATCAAGGGAGCCGGCGTCCGCCTGCTGGACGAAAAACGTCTGCAGATGGAACTGGTGGCCACTTACGGCCTCAGTGATCGCTATATCAACAAGGGCCCGGTGGGGACCGACAAATCCATTACCGACGCCATGATGGGTAAGGCAGTCTCCATCTACGACGTGGAATATGATCCCCGGGCCACTTATCCCCAGCAGGCGGCGGAAGAAGGCATCAAGTCCATCCTGTCGGTGCCCATCAACCTCAAGGGCAACGTCATCGGGGTCATGCGCATCTATACCAGCGAACCCCGGGAGTTCAGCGACGATGAAATCACCTTCATCTCCTCCCTGGCGGAGACCGCGGCTCTGGGCATGGAAAACGCCCGCCTCTACCAGAAACTCAAGGGCGAATACGAGGAGCTGATGGGCGATATGTACCGCTTCACCGGCTTTACCCGGTTTTAGGCGAAGGCGCTGCCAGGGGCGGGGCCCGGAAGATTTCCGGGCCCCGCCTCAGCTCCGGCGCCATTGTCAGGGTTACCGGTGGTTTTGCCAGAGCCCCGGGGCCTCCCGGGCCAAGCCAGGGGAGGGCAAGCCCTGGCCCCAGCGCCTCCCTGCCACACCCATCCAGACCGCGCCGGTGGAGACGGGAATCCGGTGCGGCCGAGACCGCTTCCTGTCCACCTCATTTTCGTCCCCAGGAGAAGAGATGTCGCACTATTACGAGGAAAACGACCTGGAGAGGTTCGAGGAGATCGGCAAGTACCGCCCCGAACTCTACGCGGCCTTCATGAACTACTACCAGGGGGTCATGAGCGCCGGGACTCTGAGCGTCCGGGAAAAGGCCCTCATCGCCCTGGCAGTGGCCCACGCGGTCCAATGCCCTTACTGCATCGACGCCTATACCCGGGGGTCACTTTCAGCCGGCTCCAACCTGGAGGAGATGACCGAGGCCATCCACGTGGCCGCGGCCATCCGGGGCGGGGCCGCCCTGGTTCACGGCATTCAGGCCGTGAACGCCGCCGCCAAGATCACCCTGTAAGACAGAGGACCCATGCTGCCCTTTGCCCGCCAGCTGGAGCATCTGGGTTATGCCGGCCTGAAGGCCGAGAACGTCAGCACCTTGCAAGTCAACCTGGGTTGGCGCTGCAACCAGGCCTGCAAGCACTGCCACCTCCTGGCCGGCCCCCACCGCCCGGAACAGATGGAACTCGACACCATCGACGCGGTCATCCGGGTGGTGGAGCGCTGGTCCATCCCCAACGTGGATCTCACCGGGGGAGCCCCGGAACTCAACCCCCATTTCGAATACCTGGTGGACCGCCTGGACCGATCAGGGACCCATATCCTCGCCCGGAGCAACCTGACGATCCTCCTGGAACCCGGCAAAGAACGCCTGGCGGAATTTTACCGGGACCACCGGGTGGAGCTGGTCTGCTCCCTGCCTTATTACCAGGAAGACCTGGTGGACCGCCTCCGGGGGAAGGGCGTGTTCCAGAAGAGCCTGGAAGCCTTGCGCCGCCTCAATCGCCTCGGCTACGGGGAACCGGACTCGGGCCTCCGGCTTAATCTCATGTATAACCCCGCGGGCGCCTACCTGCCGCCGGAGCCAGGCGCCCTGGAAGTCCAATTCCGCCGGAACCTGGCGGAGCGCCACGGGATTTACTTCCACCGGCTCTTGACCCTGCTCAACATGCCCATCGGGCGCTTCAAGGAGTTTTTGGAGCGGTCCAGGAATTATGAGCGGTACATGGGGAAGCTGGTGTCCGGTTTTAACCCGGCCACGGTGGCCGGCCTCATGTGCCGCACCCTCATCAGCGTCGCCTGGGACGGGCGTCTCTATGACTGCGACTTCAACCAGGCCCTGGACCTGCCCGTGCTTCCGGGCCTCCCCCGGACCATCGGGGACTTCGATTTGCCCACCCTGGCCACCCGGCCCATCCGCCTGGCGGACCACTGCTACGGGTGCACCGCTGGCCTCGGCTCCTCCTGCGGCGGCCACCTGACCGGGGCCTTAGGGACATAAGTATGCGGGGGAGTGCCAGGGACAAGGGGCGGTGCGCGCACCGCGTCTCAAATCGGCTAGGGGATTGGGAGTTTTTGGTAACGGTAATAGCACGTTACGAAAAATCACTTAGCCCCCTCACCCTGAAAACAACTGCCCCATCCGCGGCCAGCGTCGGGTGAGGCCGCGTTCGGCCAGGTGGCGGATCAAAACGGCCCAGTGGTAGCCCGAAGTCCGGAGGTTGCCGTGCTTAAGCCAGCGGCGCCCGGAAGTGTCCACCGGGGGCCTTAAGAGGCGGAGGCGGGTGAGGCGGCGCAACCGAAACACCAGGTCCAGGTCTTCCGGGCGGCGAAGGGCAAAGCCGCTCAGGGCGAAGAACAGGTCCCGACGCACAAAAATGGCCTGGTCGCCATAGGGCAGGCGAAAAAGGCGGCAGCGCCAGTTGGCCCCCCAGGCGATGAACCTGAGGAAGGGAGTGGGCGGGGTCAGGCGGAGTTCGAAGGCCCCGGCCCCGACCCGGGGGTCGAGGGCCGCCTGGCGCAGGCCGGCCAGGTGCTCCGGACCCAGGGCGGTGTCGATATGCAGGAATACGAAAAGGTCTCCCCGGGCCACCCGGGCGCCCGCATTCATTTGGGCCCCACGGCCCCGGGGCGCGGTCAGCCAGCGGACGTGAGGGAAGCCGGCCGCCACTTCCCGGGTGGCGTCGGTGCTGCCGCCGTCCACTAAAAGAATTTCCAGATCAGGGGGCCGGGGCAGGCCTGACAGGGCCCCGGCCAAAATCGGGGCCTCATTTAAGACCGGCAGGATGAGGGAAATTAACGGCTTCCGGGCAAAATTGGCAGAATCGGCGATCTTTGCCGTCTGGCCGGGCCCCGCCGGGGAATGGGGGGTGCGGCCGGGGAACCGGGACGTCCTCTTGTCTGACCAACCCTTACCGTGGCTCACTGCATGACCGCCCTGCTCATCATATTTGCCAAGGAACCCCGCCCGGGGCAGGTAAAAACCCGTCTCAGCCCGCCTTTGTCCCCGGAGGAGGCTGCGCAACTTTATCACAGCTTTCTCTTAGATATCCTGGAAGAAATGGCCCGGGTGCCGGAAATGCGCCTGGCCGTGGGTTTCAGTCCCCTTAAGGCTCAGGGCTTTTTCCGCGGCCTGGCGCCGCCCGGCACGGACCTCTTCCCCCAGGAGGGGGCGGATTTGGGAGAACGCATGGCCCGGGCCATCGCCCGGGGCTTTGCCGCCGATTTCGGCCCCGTAGTGCTGCGGGGCAGCGACATCCCCGACCTCCCGGCCGCGGTGGTGTCGGAAGCCAGGGAGGTGCTGGCGGCCGGCCAGGCCCAGGTGGTGTTGGGGCCCTGCCCCGACGGCGGCTACTACCTGGTGGGCCTAACCGAACCTCAGCCCCCCTTGTTCCAGGGGCCGGCCTGGTCCAGCCGCACGGTCCTCGCGGACACCCTGCGCCTGGCTCGGCAGTTGGGCCTCAGGGTGCACCTGCTCCCCCCCTGGCCCGACATCGACACGTATGACAACCTGCGGACGTTCCTCCACCGGACCCGCCCGGCGCCGCAGCCGGGGTGGCGCAGCCGTGAGACGGCCCGGAAACTGCTCGGACGGCTTTCGGCCGGCCAACCTCAGCCGGGCTGATATGGTTGTACTTCATAATAACTATGATATTCAAAACCTGCTATAAGATGTCAGGTGAGGAGAAAATTCCCCCTTTAATTTATAGGGCGTGCCGTGCCCGCCGACTTATGGCGGCCACGGGCCGTCATATGATGATGAACCCCGGGCGATCCGCCACGGTCACGTCCCGGGTCTATCTTTCCAGATCTCATGCCGGGAGCCGCCGGCGTGGGCGTCCAAAGCGGGTGGACACTCTGGTTCGCCTCCACATTTTGTCGTTTTAAAGGGAAAATTGAGATAAGATTGCCCCAGGAGCACGGTGTGGCAAACCTCCAAAGTGTAACTCCTCCGGCGACCGGCAAAAAATCATCCGTAATCCGCCCGCTTCTTTTGGTTTTGCTCATCGGGTCGGTGATCGCCGTGCAGTATTTTCACCTGGAACAGTACCTGGACCCGGAGCGCCTGCGGCAGTTCGGGGCCTCGCACAAGGTCCTGCTGCCCCTGCTGTACCTGGCGGTGTGGACGGTGGGACCGCTCTTTCTGCCCGGCCTCCCCATTATTTTGGCCGGCGGCGTGCTCTTCGGGCCCCTCTGGGGAGTGGTCTATACCGCCATCGGCTCCGCTCTGGGCGCGGCGTTGGTCTTCCTGGTGGCCCGCTACCTGGCCCGGGACTGGGTGGCAGGAAAGCTGGCCGGCACCCGGTTGACATCCCTGGACGAGAAAGTGGCCCGGCATGGCTGGAAGATCGTGGCCTTCACCCGGCTCATCCCCATCTTCTCGTTCTCCCTGTTGAACTACGCCTTCGGCCTCACCCGGATCTCTTTCTGGCCTTACCTGGCCGCCACGTTCGTCTGCATGCTGCCTTCCACCATTGCCTTTGTCTACTTCTCCAGCAACCTCCTGGACCTCGTCCACGGCAAAATTTCCTCAGGATTGATCATCGGCGTGATCCTGGTGATCCTGGTGAGCCTCATTCCGGTAATCTACAAACGGAGGAAGGCCAAAGCCGGGGAACCGGTGGATTATTAGCTGGGGCTAATAATTGCGGAGCACCTGGGGCCTCTGGAGGTTATCCCCGGATAATCTTATCCACCTGGATGTCGTGGATCTTGAGGAGCTTCCACCGGGTCACCCGGCGGGCCAGGCCGGCCAAAAGAAGGGCGATGGCACCCCTTGAGAGGCCGCTGGTGTACCGCAACCGATCAGTGCCGGCCCGGTACTCTTGCCGCAGACGCACAAAGAATCTGCTCCCAAGGGAGGGGGCATGCAAAAAATTCAGGGAGGAATTCCTTTTCATTGAAATTTGTGCTATTATTCCTAACCATAAGACAATTTGGTTACAAAAAAAGGAAACTTTCCGGGTTTATGCTCGGGAAGAGGTTTCTCCAAAACCTCTTGCTCGGGTTAAGTTTTGAAAAAAAATTATGGATCCTGAATTGATAATACTGTGAACCAGAACAACAGATTACCTCTCCTTCACATGGTTTTTGGAAGCCTTTTGGCCATTGGCCTGCTTTGGGCTTATTGGCCGGTATTATATAGGTTGTTCACAACGCTCCTTACCGACGAAGACTATTCGTTCGGGCTGTTATTGCCTCTGGTGAGCGGCTATATAGCTTATCTAAAATGGCCGGAAATTCGCCGGTGTCTCTGGCGGCCGTCATGGCTGGGGTTAGTGGTTTTGGCCCTGGGATTGGGCCTGTATATTGTTGGGGAAGCGTCAACTGATATTTATTCTCCGTGCGTGTCCTTTATCGTGTCGCTTGGCGGCCTAATTTTTCTCTTCGGCGGTTGGAACCTGGTCCGCCTTTTATGGTTTCCTCTCCTGCTGTTATTCCTGATGATTCCTTTACCACAATTTCTTTTCCAACAGATTACCCTCCCCTTACAATTGCTTTCTTCCCGGCTGGCCACCGAGATGTTTCAAATCATCGGAATACCCGCAGCCCGCCAGGGCAATGTTATTGACCTGGGAGTAAGGCAGCTGCAGGTTGTCTCAGCCTGCAGCGGCCTGAGGTATATCCTGGCCCTTTCGGCCCTGGGAATCATTTTTTGCTACTTCTACCAGCGTCGCCCCTGGAAGGCCGCGCTGCTTTTATTATCCCTCCTCCCGGCCGCGATAATTGCCAATGCCCTGCGAGTTGCCGGTATGGGCATTTTCCCGGCCATGCAAGAGGGGTTCTGGCACGGGTTCTCCGGCTGGCTCATCTTTGTATTTTGTTTCGGCTTTTTATCTTTGCTTAACCTGGCCCTCAACCATCTGCAACCCGGCACCCCGGAAGGAGCCGGCAAAGAAACGCCTGCCGAAAGAGCTGAGGTTAACGGCATCGGGTCGGTTTACGCGCCTTATCTGATTGCCTTAATCCTCGTATTGGGAACCGGTGGTTTTGCCCAGGTGGTTGGCAGGATTCCTCCGGTCCCGCTGCTGCAAAGTTTTGACAACTTCCCTTTGCAATTGGGGTCCTGGCCGGGAAAGCGTTCTGATATTGATCCGGCCATGTTTAAGGCCACGGGTGCAAGCACCTATCTTAATGCGGATTTTCTTGATCCCGCCCTGGGCTCGATTAACCTGTGGATAGCTTATTATGAAAATCAGAAAGGCGGGGGCTCGGTTCACTCCCCGTTTACCTGTCTCACGGGCAGCGGCTGGACTTTGCTTGAATCCGGGATTACGGAGGTAGGTCCCGGGTTGCCAGTGCGGTTTATGTTAATGGAGCAAGGTGGGACCAGACATCTGGTTTACTACTGGTACCTGCAGCGGGGTCGCTGGCTGACCAGCGAATACCTCAATAAATTCTATCTCAGTTATGACGGTCTGCTGAGCCGCCGGGCCGACGGCGCCCTCATCCGCCTCATCACCCCCGCCGGAGCGGATATTAAATCCGCCCAGGAACGCCTTAATTCTTTTGCCAAGTTGATAGTTCCCGTGCTGCCGCAATTCATGCAGAAATGAATAGAAAACTTAACGTAATTTGAAGAGAGAACTTTATTCGCAGGTTGCGAGGCAATTGTAATGAAGACATCCTTCTTATCCAAAGATGAGATTAGGGACGTTGGTTTTGCGCGATGCGGCAAGAACGTCCTGATAAGCCGCAAGGCATCACTTTATTCTCCGGAGAAGATCGAGCTGGGCAATAACGTTCGCATTGATGATTTCTGCATATTGAGTGGGCCTATTGTGCTGGGAAACTATATCCATATAGCAGCATACAGTGCTCTCTTTGCTGATGAGAAAATTGTCATTCAAAATTACGCGAACATTTCATCGAGAGTCAGCATTTATGCGGTTTCTGACGATTTTCTGGGCCACGGCATGACCAACCCCACGGTACCTGCTAAATATCGGCACGTCCATACAGCCCCTGTCGTCCTGGGAGAACATGCCATCATCGGCGCCGGCAGTGTCATCCTGCCGGGCGTAACGCTTGGAACGGGGGCGGCCATCGGGGCCCTCTCTTTAGTGACCTCGGACTGCGAACCCTGGACCGTATACACGGGGATTCCGGCTCAACCCAAGAAGGGCCGGCGACGCGATCTTATCCTCCGTTATCAGGCTGAGCTCGAAGCCGACCTCCTTGTTAGGGGCAAGTGATCCGTTGCTTATTCCCCGAAGGGAGGGGTCGCTGTGGCGACTGATAGTGCACAAGAGGGCTTCCTTAAGATGACCCAGCTTAGTTCAACAACCCCCTTGGCCGTGCTGGGAGGCGCACCGCGCTTTCCTGAGCCCCTCCACGTGGGGCGCCCGAATATCGGCAGCCACGAGCGGTTCCTGGAACGGGTAAGAAGGATGCTCGAAAATCGTTGGCTGAGCAACAACGGCCCGTTTGTCCAGGAGTTTGAGCAACGATTGGCGGACTTCCTCGGGGTCCGGCACTGCATTGCCATGTGCAACGGGACGGTGGCCTTGGAAATCGCCATCCGTGCCCTGAATTTGAAGGGTGAGGTGATCATTCCCTCCTTCACCTTCATCGCCACAGCTCACTCGCTCCAATGGCAAGAGATCACCCCGGTCTTTGGCGATATCGATCCTCGGACGCACAATCTGGACCCGGAACGGGTTGAGGAGATGATCACCCCCAAGACCACGGGGATCATGGGAGTGCACCTCTGGGGCAGGCCGTGCGACACGGAAAGACTGGAGGACCTGGCCTCACGCCGCAACCTGCGGCTGCTGTTTGACGCTTCCCATGCCCTGGGGGTGGCGCATCGGGAGCGGATGATCGGACAGTTCGGTGATTGCGAGGTCTTTAGCTTCCATGCCACCAAGTTCATGAATACCTTCGAGGGCGGGGCGGTGGTAACCAATAATGATGAGCTCGCCCGAAAGATTCGCCTCATGAAGAACTTCGGCTTCGCCGGCTATGATAAGGTCATTTACATCGGCACCAACGGCAAGATGTCTGAAGTCTCGGCGGCCATGGGCCTGACGAACCTGGAGAGCCTTGATGATTTCGTAACCACAAACCGGCGAAATCATGATCTGTATAGGGAAGGGCTGGCCGGGCTCCCGGGCATTAGCTTGCTTTCCTTTGAAAGTTTGGAACGGGGGAATTTCCAGTACGTGGTGGTCGAAGTAAACGAGGCAGAGGCCAGCTTATCCCGGGACGAATTACTGAAAGTTCTGCACGCAGAGCGCGTACTGGCCAGGCGCTACTTTTGGCCGGGCTGCCACCGGATGGAGCCGTACCGGTCCCACTTTCCCCACGCCGCCTTGCTGCTACCCCAGACGGAGAAGGTGGCCAGCCGGGTGCTGGTCCTGCCCACAGGAACGGCCGTTGGTCCCGAAGAAATCGCGGGGGTTTGTGATATTATTCGGACGGCCCTGGCTCAAGCTGTCGCCGTGAGGCTGTCGTTGTCAGCCGATGAACCGGACCTTACCTTGCCGGGTCGAGTCTCTCGGGCAACGGGGACTGCTCCAGATTTACCACGCGCTCACGGCAGTCTCGCCTTGCTTAAACAGGATGTGGACCTGCTTTGAGCGGTTTTTAAAAAACCGGCCCCGGTTCTGACGCATGGGGACTTTGAGAACGGCGCTCTTTTGGTCGGCCATGGAACGCTTCGGCCTCCTGGGCGTCCAGTTTTTGCTGGGCATAGTTCTGGCGCGTCTTCTATCTCCCCGGGAATACGGTCTTATCGGCATGTTAATGGTTTTTTGCGGCATCGGTCAGGTCTTTGCAGACTCAGGGCTCAGCACGGCGCTGGTACAGCGGCCGGCCAATTCAGCCGACGACGAGGCCACGGTTTTCTATTTGAATATCGGGGCGGGCGCGGTCCTGACCCTGCTTATCTGTGCGGTATCGCCTCTGGTGGCCAGGTTCTACGGCCAGCCGGTGCTGATGCCGTTGCTCTGCGTCCTGTCACTCCAGGTCTTTCTGTCCTCCTTCGGGATTGTCCAGTTTGCTCTGCTGACGCGGACCATGGATTTTCGCCGCCAGGCCATCGTTGGGACGTTATCCGTACTCTCGTCCGGTGCAGTGGGGGTCGGCATGGCGTTAAGCGGACTGGGCGTTTGGAGCCTGGTGGGGCAGTCAGTGACTGCGGCGCTGTTTCGCAGTCTGTTGGTTTGGAAGCTGGGAACTTGGCGCCTGAACGGCCGCTTTCGCCGCGCCTCTTTCCAGGCCATGTGGCCCTTTTCTTCCAGGTTGTTAGCCTCCGGCCTGTTAAACACGGTTTTCGAGAATCTCTATAGCGTCGTTATCGGGCGCCTGTATCGCCCTGCCGACCTCGGGCTGTTCACGCGCGCCTGGAGTTTCGCGCAATTACCGGCAGGATTGGTCACCTCAATTTTCGGTCGGATAACCCTGCCGGCCTTTGCCCGGATGCAGGACGATATAGCGGTGCTGAAAGCCAGCGTCCGCAAGGTGTTTCGCCTGTTGGCGGTGGTTCACTTCCCGGCGATGGCGGCCCTGGCGATCGTGGCCGATCCGCTGGTGCGATGCCTGCTCACGGACAAGTGGGCGCCGTGCGTGCCTTATCTTCAGGTTCTGAGTTTTGCGGGTATGCTCTACCCCTTGCACGCTCTGCATCTCAATGTGCTCACGGCCCAGGGGCGCAGTGACCTGTTCCTGCGGCTCGAGATCATCAAGAAGGCCTTGACCGTCCTGGCGTTGGTGTGCACTTTCCGCTTCGGGGTGTCTGCCATGGTTTGGGGCATCCTGGTTCTTTCCGTAGCTTGCCTGGCGGTCAATGGACATTACACCCGCAAGCTCTTGAACTACCGCTGGCGCGAGCAGGCCCTGGACCTGGCGCCCGTCATCGGGGCCACGGCGGTGATGGCCATGGCCATGTCCGCGATCTTTTACCTGAAATTCAAAACCACGGGGGCATGGTTCTTGCTTCTTGATATGACCAACCCGTTGACGCTTTTGCTGGTGCAGCTGACCGTGGGGTTAACGGTTTATGGCTTCATTGCGGGGCTAAGCCGTATGAGTGCCTATGTTGAGTTCCGGTCTCTGGTCTTTTCTTATTTTGGGTCTGGCTCTGAGAGACGTGCAGAGGGGAGTGCGTGATATGAAGGCTGATTTTGTCGAGCCTGCCCAGAGACTCACTTTCTGTCATACGGAGACAAGCGTGAAGAACGGCTTGATTTATCACCTGTTTCCGGGCAACATGGAACACCACACGCCTACAATGATTCGCTTTTTTCTGAATAATCATTCTCATTGGAATCATGACAGGAATGCATACCGGTTCGTAGTTTTTGGCTCAAGAGATGAGAACAAGTCTAAATATGATATTATTGAACTGAACGCAGGGCAGATTATTCAACTGCCGCCCAGTACCAGGTCCCTAATGAGATGGTTACGCGGATTAGCAAAAGGTGACCAGTTGGTCATGCACAGTGCCTTTATGTCAAAGATTTGGGCCATGTTGCTTTTAAATCCGCGGCTTTGGCGGAGGACGGCTTGGGTCATGTGGGGAGCGGATATTCTGAAACGGCCTTCCATCAAAGGAAGGATTTATGCACGCATTAAGAGAATCGTGATTCCGCGGCTAGGGGCCGTCTCTGCCCTCGTGCCCGGCGAATACAACCTGCTAAAATCACTTTACGGGCCTGCCGACAACTACGTACGAGCCTTTTACCCGATTAAAGTGGAAATAAACAATACTGACGCTGAGCTTGATAAAATTGGCTTGACTCGTCCTCTGCGGGTGCTCCTCGGCAACTCGGCATGGGATGCCAACAACCATGAAGAAGCTTTGCGTTGGCTGAGTCGGTTCGCTAATGAAGATATTGAGATCGTCTGCCCCTTGGGTTATCCGGCCGAATCGGAATACAAAACGAAGGTCATTTCCCTTGGAGAAAATCTTTTAGAGAGGAAATTTGTTGCTATCCGTGAAATGCTGGATAATATAGAGTTTTGGAAACTGGCTGGATCATGCGACCTGCTGATCCTTAATAACCTGAACCAGCAGGGACTTGCCAGTGTCTATTTCATGCTGTTTCAAGGCAAAAAGATCTATCTGCGGCCGGAGAATCCAACGTTCCAGATGATGAAGGATTTCGGTATTGAGGCCTATAGCTCACTCGATTTGGCTCACATTTCTTTCAAAGAGTTCGCAAATTATCGTGAAGAGATTGTGCAACGCAATCTTAATCAAGCAGAGGAACACCTTTCTCCCAACGCCAGCATCCGCGGGTGGCGGGATTTGTTTCATCGACTGTCGCCTAAAACTGTATCCAAGCGGAAGCTCATAGAGTGCGCGAAACTTTGATATCCGTCATCATTCCCAGTTGGCTGGTCCCGCCGCATACCGCCATTCGGACCTTCAAGAAGATGATAGGGCGCACTCGAATCCGGGAAGCGCTCAGGAAAAACGATTTCGTGGGGTTAGCCTATGTTCCCTAGTTGCTGTGGGGGAATGTCTGGAATGTCGGCCGGGGATACCTGGTGGGTGATAAGATCGGCGAAGTGCGCTGCCAATCATGCCGGGCGAGGCTTCAGAGGTCTATAATCTGAGGTTGTGTCCCGGGCAATAAGGCGAAAGTGACAGCCGGGAGAGTCTAAGCTATGACGGTCGAGTTTAGGAACATCAGTAAACACTACCTCGGCAATCGGGGGCGAACCTATTTTCGAGAACGTTTCGGCTCAAAGAAACACGGTGGTCGACTCCTTCAGGCCGAGTACTTCCGCCCATTTTGCAGCGATGCCCTGGTGATACTTGACTTTGGCTGTGCCGACGGCTTGTTCCTGAGGAACCTTCCTGCCAAGCGCCGGATAGGCGTGGAGGTGAATGCAGACGCTCTGGATCGCTGCCAGGAGATCTGTAGCCAGACGGGCTGTTCCATTGAGCTTTACCCGACTCTAGAGGAAGTCGAAGAAGCAAGCGTGGATGTGATCATCTCTAACCATTGTCTTGAGCATGTGCCTAACCCCTATGGAGCCCTTCTGGGAATGTTGAAGGTTCTTAAGCCTGGAGGCCGTCTGGTGTTTATGCTACCATTCGACGATTGGCGCGATCGAGAGCACCGGGAATGGCGGGCGGGGGACCATGCCAACCACCTTTATACTCATCTTCGACAGCAAGAGGCCATTTTGGCCGTTTGATAAGGCCTAAGTAGTTGAAATAACAGAGGGCGGATTTTTCAGAAGGCCAAAATGTAA
>VGSJ01000071.1 GCA_016875015.1 Deltaproteobacteria bacterium | reverse complement strand
AAAGTCCCCCAACACCGTAATGGTTACAGAATTGCCCGCGGCAGGGATGACCGCCTGGGAAACCAAGGTGGTATCGAAATCCGAGCCATAATAATCCGGGTCGCCGTAGATGTTGCACTTGCCGCCTAAGGCCAGATTGAGTCCCTTGGCGTTGTCCGCCGTGGTGTTCCATACCAGTTCGGCCAGATACTGTTTTGGGATGATGGCCCCAGGTGCGCCTACCCGCAGTTCGCCGGAAAGCTGCACCAAAATGTCTTGGTGCCCCAGGGTCAGCTTGGTGTTCATCCCGGCACTGAACTCCAGCCGGGAAACCCCGACGCCGGAAGTGGCCCCGATGGTTACTTGCCCGAGGGCGTTGGTTTCCGAGACGTTATACGTCACCACATGGCTCTGACCCGCGGTCGTGCCGATGTTGACGATATCCGTGGCGTTCCCAGGCCAGTCTGTCCCCTTGACTCCGGGGGAAGCATTGCCCCAGGTGGCCCCATTATTCCAGTTACCACTGGTGACAGAAGTAAAAGTCGCCATTATAAAACCTCAACCTGTGGCAGGGTGCTTTCAAGGCTTCTTACTCTTTTCACGGCGGTCATAATCCCCTGGTGAAGTGATCCCGGGTCCGGTTCAGCCTCAAAGCTCAGAACCTCTCAGAACCTCGTTGAACCTTCTGTTTTCGGTAAAACATCCATCTGAATTTCGTAATCCCAAGGGGTCAACGCCCCTGGGACATTGTGGAACTCTTTAATAAAAATACGTCACCCGCAACACCCCGTTCGTCTCGCCGCTCCGAATGGCCCGGAATTGCTGGATGGCCTGGGTGCCGGTGAGCACCAGGGTGTCGCCGCTGGTCAGATAGTGCCCGCTGCTGAGGCTGGGCAGCCCGCCGTCAATGCGAAACCGGATGTCCCCATTTTCCGAGGACACCAGGGCCGCCCGGGCGGCCATGCGCGCATAGGGTCCCGTGGTCGGCATGATTTTCGGACTCGAAAACCCCACCACGCTGACTCCCGCGGTGACTTCTTCGTAATCGCCCGGAATCCGGTTGTATGTTTCTAAAGTGAAGCCGCCAAACCAGGCCATAATCGTTCCCCCTGCATCTGAATAAAGGGAGGGCGGCGGTGCCGCCGCCGTCCCGGTTGGTTATTCCCGTTAGGCCAACTCCGGCACCACCAGGAGATCAGCCGTGCCCTGCCAGACATTGGTCCGGGCGCCGCCGGTGAGGGGGTCGCCGATGATAAACTGCGCCTGCAAGATCTCCCGGGCTTGCGCCTCCAGAGACGGGGGCACCAGCAGCAGGTTGGGCTTCATCCCCAGGGGCCGGCCCTCGGCGTTGCTCACCGACATCATGGCAGCCCGGGCCGCCGCATAGTTGGTGTCGTTCAGGGTTTCCTTGCAGGCATAGGCCAGCTGCCACAGGCCAAAGGCCGCCGCCCCCCGGTAATCCACGCCGTAGCGCATTTTCTTCCGCATGAAGGCGTGCTCGTCATCCTGCCGGTCCATGCGCACCAGCTGGACCTCCCGCCGCAACTGAAAGATGAATGGCTTAACCGCCCGGCTGGTGTCCATGAGATACCAGCCGGTGCCGGAGCCGCCGCCGAAGTTGGAGACGGTCCCGGCGCCCACCGGATGCGTGGCGGCAAAAAAGTTCTGGCCGTCATAACACGCCGTGGAGAATCCCCCCAGCAGCAGGTCTGCAATCAATCTCTCCGGGTGTTTCCGCGCTTCCTGGGCCAGGGCCGCCACGATGGGATTGTAGAATCCCAGCTGGTCGTCTTCGATATCATTGCGGTCCACCTCGATGGTGGCTTCCCAGTCCTTGGTTTCCACCTGGAAGGCCTGGGGTTCCAGAGAGCTGATCTGCCGGTCACCGATCCATTCCCGGACCATGGGAAAATCCAGGAGGAACTTGTAATCCATAATCCGGGTGTTGGCCGGCACCGTCATGGCCACCCGCTCATACCAGGTCTGAGTCTCTTGGAAGGCGGCGTTGAACACGGCGGTGAATCCCGTATACAGTCGGGCTAAACTTTCCATATTGATAATCATGAGAGGTTCCTCCGTTACCTGGCGATGTCGATCCAGCCTTTAGTGGCCGAGACGTATTTGACCAACAGGCCCACCTTGATGTCATTGGCGGGACCGGCAGCATCATCAAAGGTGTGGTCATCTGCCGCGTACATGGCGGCTCCCACCATGTCCTGGCTGATGGACCCGGCGTCGAACTCGAACACCCCGGCCCGCCGCAGCTTCACATTTTTGCCGCCGTTACTGCCGCTGCTGTTATCCACCTGTTCCAACGCTACCCCGGCGAACCGATAACCGATGGTGTCCGCCGCCGGCGCCGCATAACCTGCCGCATTGATACATACCAGGGAACCGGCGTAGATTTTTGTGTTGGCTGCCACCGGGTATTCAATCTCAATACCTTCCCGGTATGGCGTAGCCCGGTCACGGGTTAAAGCTGACATATCCTTCTACCTCCGCTTGTATTGGTTAATCACCCTTAGCCGAAAACCTTCCTGCTGCTCTTTCCTTCAGGGGCCAAGCCGGGATCGGGGCGGCAGGCGGTCTGGCCATTTTCCCCCTTACCCCCCTGCACTACCCCACCTAAAGAGTCTCCCTGCGGAAACTACCCGGTTTGCGCCTTGGCCTTGAGGTAGGCTTCTGGAGAAACGTTCAGGGATCGGCACACGGCCAGTTCCTCCGGGAGCAAACCTCTCTCATCATGGTGCTCTTCCCTGAGGAGCCGCAGTTCCTCCCCGGTTGGCACCAGTTTCGGGGCCCGGGCCGCATAGGTCTGGAAACCTTCCTGATCCCGGCGACAATATTCCAGCGCCCAACCGCGCTGGGCCGGGCTGACCTTGCCGGCCTGCAAAGCTTCCTCCACGAGCCGGTCGACCGTCTCGCTCGCCAGGCGGGCTTTGAGAGCCTGCAGGGCCTCCTCGGTCTTGAGCAGGCGCGACGCACCGGCTTTCAAAGCTTCCACCGCCCCCTTCAGTTGAGCCACGGAAACTTCACCCGGCAGATTCAAGGTCGCGGCCAGGTCCCGGAACGCCTCCAGCACCTTACCGTGTACCGCCCTCTCTTCCACCTCGGGTTCCAAACCCATCAGGCGTTTGAGCTGTTCCACCATCTTCCCTTTCTCCTTTACTGAGTCCATTTTTGCCGCCAGGGCCCTGACCACCGGTTCTGCCGGCCGCCGCGCTCCCGGGGGGGCGGCTTCCCCCCCCCACCTGGCCACCAGGGGCGGCAGGTGCTTGATAGCCGGCACGTTGGTCAAGCCCACATGCATCAGGGCAACGGGCCGGCGGGTTTCGGGGTCCAGCCGCAGTACGGGGGAAAAGTAACGATACTCCTTCTTCTCCAGGTATTCCCGGGCTTGTTGGGTCCAATCCACCCGGGCCCAGAGGCCGTCTGGCCGCGCCTCCAGCTCCTTGATCCAGCCTGCCGCCGGGGCTCGCTCCCCCTGCAAGGATTGGTGCTCGTAATCGATGACCAGATCCACTCCCCGGGAGCGAAAATCTGCCGTCATGGATATAAGAGACGCTTCGTCCACCATGAACGGTTCCCGGTGGTCCGACAACTCCACGGCGCCCCGGGGAAGCACTCTGATCCACTCGGGCAGGGCAGGAGTCTGGTTCTGGCTTACCGCGTTCGACGTCATCGTCATCTTTCCTCACTCCGTGGCTTGCGGGGAGCTTTGGTCCTCGGATGCCCCCGCCTCGACTACGCCCGCCTCCTGGGCCAGCTTCTTGGCCTCCTGGGTTTGCAGTTCCAACTGCTTGGCCTTATCGGGATTGGGGCACCATTGCTGTTGGAGTTCCGAAGCCAGGAGGAGAGTCGTATCCGCGGCCACCATCGCCTGTTGCACTATCTCCCGCCGGTCAAAATCCTGTTTAATCAACGGGTCATAAAAGTGCTGCACCGTCACCATGGAATCGTGGATCTTCTGGAACACCCCCGGGTGCCCGCAGCAACCGCCGCTGAGCCATACCAGGGCCGCTACCCAGAGCCACCTGTTTTTCCTCATCGGTCCGCTCCTCCTCTTCTTGAGGTCTTGGCATCTTGGCGTGAGCAAGGTCTCCACGCCCAATGCATACTTTGTGGGTAGCCCCCAGGCTTATGAGCCACTGCCCTTTCCGGTGGCCCGTAACAAGGGAATACCGAAACGTTCCGCCACGTGCTCCAAGTCCAGGGGCACGCCCATGGCCGCCAGGTTGCGGTAAACTTCGGATAAGGTCTTGAGGTCTCCTTCCTCTTCAAACCTGAAGCGGAACCAGGGCACGGGCTTGTCCCAGCCGAAGTTGAATCCCACCAGGGGACGCAGCAGTTGTTCTCTCAAGGTAGCCGCCAGGACCTGGGCGTCGGCTTCCACCAGGTCCCGTCGCACCTGCGCGTGCACGCTGGCCGACGCATAGGTGCCCGTGGACCCGGTCGTGTCCGTCGTCAGGGTTTGGCCCAAAACCGCCTTGGACATTTCCCGGTTGCAAAAATCCGCCATGAGCTGGTACGGGTTGGCCCCGCCAGACCGGGAGGCGGCTTCCACAAATTCAATCTCGGTGGATTTGCTGATCACTCCCGCCGAATCGGAACCCAGGTTTCGAATGGCCTGGACCAGGGCCTCCCGGTCCGCCGGCGAGGCGGTGTTGTCATACTTGCCCAGTCTGAGCGGCATACCGAACACCTCGTTGAACGCCGCCCAATCTTTCAAGGCAAAATTCTTGAGCAGGTACATCCAACCCACCACTCTGAGCACCCCCGACCGCGTGGCGTGTCCGCTTCTGGCCTTGTAACGGTGGTAAATGGCCTTCCAGACCGGGGGCATTATCCCTTGCCAGCTGGCTTCGGGAGTCAGCAGGCGGGGCTTCCAGTCTTCGCCGAAGGTCACCTTTTTCTGGGGAATCCACCTCAGCTCCGAAACCCGGGCCTGGCCGCCAGTCACCTCCCAGAGGATCTCGCACAGGGCAAACCCCTTGCCAATGGCGTCCAGCAGGTCCAGTAGAGCCTCCTCCAGGTTGGAGATGCCGTAGACGATCTCCCCCACCCGCGCCGCAATCTCTTCATCCTCCGGGGTGCCGGCATAGGGCATCACCTCGTAGTCCTTGCCCAATACCGCCATTTTCCGGGTCTGGAGGATCGCCGTCAGGTGGGCGTCCTTCTCCTCCATTTCCTCGAACAGCTCCATCTGGCGATAAACATTCCCCTGGTCCGCCTCCCGGAAGATTCCCGCCAGGCGGTTCGGGGTCAACCCCGCACTGGGGTAACTGCTCCAGCGTTCTGCCAGGCTCACCGCCGACAACCCCCGGGTTTCAGGCCTCACCGTCTCTTTAAACAGCCTCCCGAATAAATCCTTCAGCCCCATAGTGTCTCCTAACCGTGATCCGCGCGCGGTGAGCTGGGTTCAGAAAAGGCTTGGTCAAATTGGTCTTACTGCTCACTGCTTACGGCTTACGGCTTCTAAAATGCCCCCCGGCTCTGGAAGAGCCGCGGTTTCACCGGGGTATAGTGCGGCGCCCCTCCCGTCGGCAGATTCTGCGCCAGGCACACCGCCCCTTCCAGAGCGTCCGGCCCATCGTCGTGCAGCGTCCGCGACGGAAAGAAGAGCAACTGCTCTACCAGCAGTTCCTGGTCCGAATGCCCCCGGATAAAGCGAATCTTGCCCCGCTCTAACAGCGGTGACAGGCCGGCCACCCGGGTCTCCTTGGCGATGCGGTGGGTCACCCCTCGCAGGGGCAGCAGTTGGCCGCGCTCCACCCCTAGATGGTCGAACTCCTTGAGCAGGAGACGCTGGAACAGGTTGTCTTCAACCCCTACCAGTTGATAGCCGAATTGCTGGTGCCGGTTAAAAATGGCGCGCATAATCTGATCCAAAGTGGTTTTCTGGATGACCGCATCCATCACGTAAATCACCATTTCCCGCCGATCCCAGCCCACCGTGACAAACGCCTTGTAATCCGCAGTGGCTCCGGTCTCCAGGGAAGGATCAAAAAAACCCGTTACCACCAGGTCCCGATCTTTCAAACTGTCGGGATGGTAGTAGTGAATCCAGTCCTCCTGGAAAAAGCCGCCGTCCGGCGTCGGTTCATTCATCTTCTCCCGGTTGAAGGCCACGGTGCCCATCAACTGCTTTTGCAGCTTGAGCCGGGCCACCGGGTGCCGGGCCTCCCACAATGACGACCCGTCTTCCTGGTAGGCCCGGTAAAGTCGCCGCTGGAAATGACAGTAGGGTTCATCGAGGCTGGTCAGCATCACGTGCAGGGCGCTGTGCCACCGGAGAATGGTGCCGATGACCATCAGGGTGCCCCGGGCATCCACCGCGGGATAGACTGCCGATTTCACCCAGTCCAGGATGGATTGGACGATTTCGGGATTCCGCACGTTGGTGTCATTCTCCAGGTCATCCAGAATGGCCAGGTCCGGCCGCCACTGCTTGTGCTTGAGACCCCGGAGGCGCTGCCCCCGTCCCCGGGCCTTTACCCGGATGTCGTTCAAGGTCACAAAATCGTCCACCGGCTTGTTGCCTTTGACCAACTCCCCGAAATCCTGGTGCAGTCTCTCGTTGTAGAGCAGTTCCAGGTAGATGTAGCCGGTGAGATCCGAGGCCAGGTCTTCGGTGTCGCTGCCGATCAGGATGAAATGCCGTCTCCGGAAACAGATCTGGTGGAGGACGTATCCAAAGGCGCATACGGTGGTTTTGGCAAACTCCCGGGGGGCGGCTACCGCCATGGGCGTCACCACCTCACCGTCCCGCTGCTCCAGCATCCGCACCAGCTCATAGTGAAAGGGCGCCGGCGCGTGGGCGAAATAGTGCGGCAGATAGGTGCGGCAGAAATACAGGGGATCACCGGCGGCCCGCTCCAGCCGTTGCTGGTGTTTTTCTTCGCTGTCGGCCCAGAAGGGCATCACTTCCAGCGACAGACGCATCAGGATCTTATCGGCCCGCTGGCGAAACTCGCTCTTGGTCAACTTTTTGTTTAAGGTCATGGCGCTTCCCTGTGCCGGTGGGGCGGGCCTCCGTGCCCGCCATCTGAATCAGTCGTGGTTCACTGTGGCCTGCTTGTGGGGGGTGCCCGGCGCCCCGCCCTCGGCTGTCTGCCGGATCAGATTTCTTCTTCCAGTTGCCGGAAAAACTCCTGTACCCGGTACGAAATCCGCTTCAGTTCCTCCGGGTCCGTCACCCATCCCCGTAAAAAATCGATGAACCGATCCATCACTTCCAGGGCCGCCGCCCGCATGTCCCATCCCTGGCTGCACAGGCGGTCGAGGAGAGTCACAATCTTGGTGATTTCATCCAGTTCCGGCGCTTTCAGGTCGCCTTTGATGATGAGCCGGCCGGCCTTCTCCCGCAAGATCCCCTTCAAGGCCTCTCCCAGCCATCGGGGGGATACCGGTACCTGCCGCCGTTTTTCTTCCCATCTCCCTTCCTGGCGCCACCGCTTCAAGGTTACCAGGGCTACCGGCAGCAGTTCCAGAATCTCTTTCAGGTCCTTGCCCGCCAGGTAGAGTGCTTGAGCGTCCTCCCAATAAAGGTCACGCTTCCCCTGTTTGCTTCTTTTTTTCATTCCCGTCATGGTTGCCTGGATATACGCAATAATCCGTTCAGTCTCCAGCACGCCTGAAACAGTTGTCCCTCAGCCCGGATTCCTCCCCGCAGCCGGTGTCAACTATTCCTGCCTCCACGCCTGCCCCCCTTTATCCATAGCCTTGCCGGTCCGTTTTAATTTCTATTACGAAAAGTTCTGTAAATCGGCGGCACAGGCTTTCCAGCCTGCGCCAAAGTAGCAGGTTAGTCCTGCACCGCCTGGAAAGGCTGTGCCACCAGCCAATACCACCTTTTCAGGCCTTACGGATGAGCCCTAAGATTCCTCAGCAACTGCCCGAACCTTCCGGTTCCCCTTAATAAACCTCGGCCATCTTATCCCTGACCGCGCTCTCCAGGATCCTGACCGTGCCTCCGGTGATCTTGACGCCTTTGAGCTTGCCTTCCCAAAACCAGCGGTACACCGTGGATCGGGACACCGCCAGGCGGTTGGCTACTTCCCTGGGTCTTATCAGCCGTTCTTGCATCATTTCCTCTCCCTCCCTTTTCTGCCACAGCTGTTCTTATCCCTTTCAAGATTCGTGCAACCTGTAAGACACCTGTCTCCTCCTGTCCCATATCCTGCGTTGCGCCTGCCGAAAGGGACGCCTCCGCCGCTTTGCCGTGGGGATAAGACTGAGGCAACGGTCCCCCGTCCACGGGCCGCCCGGCTAAGCCCTGCACCATTCACCGGCATTTCCCTTGCACTGAGGCAGGCTGGAAATCTCTGGCTCTTGAAGAATGACGAGTTAAGAACAACGGCGGATGAAGGGATCCGCGACCCCGGCAGCCGGCTGGCTCAGGAGGACGAAGCGCTCCGGGTGTGGGGCAATCTGTCTAGGGGGATTCGGCAATCCCTAGGGGGGAATTATCTGAAAGCCCCATTAATTTAGGGGGGGTTATAAGGCCTGGTTGGTAAGCAGCTCAGGCGAAATCAGACAGCAGGCAGAGTGGGCGCCGCGCACCTCAAAAAAAACTTTTCACGGCAGCGCCCCATGGGCCTTCGGCCCACCCGTAACGCATGGAAAATGGCCAATACTGTTGGTGCGTAGGACGCATTTTACATTTGGCAAAGCTGGCCGTTGTCCCCAGGGTGCGGCCGTCGCACCAGCATTTATTTCCAAACCAAAAACCCCAAAAAAAAGCCTTTCAGGTCAGAAAAAATGGCTTGCCCCTTGCATTCAAAATGCACCAGGACCTTCAAGGAAGAGGAATCTGAAACCGCAGGGAGGCTGAAGGATGGAATTATTACACCAAAAGCGTTTTTTTCGGCCGGATGAGGCGGCGGCGATCCTGGTTATCTCCCGCCGCACCGTCTACCGGATGATTCGTGACGGCCGGATCCCCGGGGTCAAGTGGGGCGGCGGCCCCTGGCGCATCCCCCGGGAAAGCCTGGCCGGTCTGCTGCCGGGCGAGAGGTTCTAGCCCCGCCCGCATCACCGTCCGGCTTGATAACATCCCCCCACGCCTTGGTCCCTGCTCTCTCCATTCAGAATGGGGAGACCGCAGGGTCTGGGGCCCCGTTTCCTCCTCTCCCCCCCCGAATTAAGCCAATAGCACAATTCACCTTGCATTTTTCCCTCAGGAAACGTAAACTGATCCAGGGAAAAATTGATATAAATGACCTAACCCTGGCGTTTGCCTGCGTTTAAGGACCCCATGAATAACCGTTTGAGCCCATTCTATAAAAATATTGCCCTGTGGCTGCTCATTACTCTGGTAATGATCTTCCTGTTCAATTACTTCAACAGCGTGGAACACGCCCGCGGCAAGGCCACCATCATTTACAGCAAATTCATCGAGCTGGTAAAAGCTGACAAAATCCAAAAGGTCACGCTTCAGGGCGATGAAATCACCGGCGAAATGGAAGAAGGCAAGGCCTTCAAGAGTTACGCCCCCACCGATCCGGACCTGATCAAGCTCCTCCAGGCGAAGAAGGTGGAGATCACGGCCAAGCCCAAGGATGATTCTCCCTGGTACACCACCCTGCTGGTCTCCTGGCTGCCCATGCTGGTCCTGGTGGGCGTCTGGATCTTCTTTATGCGCCAGATGCAGTCCGGCGGCGGTAAAGCTATGTCCTTCGGCAAGAGCCGGGCCCGCCTCATGACGGAATCCACTGTCAAGATCACCTTCAGTGATGTGGCCGGCATCGAGGAAGCCAAGGAAGAAGTGTCGGAAATCATCGATTTCCTCAAAGATCCAAAGAAGTTCACCCGGCTGGGAGGCCGCATCCCCAAAGGGGTTCTCCTGGTGGGCGCCCCGGGCACCGGTAAAACCCTCCTGGCCCGCGCCATCGCCGGCGAAGCGGGGGTTCCTTTCTTCAGTATCAGCGGGTCCGATTTCGTGGAGATGTTTGTGGGCGTGGGGGCCGCCCGGGTGCGGGACCTGTTTATCCAGGGCAAGAAAAGCGCCCCGTGTATCATCTTCATCGATGAAATTGACGCCGTGGGCCGTCACCGCGGCGCCGGTTTAGGCGGCGGCCACGATGAGCGGGAACAGACCTTAAACCAACTCCTGGTGGAAATGGACGGCTTTGAGGCCAATGAAGGGGTTATCCTCGTCGCCGCCACCAACCGCCCGGACGTCCTGGACCCGGCCTTGCTGCGGCCCGGCCGCTTCGACCGTCAGGTAGTGGTCCCCATCCCCGACCTCAAGGGGCGGGAAGCCATCCTCAAGGTTCATACCCGACGCACTCCCCTGGCCGACTCCGTTGACCTTTCCATCCTGGCCCGGGGCACTCCCGGATTTTCCGGCGCCGACCTGGAGAACCTGGCCAACGAAGCCGCCCTGTTCGCGGCCCGCCGCGGCAGTGACGCCCTCACCATGCCCGACTTCGAGGAGGCCAAAGACAAGGTTCTCATGGGCACGGAACGCCGCAGCCTTATTTTGAGTGAGCGGGAACGCCTGAACACCGCCTATCACGAGGCCGGGCATACCCTGGTGGCCAAGTGCATCCCGGGCGCCGACCCCATCCACAAGGTCACTATCATTCCCCGGGGCCGGGCCTTGGGCCTCACCCAGCAACTGCCCCTGGATGAACGGCACACCTACCCCAAAGAGTATCTCCTCGATACCCTGACGGTGTTGTTGGGAGGCCGCGCCGCCGAGGAACTGATTTTTAAGCATTTCACCACCGGCGCCGGCAGCGACCTGGAACGGGCCACCGGCCTGGCCCGCAAAATGGTGTGCAATTGGGGCATGAGCGATGAATTAGGCCCCGTTACCTTCGGGAAACGGGACGAACACATCTTTTTGGGCCGGGAGATCTCCCAGGGCAAAGATTTCAGTGAGGAGACCGCCCGGGTCATCGACCACGCCATCAAGAACCTGGTCTTCAGCTCTTACAATCGCGGCAGAGATATGCTCGCCGCCCGTCGGCCCCAACTGGAAGCCCTGGCCCAGGCCCTCCTGGAAAAGGAGACCCTGAACAGTACCGAAATCGACCGGATATTGGACTCTTTCCAGAATCCCGAAGAACCCGCAGAAATCTCGGCCCAACTGCCACTCGGCCTCCAACAGGCATAGCCATGTCGGGCCTGACCCATCCCTCCGGCCTTGGGGAGATTCCGGATCGCCGTCATATCTGGGCGGCGCTTCTAGCCGCGCCTCGCCCTCTGGTCATGGGGGTGCTCAACGTTACCCCAGACTCCTTTGCCGACGGCGGCCGCTTTTTCGACCCCGACGCCGCCCTGGCCCAGGCCCGGGCCCTGGTGGTGGCCGGCGCCGACATCCTGGATATCGGCGGTGAATCCACCCGGCCCTTTGCCGATCCCGTGCCTCTGGATGAGGAACTGCGCCGCGTGGTGCCGGTCATCGAGACCCTGGCCCCCGAAATCGCCGTCCCCATCTCCATTGATACCTACAAGGCAGCGGTGGCCCGGGCCGCCCTAAACGCCGGAGCCGCCATCATCAATGACATCAGCGCCCTGTCCTTTGACCCGGATATGGCCCCCTTGGCAGCCGAGATGCAAGCCCCGGTGGTGCTGATGCACATGCAGGGCACCCCCAGGGATATGCAGCGCCAGCCGCACTACCACGACCTGCTAAGAGAGATCAGGGACTTCTTCCGGGAACGGTTGGATTTCGCCGCCTCCCAGGGCCTCCCGCTTGAACTCCTGGTCCTGGACCCCGGTATCGGTTTCGGCAAAACCTGGCAACACAATCTGGAGATCTTGAACCGCCTGGATGTCTTCCTGGATTTGGGTTGTCCACTGCTGGTGGGGGCCTCCCGGAAAGCCTTCATCGGGCATATCCTGGACCTCCCCGCCGGCGAAGAACGGGATGTCGGCACCCTGGCCGCCCTGGCCGTGGCGGTGCTGCGCGGCGCCCGGATCGTCCGCACCCACAACGTGGCCTATGCGCGCCAGTTCCTGGCCGTGCTGGAAGCGATTCGCACCGCCCCGGCGGGAACAGCTCCTTGTTAGGCTGCTGAAAAACAGCCTTTTTTGTCATCCTGAGCTTGGCGAAGGATCTCATACCAGATTGCCGTCAAAAGGTAGCACAGGCTTTCCAGCCTGTGCAGTCGCAGGCTAAAGCCTGCGGCTACAGAAAATAGCCGTTTGAGCGCAACTTGGTATCAAAGTCAGCGCCTCATAAGCCGGCGCAGTTATTCCCCCCTTTGAAAAAGGGGGGTTAGGGGGGATTTGTATTAACTTCTTTAAATCATTTAATTTTCGGCCTTTTTATACCGTGTTCGTTTTGTAGGGGCGGGTTTCAAACCCGCCCCTACGAGAGATATCAATAGGTTATCTGGATGGTTTGTTTCAGTTCAAAGGGAACACGGTATTAGAGGGTGCGCCCGGTGCACCTTTGTACCAACTCGCTTAACGTTTTTCGCCCTGAACCCTTCTAACCATAAGGTTGGAGATGCCCGGCGGGGTCCGAAAGCCTTCGCCTCCCCATCACCTGACATCTTCGGAAAGGATTCGCCTTTACCCCCGCCATGTGGCAATTTCTCAGCAATCTGCGCTGGCAGGATGGTGTGGACATCATCCTGGTCGCCATCATCATTTACCAGGTGGTGCTGATCCTGCGCGGCACCCAGGCCATCCCGATCCTGGCCGGGCTCTTTCTCCTGTTTATCGCCTATCTGGTGGCCCGGCAATTGGAGTTTTTTACCCTGGAATGGCTCCTGGATATTATCGTCAAGAGCTTTGTGCTCATTGTCATCATTCTTTTCCAGGCCGACATCCGCCGGGTTCTCAGTAACATGGGCAAAAAGGCCCTGGCTCCTGGCGGCATCCACGCCCCGCTCACCGTTGAGGAAGTGTGCGAGGCCGCCGACACCATGGCCAGTCGCTATATCGGCGCCCTCATCGTCATGGAACGCGACATCGGCCTGTCGGATTTTCTCGAAGGGGCCATCAAGTTGGACGCCCTGGTTACCAAGGAGTTGCTGGTTACTCTGTTCTGGCCCCACAACCCCACCCATGACGGCGCCGTCATTCTCCAGGGGGACCGGGCCGTGGCCGCCGGTTGTCTGATGCCCCTGTCCCGCAACCCCAACCTGGATCCCACCCTGGGCACCCGCCATCTGGCCGCGGTGGGGATCACCGAGCACAGCGACGCCCTGGCCCTGGTGGTCTCCGAGACCTCCGGACAAATCTCTCTGGCCCAGGGGGGCAAACTGAGACGCGATCTTACCCGGCTGCAACTGCGTCAGGCCCTCCAGGACCTCCTGGAAACCCCGGCCAATAACCGAGGAAACTGGATTGAAAAACTGGCTCGACACTTTAAAACGCAATAGGCTCCTGAAACTCCTTTCTCTTCTGCTGGCTATCGCCTTCTGGCTTGCCGTCAGCGGTGAGGAGCGCACCGAGACCTCCCTCAGCATGTTCCTCGAAATGGTCAATCTGAACCACAATCTCATGGTTACCAGCGAGGTGCCCCCCGCCATTCAGGTCCGGGTCGTCGGCTCCCGCTCCATAGTCAACAATCTGTCCCAGTCCCGCCTCACCCAAACCATGGACCTGAGCGGTTATAAAAGCGGCCGCCACACCTTCTCCCTCGGCCCCAACAGCTTTTCCCTGCCCCGAGGGGTTCAGGTGGTGCGCATCCAGCCCAACCCCATCCCCCTGACCCTGGCCGCCACCATCACCCGGACCCTGCCCATCAAACCGGTCCTGGAAAATAATCCCGCCGAGGGCTACGAGCTCGTCAGCGCCCACGCCCGCCCGGCCCAAGTGACCGTGAAAGGCCCTGCCCCGGAACTGGCCGAACTGCAATTTATCTCCACCCTCCCCATTGACCTGTCCTTCCTCAAGGAACCCACCGTCATCGCCACGGATTTGGACTTCAAGAACCTCCACCTGGCCCTGAAAGATCCGGTCCCCATCCTGGCGGACCTCCGGATCGGCCCCAAAATCCTTACCCGGACCTTTTCCGGGATCCCCGTCTTGACCGGCCCCCAAAAGGCCCGGGTGTCGCCGGCCCAGGTCACCCTCACCCTTAAAGGCCCCTGGCCCCTGGTGCATAATCTCAAGGCCGAAGACCTCAAGGCCCGGGTGGACACCCGCAACCTGGCCCCCGGCCGCCACCGCCTCACCGTCTCCGTAGAATTGCCCGCCGGGGTCAGCCTGGAGCGCTCCCGCCCCGCCAGCGTCACCGTCACTTTAGCCAAGCCGTCATAATTCTCCGGGATCCCTGGCGCCGCGTCACCGGCGCACCGGTGGCACAGGCTTTCCAGCCTGTGCGGCGCAGCCTGAAAGCCTGCGGCTATAATCCGTTTGACCGCAATTTTATATGAAAATAGCTCGGCGGGGCGGGCCTCCGTGCCCGCCAGCGAGAGGCGGCCAGGGACGTCCGCCCCACCAACACCAGCCATTTTTCATCTTTCGTTGTGTCCATGAGGAAATGATCGTTCGTATGACCGACCCCTGACCCCTAACCCCTGACCACTTTCCCATTGCCGCCTCAATTCCCCCGTGATACATTCCCCCATTATGCACCCCCTTATCGCCCTCTTTCTCGGCGTGGTCCAGGGTATTACCGAGTTCTTGCCCATTTCCAGTTCCGGCCACCTGGCCCTCCTGGAGCATTATCTGCACGTGCCCCAAGCCGGCCTGGGCTTTGACATCCTCCTCCACGTCGGCACCCTGGTCGCCCTGGTGGCCTACTTCCACCAGGACTGGCTGGACATGGCCCGCGCCTTCATCTCCCCCTCCCGGCACAACCGCCCGGAGCGCAAGATGCTCTTCTTTCTCATCGTGGCCACCATTCCCGGGGCCCTGGCCGGTTTGCTGCTGGAAAAGCAGGCCGAGACCATCTTCCGGGAACCGGCCCGCATCGCCATTCTCCTGGGCGCGGTGGGGCTCCTCCTCATCCTCGGCGAAATCCTGGCCCGGCATAACCGCCCCCTGGACCGGATCACTTTGAAGGACGCCATCCTCATCGGCCTCTCCCAGGCCCTGGCCATTATGCCCGGGGTCTCCCGGAGCGGCATCACCATGACCACCGGCCTGTTTTTGGGCTTCAACCGCCGCTCCGCCGCCCACTTCTCCTTTTTGATGTCCACCCCCATCATCGCCGGCGCCGGCCTCCACCACTTACCCAAGTGGCTCCACGAGCCCGCCGGGACCCTCCCCCTGTTGCCCGCCACCTTAGGCTTTCTGGCCGCGGTGATCTCCAGCTACCTCACCATCAAGTTCCTTATGCGCTTCCTGCAGCGCCACACCTTCATCCCCTTCGCCATCTACCGCCTCCTCCTGGCCGCGGTGATCCTAAGCCTGACGGTTCTGCGCCCTTCCTGGTGATTTCCCCCGGGCCTTAACCTCTGTTTAATATCAAAACCCAATTCCTAAAATTAATTTCATCAAAAAAAACTTGACATCCATCTAATACCAAGTTGCCATCTAACAAGTAATATTGAGATATGGAAAATTCGTCATCGAACGAAGTTTTTCCGGGTTACTAGCGAGATCATTCAAGCCCAGGCAGAGGTTGTCCTCTACCTCATCAA
>VGSJ01000070.1 GCA_016875015.1 Deltaproteobacteria bacterium | reverse complement strand
AGTACGATACTATTTTAAACTAATTTGAATGTCAAGCTTTTTATCTAATTTATCTATTAGATTAGTGGCTACATATTTTACCAAAAAACACAATATATCAATTATATTCAATCTGTTATATGATTTTGGGTCTGGAACATCCGTTACAACTCTTGCTTATGGGATTGGGGGAGGGGGTAAGGGTGTATACCCTTAGCCCCCTTCCCCAAAGAAATCATCCTTCAAACTTATCGTCATACACCTTCATGGCGCAGAAGCGGCCGCACATGGTGCACTGGTCTTCTTTGGCCTGGGAGAGGTCCCGGTAGCGCCGGGCTTTGGCTGGGTTGATGGAGAGTTTGATCTGGGTGTCCCAGTCCAGGGCCCGGCGGGCCTGGGACATCTTTAAATCCCAGTCCGCGGCCCCGGGCAGCCCCCGGGCGATGTCCGCGGCGTGGGCGGCGATCCGGGAGGCCACCACCCCGTCGATGACGTCCTCCACCTCCGGCAGTTTCAGGTGTTCGGCGGGGGTGACGTAGCACAGGAACGCCGCGCCCAGGGTGGCGGCCAGGGCCCCGCCGATGGCTCCGGCGATGTGGTCGTAGCCCGAAGCCACGTCGGTGACCAGGGGCCCCAGGACGTAGAAGGGGGCGCCGGCGCAGTACTTCTGTTGGAGACGGACATTTTTCTTGATGGCGTTGAGCGGCAGGTGTCCCGGCCCTTCCACGATGATCTGGACCCCTTTGGCCCAGGCCCGCTTGGTGAGTTCCCCTAAAACCTTCAGTTCGTGAAGCTGGGCCCGGTCGGTGGCGTCGGCCAGGCACCCGGGGCGCAGGCCGTCCCCCAACGACAGGGTGACGTCGTATTCTTTGGCAATGTCGAGCAGCCGGTCGTAGTGCTCGTACAGGGGGTTTTCTTTCCCGTAACGGCGCATCCAGGCGGTGAGAAAGGCGCCGCCCCGGGAGACCACCCCGGTGACCCGTTTTTTCAGCAGGGGCAAGGCGCCTTTGGTAATGCCGCAGTGCACCGTGACGAAGTCCACCCCCTGTTGGGCGTGGTGGTGCACCATGTCCAGGAGATCGTCGGCTTTGACGTCATCCAAGCTCTTGGCCTCGGTCATCACCTGGTAGATGGGCACGGTGCCGAAGGGCGCCGGGCACCGGGCCAAAAGGGCCGTACGGATCTCGTCCAGGTTGCCGCCGGTGGAGAGATCCATGACCGCGTCCGCCCCGTACAAAAGGGCCGCGGCCAGCTTGGCTTGCTCCTTCTCCAGGCTGATGTCGTGGGGTGACGTGCCGATATTGGCGTTGATCTTGACCCGCACCCCGGCGCCGATGGCCGCGGGCTTAAGCCCCCGGTGCTCCCGGTTGGCCGGCACCGCGATGGTCCCCTGGGCCAACCCCTGGCGGATAAACTCCGGCGCCACGCCTTCACCGGCTGCGGCTTCAATCATGGCCGGGGTGATCCGGCCCGCTAATGCTGCTTCCCGCTGCGTCATGGGGGGATTGTATCTAAAATTGGAGGGAAAAGGAAGTGCCGGGGGATCAGCGAGTGAGTAGTGAATAGTCATGCATGGGCCTTTCGGCCCACCGTAAATCATGAAAAGAGCAGTGGGGCGAGCCTCCGTGCCCGATGCCTTTGGTGGCACAGGTTTCCAGCCGGTTTGCCGCACCGGCAAGATGCCGGTGCCACCAAGAACTTTTCTAAGCAGGTATAATGAGGATGGTGGGCAATGCCCCTACATTTCCCCCTGACCCCTGACCACTTTTTAAGACAGTAAGCGGTGAAAAACCCAGCTCCGCTTTGGCAATTTCTGCTCCCTGCTCACTGCTTACTCCTCAAAGATCAGCCCGGCCAGTTCCGGCCAGTCATGGACCTCCTGGAACGGGTGGGGTTGGCGGTTCCAGGGTTGGGCGAAGAGGATGGGGGTGATGCCGTGGTCGGCCAGTTGCAGGCAGGTTTCCAGGCGGTCTTCCACGAAGTACTGGATGCCGTGGTCCTTGAGGCAGTGGATCTTGGTGTCGGGGTCGCCTGTGGCCAGGACCCGGATGGCGGCAGGCGGCACCGGGGCCAGGTGGCGTTGCAGCCAGCGTTCGATGGGCCGCCGCCGGTCCCGGGCGGTGACGAACAACAGCGGCGTCTCCAGGGCCAGACGGGTGAGGACCGGCACCGCGTGGGGGAAGGGTTCCACCGGCAGCTCGTGGGGGCGGTCGATGAGTTCCCGGATGATCTCGTCGATGATCCAGGACGGGAGGTCCAGGCAATCCTCCAAGAAGAAGGTGGTGATGTGCTCGTAGCGGAGATGGTGCCCCTGGTTATAGCGTTCCCGGGCCAGGGCCAGGAAGGTGGTCATGATGTCGGCCACCACCCCGTCAATGTCAAAGGCCAGGCGGTCCCTGGGAATTTGGGCCGGCAACGGCTTAGGCGGCAAAGGTTTGGGGCTCATGGGCAAGGCACGGTGTTGAGGCAGAGCAATGGTGCGTAAGACGCACCCTACGCAAAACTTTTAAGGGATGCCAGGATAGCCAAAACCTCCCCCTCGGTGAGATCATACCAGTTTTCATAGGCGTCGGCCACGGCAAAGGAGAAGCCGCCCCGGACATTGAGGCAGTAAAGCTCATCCACCAGGGGAAGCAGGTCCCAAACGGTGCGTTCCGACCCGGTGGGCACCGCGACGATGAGCCGGCCGGCCCCCTGGGCCCTCAAGAACTGGAGCGCCGCCCGCATGGTGTAGCCCGAAGCCAGGCCGTCATCCACCACCAGGGCCGCCTGGCCGTTCAGGCGGGCATAGGGCTTGCCGCCCCGGAGGCGCTCTTCCCGCTGTTGGATGACCGCGGCGGTTTTTTTTACCTGGGCCTCGATGTCCTCGGGGGATAGGGGCATGCGGCGCAGCAAGTCTTCGTTCAGGATGGCCTGCCCGGCGGGATTGAGGGCGCCGAAGCCGGCCTCCGTGGTCCAGGGGAGCTGGATTTTGCGGACAATGATGAGATCCAGGGGAATCGACAGGGCGAGGGCGATCTCCGCAGCCACCGGCACGCCCCCGGCCGGAATGGCGAAGAGGTGAATCTCCTGGTCACTATACCCGCTGAGGTAGGCAGCCAACTGCTGGCCGGCGCTGGTCCGATCAACAAAGACGTGGAGGCGATCCCTCAGGGCCGGGTCTTCGACGAGGTTTCCCATTGTTGAATATAATCCTCTTCCAGGGCGGCAACTCGGCGGTGAAACTCAGCCTGGGAGAGGCGGGCCCCGGTCAGTCCTCCCTTGAAGCTGATTTCGGAAAGATAAGGACGGCCACCCCGGGGATCCAGAAGCAGGTCCAGAATAGCATAGGGAAACCTTCCCCTATCCATCACTTCCCGGCAAAAATTCTGCTGTTCCGGGGTGAGGGCGGCGGGTTGGGAGGATCCTCCCTGAAAAAGATTCTTGCGAAAGCTGTGGGGGTTGACCCGCTCATAAGCCTCGACGTAGTCGGCCAGCGCCACCACCCTCAAGTCCCGGGCGCCGGGCACAAAAGGCTGCACCACCAGGGGGTAGGTGAGCCCCTGGAGGCCCGCCAGGCTGTAGAGGGTTTCCAGGGAGGGCCAGAGACTGACCCCCAGACCCAGGTGGGCCCGGTCCCGCTTGGCGACCACAGCCTCCCGGGCCTTAAATTCGGGGAGTTTCCCGGCCAGGTCCGCGAGGCCGTAGGCCACGAAACTGCCGGGAACCATGTATTCCCCCAGGACTTCGGCCTGGGCCACCTTGGAGCGGCCGAGGAGTTGAGCCAAAACCGGGGGGAAGAAGGCGACGCCGCGCTCCGCCAGGTCCAGGACCTTGATTTCTTCGCCCGGCCGCAAGGCGAGAACGCCGATGATCACGTCCCCGGAACGCAGCTGCCGATATAGGCGGCGAAAATCAGTGATAGTACGAATCAACGAGGGTTTCTGCGACATTATTCTTACTGGCAGCTCTGATCAGGCTAGCCTTTTGGTATGAGGCTAGAGTTTGATTCATCAAGCTTAGCGTCTTTTTTGCCGATTTTTTTGACACATAGATGTCATAATAATCCACCTGAGCGATCCGGCGCCACTCCAGATTGATGAGGGCAGGGGGATAGACTTGCTTGAAGACGCTCTTGCCGAAACTGCCCAGAATCAGGATGTCGGCCCCCACCTGATTGAATTCGTAAGGTTGCTTCCGGGGGTTGAACAGCACCACCCGGTCCGGCGTTGATTCCACAAAGAAATACGACGGCATGAGATGGATGCGGTGGTCGTCGTTCAGGAAGGCCAGTTCGTATTCCGGGGTTTCGATGAGACAGCTGGTGGGCACATGGGTGCGAAGATACTGCACCAGACGCGTGGGGGCTGAGCCCCGGCAGATAAGAACCTGTTTGAAGAAACCCAGGCCGCCGACAGGGTAAAACAAGACCAGAAAGGCGGCGATGATACCGGGCGCCAACCACCGGGGCGGAGGCGTGAAAACCCCGGAAGTCAGCCGGGTCGAAACTTTGCTGAGAAAATAGGCCGCCAAAGGGCAGGCCAGGAATAGACCCGGGAGAGCAAAGCGGTGCCAATAAACCGCGGTAAGGTAAACCCCGCTCCAGAGGAAGAAGTTCCAGATCCACAATTTAACCCCGGGAGATGGGGTCTCTTTCTTCCAAATCCAACCGACCCCCAGGCATCCCAGCCAGAAAAGGGGGTTCTGCAACAGCATCAGGACACTCTCCGGGTAGATGCGGCCGATGGTAATGGGCGTGAAGAACTCGTGGCACAGGAGCCTTTTCTGTTCCAGGAAATGGAGGATGGCCCCGGTCAGGCTCCCCAAAATCACCGCCTTGAGAGCCAGGTAGGCCAGCGGCGGGAGGGCCGCACCGACGCCGAAGGCCATGAGGCTGCGGGTCAGACGCCGCTTGTCGCGCCAGTGCTGCTGGGCCAGGAGCACCAGGGGCGGCAGGCAGGCCAGGCCGTAGAATTCCTTGGCATTGAAGGCCAGCCCTAAAAATATCCCCCCCCAAAAGAGGGGCCAGAGGGATCGGGACTCAAGGCCCCGGATGAGAAAGCAGGTGGCGCAGAGGAAGAGCCCCAGGGCGGGTATATCCCCCAACACCGAGCGGCCCCAGTAAAGAACATCAGTCCCCAGAAAGGCCAGGGCCACGGCCAGGAGCGCCGTGACGGGGCCCCAGAGGCGTCGGGCTACCAGAAACAGGGCCAGGAAGGTGAGAACCAGGTAGGCTCCGGCCACCAGCCGTCCTGAGAGCAGGCTAACCCCAAACAGCTTGTAGGCCAGGGCCACGGGCAAGATCACCGCCGGCCCGGCGCTGATCCGAAAATCCAAATCGACCAGCTGATTGGGACTTTGCACCGTAAAGGCGTAGCGGCCATGCTGCACCAGATTAGCGGCAGCTTCTGAAAAGATAGCTTCATCCCACCAGATGGTGGGATAATTCGCCAAGTTATAGAAGCTGCCGACCAGAATCAGGACGCACAGCAGCAAGCCGAACCAAAAGGCCAGACCTGCAGGCTCGGGAGATTCACCAGGGAGCTTCACGGTCCATCATCGCCTCATTACGAATAAATTTGAATGGTAGCGAACCTTCCTGGTTTCTGCTACCCCGGCTTCCTCAGTGCATTCCGTGCGAGCGCTCATTGCCCGGATTGGCTAAATTTCCTGCACTCCAGGCCGCAAACAAGCATCCCGGCGCGATAGCTTGAGGCCCGCCGCGTAAAAAAGCCTGCCCCATTATAGGGCAGGCTTCTCTTGAGCACAAAGTAAATTATGCCGGTTGTTAACAAAAACGCCGATAATTACAACCCGACAATGTTCCGATGGAGTTCCTTGGTTTTTTCCATCCGGGCCTGATCCCGCTCGGCCACCAGGCCCGCCAGGCGGTCCTGAATCTTCTGATAGAAGAGGCCGTTGATGTCATCGCCCCGCATGTGGGCATCGATGAGCTGTCGGTAACAGCTAATCATGCGGGAGATCATGGCAATGGCGTACTCCCGGCCCTGGACCTTCACGGTGGCCAGCCCCAGGTCCAGGTAGGCCTTCAACTCATCCCCGAGGATACCGAAGGCTAAGTTGGGCTGTTCCCGGATGCGTTCGTTGATGGCTTCAATCTCATCCAGCGGCTGCCCCCGCTTGAGCAACACTTTGCGGCGCTGCTCGTCGGTGAGGAGGCACAGCCGGAAACAGCTGCCGCTCCGGTCGGGCCAGCCTTCGTACTCCACGATCTCGTTGCCTTCCTCATCCCGATAGACCTTGCGGATGTAAGAGTCGGCAATGAGTTCGTGGAAAATGCAGTTCCCCACTCCGCCGATGCAGCGGTTGCCGTGAATCAGGATTTCGGTCTTGAGCCCCAATTCGTCGGCTTCCCGTTTGAACCGGGCCAGCTTTGCCACCGTGTTGATTTCGGTGGAAGTCACCAGCTGGGTGGCCCCGTAAGACTTAAACCGGGCCATGTCCTCCTGGGTCTGGATGTTGCAGCCCACGCTGGCGTGGATGACCAATTCCGGGAAACGCCGATGGATCTCCTGCATCACCAACGGGGTTTTCACGATCACCCCTTCGATGCCGAAGCGGGCGTACTTTTCAACCTTTTGCACTAACAGGGGTAATTTTTCCGGCAGGATCTCGGCGTTGAGGGCTACCCGGACCTTTCCCTGGCAGTCGGCGGCAATGCGGACCGCCTCCCCGATCTGACTGTCTTCCAGTTCCCACACACACTTCCGGCGACTGAAGCCTTTGGCCCCAACATAAACGGCATTGGCGCCGTTCTGAAAAACCCCCTCCACCATTTCCAGGCTGCCGCCAGGAGCTAACAGTTCATTAATCATCTTTTTACCGCACCTCCCTGAGCCTTTGCCACGAAAGGTTCCTCGGCTCTGCGAATTCCTTACGCCAGTGCCTGTGGTAACCCCCAGGAATGGTGGGTTCCTGCCTCGCGCCGCTTCGCTGCCTGATTTCCGCTAGTTAGCGGATTCGGCAGAAAATCTGATGCTGATGGTTCTCCCTACTAATATTTTATGCCCTATGCAGGTTTATTTCAATAACCTGAGCAAATATTTTATGCCTATTTTCACAATTAAATTGTCCGCCCGCACCTTGCCCGCGGGACTGGAATTATTGCCGTAGGCACCCGGTTGGCCCGGTCAACCGCGGCGGCCAGCCCGATGATTTTCCTTGGCAGCCCTCATACCCGGGCCGGCCAGGGCGCGCCCTCCGGCTCGCCGCCTCCCGGGCCCCGCAGATGCCCTAGCCCAGCCCCGCGGCGGGGGGCCGGTCCCCTAACGGGTTAGCCCCGGAGATAAGAGATGGCGAACGCGAAACAGAGCATGATCTCCACGGCCCAGGTGAGCGTGTAAATCAAGAGTTCCATCTTGGAGCCGTAGTCTTCCTCCAGTAAAATGCGATTGGGTTCCCTCAGGATATCCCAGGACTGGATTTCTTTTTCTGCCGTCATGATCGTTCCCTCTCTAGATGAAGTCGGCCAGAAGCGCCGCAACGGGTCGCTCTGGGTGTTGTCGCACCAACGGGCCATCCTTAAGCACCGGATGGGCCTCTTCCAGGGTGGGCCGGGAACGGCGGTACATCACCCCGATGGGGATGCGGTCCCCCCACTCCTTGGCCTTCTGATAGGCCCAGAGTTCGTTCTCCGGGTCGTAGTCCGGCTCCGCCTCCACGTCATAGACCCGTTTTTCGTACCATTGGTAGGTATTTACTCTGTTAAAGGTCACGCACGGTTGCAGCACTTCCAGCAAGGCAAACCCTTTATGGGTCAGGGCCTGTTTGTACAGGCCGGTGAGGTGCTCCCCGCGGCCGGCAAACCCCCGGCCCAGCCAGGAACAGTCCTGGGCCACGGCGATGGCCAGGGCGTGCAGCGGCGGATAGGGCACCCCGTGAGGCTGCAACAGGGTTTTAGCGCCCTGGTCGGTGGTGGGCGAGGCCTGGCCCTTGGTCAGGGCGTAGATCTGGTTGTTGTGCACCACCAGGGTGAGGTCGGGGTTCTTCCGCAACGCGGCCAGCAGGTGGTTGCCCCCTTCGCCGTAGCAGTCGCCGTCCCCGGCCGTCGCCACCACTTTGAGCGCGTGGTTGGCCAGGCGGATTCCCGTGGCCACCGGCAGGGTGCGGCCGTGAATGCCGTTGAAGGTGTTGCACCTGAGATAGTGGGGGAATTTCCCCGACTGGCCGATACCCGAGACGAGGGCGATCTCCTCGGGCCGGATCGAAAGCTCCGCCAGGGCCTGCTTAAAGGCCTGGAGCATGCCGAAATTGCCGCAGCCCGGGCACCAGGCCGACTCAATTCCTTGATATAAAGCCAGCGGCAGCATGACAACCTCCTCAGGCGTGCCCGGCGAGGGCCCGGAGGATATACTCCGGGGTCAGGGGAGCCCCGTCATACTTGAGCACCAGGTGGTCCGCGGTGATTCCCGTCTCTTGGCGCAGCAGGCGGTTACACTGCCCGGTGGCGTTCATCTCCACCATCACCAGCTTTTTGGGCCGTCCCAGGGACCTGGCCACCGCCTGGGCCGGAAACGGCCACAGTTCGCTGAAATGCACCAAGCGGGCCGGGGTGGAGTTCGCATTGAGGCGGGCCACCGCCTCGACGACCGGACCCAGGCTGGAACCCCAGCAGGCCAGGGTCAGGGGGGCGTCGTCCGGGCCGTCGGTCGTGAGGCCATCCAACTCCTGGGCCAGCCCCGCCAGCTTGCGCAGACGCTTGTCATGCATCTTGACCCGCATTTCCAGATCCTCGGTGAGGTGGCCGTCAGGCGTGTGTTCATCGGAATCGGCCACCACCACCGGGCCGAAGCCGGGGAGGCGCCGGGGCGAGATGCCGCTGGCGGTCAGGGCATAGCGTTCGTAGTCCCCGTCGGCCGGGCCGGTGGCCAAGGCCCGGTCGATCTCGACTTCCCCGGGAAAATCTCCCGGCTCGTGGGTGCAATTGGTATCCCCGAAGTACTGATCCGTGATGACGATCACCGGCAGCTGGTAGCGGTCGGCCAGGTTGAAGGCCCGGGCCGTCAAGGCGAATCCCTGGGCCGGGTTGCCCGGAGCCAGCACCGCCCGGGGAAAGTCCCCCTGCCCGGCGTACAGCATAAAACTGAGATCGCCCTGCTCCGTGCGGGTGGGCAGACCGGTGCTGGGGCCGGGGCGCTGGGACTCCAAGATGACCAGGGGGGTTTCGGAGCACCCCGCCAGGCCCAGGGCTTCCACCATCAGGGCAAACCCGCCCCCGGAGGAGCCGGTCATGGCCCGGACCCCGGCGTAGGAGGCGCCGATGGCCAGGTTGATGGCGGCGATCTCGTCTTCCGCCTGTTCCACCACCACCCCCCAGGTCTCGGCCCGCTGGCCGATGGCGTTCAAGACGCTGCTCCAGGGAGTCATGGGATAGCCGCTGATAAATTGCAGACCTGCGGCCAGGGCCCCCAGGGCAATGGCTTCATGGCCGCTGATCAGGAGCCGGGGCTGAAGCGGCGCCCGGACCCCCGCCAGGGAATGGCGATTGCCCGCGGCCGCTCCCTGCCGGTGGCCCTGGATGGCGGCCAGGCGGTTCCACTCCGCCACATCGGGTCCCTTGTCCTTGAAGGTTTTTCGTAAGAGGGCGGGCAAGGGGTCTAAAGGCAGTTTGAGCAGTCCCAGGATGGCCCCGGAGGCCCCGGCATTGATGGCCACTTCCGCGGCTTTCGGTTCGGGGAGCAGGTCCCCGGCCTTAAGCGCCAGGGTGCTCACCCCCGCCGGCAATTCGCCCACCACGGAGGCGTCGTAAATAATCACGCCGTCCGGCGACAGCTCGTCCCGGTGGCGAGGGATGGTTTCCTGGTTCAGGGCCACCAAGAGATCAATGCCCTCCCGGGAGGACATGAGGAGTTGATCGGAGACGCGGATGCGGTTGAACAGATGGCCGCCCCGGATGCGGGACTGGTAGTCCTGGACGAACATGACCTGGCACCCCTGCCGCACCAGGATCTTAGCCAGGAGACCCGTAATGGTGTGAACCCCCTGGCCCGCGGCGCCGCCGATCACGATGTTGAGATCAATGGCCATAGCTTCGCCTTCCCCGGATGAGACCGGGCCGAATTTTTATCATTACCCGCGGCGAGGGGGATTGTCAATATAATTAGTCGAAGGCCAGGCGCGGGTGGCGTTGGGCGGCCCCGGCGCCTACTTTGTCACCCTGAGCCGCAGGCGAAGGGGCTCTTGATTGGCGGCAAAGACGAGATTCTTGTATGACAAAAAAGAAATCTTCTCATACATGTTCAAAAATTATTGACGCCATGTATAGATCCACGATTTGCTTTTATTACTTCCTTATATTATATACTTAAACCATTTTACTCCTTTTTCTGCGGCATAATTCAGGTTTAATTTGGTCCAAAAACGGGGGCAGCTCCTTTAGGAAGAGGGGCCGGACAATTTAATTTGACATAAGGCGAAAAAAAAATCATATTATCGTGAAAATAACCCGATATAAACTAGCGCGGGACTTAAACGCCTTGAGGCTAACCTTCTCTGAAGGTATGGGCGCCGAGCGCTGAACTGTAGAATTTAAGCCTGGATCATGGTAACTGAGGACACAATTGTGCGCAGAGTTAGGTTATCAATGGTCTGCATCCTTGCCCTCGCATTTTATTTCTGCGGGGGAAAAGCTTCCGTACTCCAAGCGGCCCAGGCTTTGAGCGTCGGCGGTGGTCAGGCCCGGGTGGACCTGCAATTCCGGATCACTATCCCCCCAATCCTCTTCCTTCAGGTTGGTCAGGGGGGGAGCGCGATCGATACCATAGATTTCAATCTCAGCGATTTACCCGGCAGCGGCCGGGTTGATGGCGATCCCCAGGGGATACCGGTACGAGTGGCGGGGTTGGTTCCCCGAGGACAAACCGTGACGCTGACCGCTGATTCGGCTACGCCGTTATCCAATGGCAACAATGTCATCCCGTTCAGCAATATTTCGTGGCGGGCCACCGGCGACTTCCCCGCTGGCGGGTTTAACGATCGCTCCAATCAAAAAATCGGCCAATGGACCGGTTCCGGTGACCGCACCGGCACCCACTCTTTCAATTACCGGAATGTGAATTATTATCCTCCCGGCACGTATGTCGGCCGGGTGGTTTATACCTTGTCAACTCCTTAGAGGCATGCGGCCGGCATAGCCTGGCTGGTCAAGAGGCCATATCGCTCTCATTTCCCGGAAAGCGGCCAGTCAATCTGGCGCTTTTCCCGGGGGAATATTTTACACCGCATCCCATCCGGAAATTTACTGGTCAGGTGCACCGGATACGATTCCGGATCGAGTTGCAGAGAATGTTCACCGGCCACCACATTGGGGTAATAGTAACGGCCTCGGGAATCGGTCTCCACGATAAACCCGTCATCCAGCCGGATCACCGTATCCTTAAGAGGGATGTCGCCGGCATCGTAAACGCCGTTGCCGTTTCTATCGTGGAACACCACGCCGGTTAAGGTTCCTACGCCCCTCAAGCCGGTCGAGGGAAACACCCCATGGACCGGCGCCGCTTCTCCCCAGGTGAACCGGCGTTCGCTGCCGCTGCGCGCTTCATAGGCAGGGTTGGGGACAGAGGCGAATCCCGTGACCTCCTGGGGCAACTTGGAGTACCACAGACGCCCTTCCACAAATATCAGCCAATTCTCGAAGGCGTTAATGGATATGCGCAGACCGCCGCTATGGATTGCGGAGGTTTGGTTTTGGCCCCAGGAATAACCGCTTCTAACCGAAAGGTCCGCGGTGGTGTCATACGGCAGATATTTCCCTACCCTGACCTCCGCGGTGGCGGTGCGATAGGAGGTGGCCAAATTCCCGGTGGTACGGGTGTCGTCAAACCGGGCGCTTCCGCCCCACCGGGTGGCCCCGGGCGGAGAGTAATCAAACCCGATCTCTTCACCCAAGCGAAAGATCCGCGTGGTTTGGGACGTCTCGGGTTGCGCGCCTCCCAGGGGGGCTGGCTGGGCCACCAACAAGCCGTCCCGATTCACTAATTTCAAGGTATAGTAGTCGGTGAGCAACTGGGAATATAAATTAAATGCGCCTTTCACCCGGCTGTAGCGCAAGGACGGCAGCAGATGCCAGTTGTTTTGATCTTCGCCCCCCTGCCAGGAGACGCCCAGGCTGCCGCCCAACGTATCCCTGAGACTGAACCGCCAGCCGCCCCCCAAGGTTCCCCGCACCAGCGCATTTTTTTCCTGGCCGAAGGACAACTGCCCGCCGCTGCCTTCCAGGTAATAGTTATACCTCAGGCGACTTTCCCGGTACGTGGCAAACCCCAGGGATTGGCCGGAAGAGAGGGAGGCGTTCTCCGTAAGATAGATGAACCCAAAGGGGACATAACTGGCGCCCACCTCCCATTGGGTCGGGCCCTTGTCCTGGCGCACCCCCACAACCCCTGCGGGCTTGCTGCTGCGGGAGTCATACCAGACAAATCCCTTGGCCTCAGGCCCCCCCAAGGGGACGATCACGTGGAAATTGGATAGGTATCGCTTGCCGAGATTGTCGGAAAATCCGTCCAGACCTATGCCCAGCCGCGGCTTCTGAAGATCTCCCAGGCGGAGGAAAAACCCGGCCATATCGGTATCGCTGCGCACAAAGGCTTCGGTGAGCAGGTAAGACATGTAAGTCAGGTTCCCGGCATGAACCCCCATGGCATATTTACCGTCATAGAGGCGAGTGTCCAGGCCGCGCAGGTTTTGGGAAGGAACCGAGAAGTGCTCAAAGGGCATGCGACTGACCCCGGTTTCCAGGTAGCTGTCTCCCACCATGAAATCGGCGGCCAGATCATCCCGGAGCCACATGTTGCGGAAGCCGAACAAGCCGTAACCCAGACGCGGTTTGGCGCCCCAGTCTTCGCCCAGCCCGACGAAATTGAATTGCCAGTTGCCGTAATTGAGGGTCGGCTGATTGAGATCCACCCCCAGGCCCAGGTATTTAAAGCGTTGGAACCCGGCACCGGTGTTTTCGATCCCCTGCCAAAGGCGGACCCGTCCATAACCCGGCTCCACCTCCCAAGCGCAAACCTCTCCCTCAACCCCCGGAATCAGGCCCAAGAAAAGCAAGAATATGGCTGTTGTTATCCAGGAAGCGACTAATCGGTCACTTCCTGTCCCCCACGTGCGCATTGATCCGTTTCTCCCCCCGACCCAGATCAATAGTCGCGTCGATACTCACCGCACTCTTAGGCGTAGGCGCCCCTTCCACAAATTCCAGAGAGACCCAGCGGGTTTGCCCTTGCAGCACCGGAACCCCCGGGACCACGGCATCATAGGCCTTTCCTTGGCTGTCGGTTACCTTGGCCACTCCGGCCAGGCGTAAATGGGCGGTCCCCTGGTTGGTCACTTGCAAGGCCAGGTTCTCTAACTTCGCCGGCGGTGTTTGCCGCCACTCCCAACTCTTGACGGTCCCGTCCGGGGTGGCTCCGCCCACCGTCACATATACCAGCAGGGCCAACCGGCCTACGAGAAACACGTTGGCCCCCGTTTTTTTGGACTTGGGGTCATCCTTGGGCGGCGCGACAAAGACCACGGCCCGGTATCCCCCCGGCGGCGTTCCCGGCGGCACGTTCACCTCCAGGCGCAAGAGCCTGTCCTGGTTGGGATTGATCTTGAATTCCTGGTTGGAAGCGGTAATCCATTTGGCCGCAGACACCGGCGCATCCTTCGGGTTGTCGAAAACCGGCGAGCCTTCGTCGTTCAAACCGAAAGCCCCGGTGCTCACTTCCACCTTCTGCATCATCCGCTCCCGGGTGCGCAACTTCACCGCCGCCCGGGCGGTTTTCCCGGGCTCCACCTTTAACTCCAACCGGGCCGGGGTCATTTCCACCGCAAACCCGGCCGGCGCCGGCCCGGCCGCCAGCAACATCAGTCCCACACCCATCAGCGCCGGCAGCATCCCTCTGCTCAAGCGCCGCCCCCCTTGCAACCTCATTGCACAACCTCCAGAATAAATTCCAGGGGCAAGGTGAAGATTCCCGCCCCGGTGGCCTCCCCCCTGGCGAAAAAGATGAAATTGTCCTGCACCACCTGGCCGTCAACGGCTCCCTGGCCCGCCAACACCCGCTGCTGCGGCAGCAACGTGCCGTTGACAAAAGGGGTCCGCACTTCCCAGCGAATCACTTGCGGCGGCACCGTGGGATTTCCCCCGGACAGCCCCCGGGGGGCTATCCACAACCTCCAGGCGCGGCCGCGCAGGCTCCGGGTGTCAATGCGCACGCTGACATAATTGCTGCTGGCCATCCAGGGCGCCCCCACGCGACTGGCAACCTCGGGCTGCAGGTTCACTTCGATCGTATCCACAGAGAGTTGCAAAGCCGACTCTTTGGAGAATCCCAATGCCAGCACCAGGAAGGGCAGCAGGAGAAGACCGAGGCGCCGGCGCCGAGAGGTTCTCATGGGGCGCTCAGGGTGTAGATCACCCGGCCGGAATAGATGCCGGCGGGGAAGAATTGGGTGTTATTATAGAAAAAAGCCATGGCGCCGTTGAGCTTCATGCGCCCCTTATGGGCCGATCGCTGCAAAATGATCTGCTGGGGGGAGCCGGAATACTGGCCCGAGGGCACGTCCCCGGACCCTTGCCAGGAGATCTGGGAAAAGGGGATCTGATGACCCATGCCATCCGTCAGAGGTTGGCTGCCATCCGCGATTAAGTTCACCGTGCCCGCCGCGGCCAGCATCCCGTCACCCACCACCGGCACGGGATATTTTCCGGTTGACTCCCCCCGCACCGGGCCGGTGCCCGGCAAGCCCGCCACCCGGAAGCTGATCTGATCAACAATGGCCCCCGGGGTGCCGATCTCCAGATAGAGATACGGGTGTACCTTGACGACGACATTGAAAGGACGAATGGCCACATCCTGGGCCGGCGCCAAAGCAGGCCACACGATGAGCATACCGATAATGAAACATAACCCGCGGCCGACTGCCTTTGTTGCGCGTGGTAGATTAACTGCCGTCATTAAGAAGGGAAATTAGCATCAGACATTTCCCGTTGTCAACAAAATTATTGAATGGATCAACAAAATTATTTAAGGGATCATCATTCTTAATTCCTAATGTGGTTTTCTTAACAGCAAAATCAGCTAATGTCTCGCTTAAAAATAAGTTGTCATTTCTGGCTTCTGAGATCTGCCGGGGAACCTTATCGCTGCGGAGCTTTGCTTCACTTATCACTTTGAGCATTTATCGGATTAACTTTTATGCTGCATACTGGACATGTTTTCCCTGGAAATAGTTGGCGACTCTGTATAGGTTGAGACCTATGCGAAAGCCACCTTACTTGTCATTCTGAGGGAGCGGAGCGACCGAAGAATCTCATAACTGCGAAAAAATAAGAGATCCTTCGCTCCGCTCAGGATGACAAAAAGGACTTTCGCAGAGGTCTCAAGTCGCAAACAAACGGCTATTTTCTTGTAGGGGCGGACCCCTGGGTCCGTCCTGGGCTGAGGGCGCACACGCGGGTGCGCCCATACAATTCCGTATTTTTTGATTGCGGCTTGGTATCAGATCGTCTGGTTCAAACAGAATTCGGTGGGGAGTGCCTTTCCCAAGCGGAGTTTGGCAACCGGAGATTATTATCTGGAACGCGAGGGGCAAAGAAAAACGGCCTTCCTTGGCCGTACTTTTCCCCCCCGATTTTGCCTTAAGGAGATGCTAGTACCATGTAATATTGCAATTTTCGTATAATACGGTATAATAGGGCAAATTCCCAGGGGGAGGGATTTGCCATGAAACCACGATATCGGGTTACGTTAACTGAGCAAGAACGTCAGGAACTCGAGAGTTTAAAAACGGG
>VGSJ01000069.1 GCA_016875015.1 Deltaproteobacteria bacterium | reverse complement strand
CCCCTACCCCTTCCCCCAGACCCCCATCCCCAACCCCTTACAGGGGGCTGGGAGGGGAGTTTGAGGGGAGGGCGGGGGACTTTCCGTCCCCCGGTTCTCCCCTCAAGAAATCTCGGAGTTTGTCTATGGGAACGTCCAGCGCCCGGCGGGGGCCCACTACGAAGCTATGGCGGGCGGCCAAGGGCGCGGCCACCCGGTATCTGTCGCCCGCGGCCGGGGAAGGGGCGAGCGCCCAGGAAGTGGCGGCCCGGTATCTGGCGGCCCTGGCGGAGACTCCGGGCCAGGGAGACCGGTTGGCGGCGTTCCGGATTACCCGGAAGGCGGCTCAGGACCTGGGGGCTTTTTGGCAGGAGGTGGCGACCCAAGGCTGGGGTTTGGCCCTCAAGGCTTGGGGGCTGGCGCCCCTGGCCCGGGGGCCGGCTTCGACGCTGGCACCCGGGGTGAGCGCTTTGTTGGCCGGAAGCGGCGGGGGGCTGGAAGCGGCCGTGGTCCGGACGGCGCTCGCCACCGTGATCCGGGAGGCAGTTCGATCTCAGGACCGGCCGGAGCCGGCCCAGATGGTGCGGCAGTTTCTGGTCACCGCGGTGCACCTGCGTCTGGCCCTGGACCTGGGGGAGCCTCTGGAAGCCGCGGCGGGCGGCCATGGGCGGCTCCGGGACGGATTAAACCGTATCCGGGCAGTAATTGAGGCCGGCGCGCCGGCGGCGGATGCATTCCCATCGGAGCCTCCGGCTACCCCCGGGCACTGGCAGGGGCTCACGGGTTGGACCTGGGTCACGGAACTGATGGCGGCCCTGCTGGCAAGCCCCAGGTAAGGGCGAACCGCCGGGTCGCCTCTACGGCAGCCTCCGGTTCCCTTGCCGCGATCTTTTGACCCCGGCGCGGCAAAACCCACGAGCCAGTCCAGGATAACATCTCTTAATCCGGCGTCCACGACGTCCAGCCATTTTTAACTTGACCCAAAGGGACATATCTGTTATGCATAAGGGGACCGCACCCGCGCCGTTATTGGCCTATCGTAGAGGAACACCCTTTTTTGCAGAATTCTCACCGTCAGAAGGCATCCCGGTTTCTCAGGGGAGTCTGGCTCATGGTCGCCGGACTTCTTCTGCTATGCAACACCTCCGTGCAGGCTGAATCATATATTAGAGTCTGGGAAAAAGGGGTCATTTACTACCACTACTCTATCCGGGAACACCCTCGGCCCAGGCAGGCGGGTATAGATGCTGCCGCTCTGCGGCGCGTTTCCGAAAACCCCCAGGCCAGGCCCACCCTACCGAAGGCGGAGACCTTCATCCAAAAGAGGGATCAGTCCCATAATCTCAAGCCCTGGTTAATCAAAGCGGCAAGCCGGATGGAATCCAACCGTAATTCCCCAACCGCTTCTCCCCAAGGCGCCCCCGGTCTGAGGCAATTAAGGCTGGGGAAGGCAAATGATTTGCAGGTAGTCAATTTCTCTGATCCTACCGAAAATATGTGGACGGGCCCACGATACCTGGGCAGGTTGTTGGCAAAATTCGGTTGCCGGTCGCCCCTGGTTTCAGCCGCGTATAATCCCGGTACGCCGCGGTTAGACCGCCAGCCGGATCTCCCCCCAATCCAGGAGATTCAGGCCTTGGTCCGGGGTGTTTGCCAAAATTTCCTCAAATATGACCAGGGGCCGCGTCCCCAATTGGGTCGGGTGCAACCTGGCGCAGATCGCCTGGCAGAGTCGAACCATCCTCTCTATTGCTTTCCGGTGGCCCAACCTTTTTCATTCAGAGACAGCTGGGGAGATTGGCGCAGTGGGGGCAGACATCATCGCGCCGTGGACATTGTCGCCTGGGAGGGAACCCCGGTCTATGCCATAACCGCAGGGGTCATCCATCAATTAGCGATTTGGGATGAGGCCGGCATTAGCCTGCTGCTGCGGGGTCAAGACGGCAGAGGTTATGGGTATATGCACTTGCAGGGATACGCCGAGGGCATCGCGGCGGGTAAAACCGTTCAAACAGGCGAACTCATCGCTTATGTGGGCCGCACCGGCATCAAGCGGGATGCGCCGCACCTTCACTTGCAGGTTTATGCCGACCACCGCTTTGGTGGAGATGAACTCCTGAACCCTTACGGCTTGCTGGTCCAGTTGTGCAATGGCCAGGGGGTCGCCGACTCATCGCCTCCGAACCTGGCCCGCCGCTTTATTCCCGAGGCAGAAGTCATACCTTATGGAACGGTGAGGCTTTCCGGCTCTGTGCCTCGCAGGTATCAAGCCAGTCAACCCACCGTCCCGGCCGCCCCGGCCTGGTTAATCAATCGTTATTGAACCCGAAGCAGTAGTTGATCACGCCAGCCAGGCAAATCCTCGCTGCGGCTCAGACCCTGCCGGCCTTTACTCCGTCGTTCGCAAAATTCAGATTAAATCCGCTCTCGATTCAAGCGTTTTTAAAGATTATGGCGCTTTTTACGCAAACCTACTCACGTCCCCCTTGCCTTCCCGGATGATCTCGGGTACATCGTCGATCAGCGAAATGATGCTGGACGGCTCCGGCAGCACAATACCGCCGTCGATGACCAGGGCCAGGTGCCCCTTGAACTTGGCCTCGATCTCGTACGGGTCGCTTTCCACCGCTTCGTCCGGCAGGGCCGCAGTGGTGGTGATGATGGGGTGCGAAAGTAAGCCCACCAGACCCAGGGCGATGGGATGGTCCGGCACCCGGATGCCCACGGTGCGCCGCTTGGTCTGGAGGATCTTGGGCACCTGGCGGGAGGCCTCCAGCACAAAGGTGTAGGGGCCGGGCAGGAGGCGCTTCATGGCCTTGTAAGCGTAGTTCCCCACCAGGGCGTATTCGCTGATGTTCTTCAAATCCTGGCAGATGAAGCTGAAGGGCTTGTTCAGAGGCCGGCGCTTGATCTGGTAAATCCGGTTAATCCCCTTGAGGTTATACAGGTCGCAGCCGACGGCGTAACAGGTGTCGGTGGGATAGGCGATGAGCCCCCCCCCGGTGAGCACCTCCGCGGCCTTGCGCAGCAGGCGTTCCTGGGGGTTGTCGGGGTTGATCTTGATAATCATGATGAACTTTTCTCAGATCAGAAAAGCCGGGATAATGCGGATGGTGGGCAATGCCCACCCGACATTTTGCCCCGACCCCTGACCCCTGACAACTTTTTCACGCAGTAACTCATGATCCCTTGGTTCACCCGAAACTAGGAAAGCCGGTGGGGCGGGCCTCCGTGCCCGCCGCCAGCCGGGTCAAGTGGTGCGTCAGACGCACCCTTGAAAACTCGTTAAGGCAGTGAAACCGGATATCGCCCGGGGGGGCTAACCAGCAAGGGCCCATGACTCCCGGGAGGCTCGGCGGATCTTCCCCCGGTGGTCTTGGGGCCCCTGGCCGGTCCTCAGTTTCTCGGCTTTTTGCCTTTGGCGGCCTTGCCTCTGGCCTTAGCGGTCTTTTTCACGCCCTTCGGCGGTTTCGATGCGTCGGGCGCCGCGGCGGCGGTCGCGGCCCCGGCCCAAACCCCTTCCACCTGGTCCGTGAGCCAATGGGGGTCCCACCATTCCAGGGGGTCCACAAATTCGCCCTGGAGATTGATGGCGAAATGGAGGTGGTCGCCCACTGCCAGACCCGTGGTGCCGGTCTGGCCCAGGACCGCGCCTTTTTCCACCCGGTCCCCTACCTTGGCGTCAATTTTGCTCAGGTGGCTATAGCTGGAAAAGACCCCCAGGCCATGGTCCAGGATCACCGTCTGGCCGTAAATCCCCAGTGGTTCCGCCAGGACCACCGCGCCGCTGTTGCCGGCGTACACCGGGCTGTTCACCAGGGAGGCCAGGTCCTCACCCAGGTGGGTCTGCTGATCCACGGCTTTGCTCTGGTACAGGTAGGTGCGCCGATCCCCGAAGCGGGCCATGGGCTTTCCGAAAAACCGCCGGAACGCCCCGGACCACAAGGGTTGGGGGGTGCTGTGGGAGCAGACCTTCTGGAACAGTTCGTGATTGGCGCGCCGCAGATTCCGGTTGACGTCCAGATAGGCGCCCAGAAGGTCGTTAGGGTTGGCCCCCGGGAAGCTTTCAGCCACCCTGCGCAGAAACCCGTCGGAGAGGTTGATGCTGTCGTGCCGCCACCGCCGCGGCTTGGCACGCAAGGACACCACCTGCTTTACTTCGTTGCCCAGGGACGGCCGGGCCACCAGTTCCACCCGGAAGGCAGCCGGCCCTTCCTGGGGCACCGGGAACAGCACCACGTATTCCCCCTTAGTTCCCTTGGGGTTGGGAAAACCGCGGTAGAAGCGGTTCCCCACCAGGACCCCCGACTCCTTGACCTCCTTGCTGAGGCGGTAGCAGATGGTTCCGGTCCCCCCGGCACGGAGCAGGTGGCTCGTCGCCTGAAAGGTCAGGTTGACGGGGACCAGATCGATGACCACCTCCTGGCTGAGGGACGCCAGGCGGCCCCGGAACAGGTTACGCCAGGACCGGTCCCGGGCCTCGACGGTCAGCGTGGCCTTGCCCTCTTTGAACCCCAGGGCCTGGGGCGAAAGGGTCACCGGGATCGCCACCGTTTCACCCCGGCCGCCTCCCGGCGGAAAGGTGCGTTCCAACACCACCCTGCTCTGGTCCCCTTGGGAAAAGGTGACCTTGACCTCTTTCAGACCGCTGCTCAAATCGCCTGCTTCAATGGTCAGGCCGGTTTTGGCGCCCACCACCTCCACCGGGGTTTTTAGCGTTACCGTGGGGTCGTCAAAGTCCAGGCGCCCCGCCGCCAGCCAGAGCAGGACGGCGACGACAACCAGGCCGGCTGCGCCCCAGAAGACGTATCCGAGTTTTCGTCCCCAACGCGGTTTCAACATCGTGCCCATGGGTGTATAGTATCAGGTATAGGCCCGGGGAGCAAGGCAAGCCGGGGCCTCACCAGACTTCCGCACCGCAACGGAGATGACCCATGGCCGCGACTGAAGCAATCACCCTCTCCGTGGGGGGCATGCACTGCGCCGCCTGCGTCGCCCGGGTGGAACGGGCCCTGACGGCCGCGCCCGGGGTGGAGTTGGCCACGGTCAACCTGGCCACCCGCCAGGCGAAGGTAAGATATAAGCCGCGCCTCACCAACCCCGCGGCCCTCACCCAGGTGGTTAAGGACGCGGGGTACGAAGTGGAAGGGGTTTCCAGGGAGCAGCGGGCCCCCCGCTCCCCGGAAGCGGAGGTCAAAGAATTCCGCCGGCGCTTCCTCCTGGCCCTGGCCCTGAGCCTGCCGGTGTGGCTGTCGATGATTCCCCCGCTGGCGCATGCCGCCGGCCTCAGCCACCAGGCGATGAACTTCATCCTGCTCATCTTTTCCACCCCGGTGATGTTTTACTCCGGCGCCTCGTTCTTTGCCGGGGCCGCGAGCGCCGCCCGGCGCCTGTCTACCAACATGGACACCCTGGTGGTCCTGGGCACTTCCGCCGCCTACTTCTACTCCGCCTGGGTCACCTTCTTCCCGGACACCGTGGCTGCTGCCGGTCATGAACCCGCGGTTTACTTCGACACCGCGGTGATGATTATCACCTTTATCCTCCTGGGCCGCTGGCTGGAGGCCCGCACCCGGGGCCGGGCCTCGGAGGCGCTGCGCCGCCTCTTCGCCCTGGCCCCACCCACCGCCCGGGTGCGCCGGGGCGAGGTTGAGCAGGAAGTGCCCCTGGCTGAAGTCGTGGTGGGGGACCTGGTGGTGGTGCGCCCCGGGGAAAAAATCCCCGTGGACGGCGTCGTGGTCGAGGGTTTGAGCAGCGTGGACGAATCCATGCTCACCGGTGAGAGCATGCCCGCGCCCAAGGAACCGGGGGCCGAGGTCTGGGGGGCCACCTTGAACCACCGGGGCTTTCTGGTCTTCAGGGCCACCCGGGTGGGCCAGGACATGGTGCTCTCCCAGATCATCCGGTTGGTGGATGAGGCCCAGACCAGTAAGGCCCCCATCGAGCGCCTGGTGGACCGGGTGGCGGCCGTTTTCGTCCCGGTGGTCATGATGCTCGCGGCGCTGACCTTTTTGGCGTGGTACTTCTGGGGGCCGCCGCCGGCCTTCAGCCGGGCCGTCATCAGCATGGTGGCGGTGCTGATCATCGCCTGCCCCTGCGCCATGGGCCTGGCCACCCCCACCGCGGTCATGGTGGGTTCGGGCCGGGGGGCCGAGCTGGGTATCCTCATGCGGGGCGGCGAACCCCTGGAACGGGGGTGCCGCCTTACCACCGTGGTCTTCGACAAGACCGGCACCCTCACCCGGGGCGCTCCCCAGGTGACGGACGTCCACACCTGGGGGCAGTGGAGCATTGATGCGGTCCTGGCCCAGGCCGCGGCCCTGGAGGAAAAATCCGAGCATCCCCTGGCCGAGGCCGTCACCCACGCCGCCAAAACCCGGAATCTGGCCCTGCCCCGGGTGGAGGATTTTCAGGCCGTGCCGGGGCGCGGGGTGGAGGCCAAAATCGACGGCCAGCCGGTGCTCCTGGGAAACCTGGCCTTTCTGGCCGGCCAGGGGGTCGTCTCCGATGAAATTGCCGGCTACCAGGACCGGTTGTCCCGGGAAGGCAAGACCGCCATCTTCCTGGCGGTGGGGGGTAAACCCGTGGGGGCGATCGCCGCCGCGGACACCTTGAAGCCCCGGGCGGCCGAGACCGTGGCGGCGCTGAAGGCCATGGGACTGAAGATTCTCCTGTTGAGCGGCGACAATAAAATGACCGCCGCCGCGGTGGCCAAGAGCATCGGCATCGAAGAGGCGCTGGCCGAAGTGCTGCCCGGCGACAAGGCCAGGAAGGTGGCGGCGCTCCAGGCCGCGGGCGAAGTGGTGGCCATGGTGGGAGACGGCATCAACGACGCCCCGGCCCTGGCGGCCGCCGACGTCGGCATCGCCCTGGGCACCGGGGCCGACGTGGCTCTGGAGGCCGCGGACCTGACCCTCATCCGGGACGACCTGGACCTGGTCCCGGCGGCCATCAAACTCTCCCGGCAGATGATGCGCATCATCCGCCAGAACCTCTTCTGGGCCTTCTGCTACAACGTGGTGGCCATACCGGTGGCCGCCGGCGCTTTCTACCCCCTCTGGGGCTGGACCATGAACCCGGCCCTGGCCGCCCTCGCCATGGCCATGTCCTCGGTGTCCGTGGTGACCAATTCTTTGCGCCTTAGACGTTTTAAGGGCGGAAATGCAGGGGGTATTGAAACCCGCCCCGAGGAGAATTGAGAAAATAAGAGTGCACATATCGCACCATAACATTGCCGATAGATTTGCGGTCCATTTCTTGCAAAACCTCAATAAAAGGATTATGATTTTTCCGTAGGAGCATCATCATTATGGATAAGATTGAAAAAATCGGGCGGGAGATCCAGGGGTTTTCGCCCTCAGAACTGGCGGCTGTCCGCAAATGGTTCCACGATTTTGATGCTGAGGCCTGGGACCGGCAAATAGAAGAGGATGTGCAGGCCGGCAAATTAGACGCCCTGGCGGAGGCTGCGCTCAAGGCTTTGGAATGCGGCGGGGCTCAGATGGTTTAAGATCATTCGAAATAGTTTTCCCGATAAAAAAGACCTACCGTTAAACATCTTTTAATGGGGAGCAATCAGTGGTATAAAATTTATGTTTATTGGAAAAAATTTCGACAAGGAGATTATTAATGGTCTGGAGGGATCATATTCCTGACGACATAAGCAATCTTTACGAGATTTACGATTTTAAGCATGCTGCGGCAATTCTTGCTACGGAATTTTGTGAGGAATTTCATGAAGTTTGTGTTGCATTAAGAGCTTTTCGATTTACAAAAGAAGATATAATTATGGGGGGCGGCAACGAAAGTAATATTCCAAAAATATTTTCAAATATTCTTCGGCCAATGGGATGGAAACAAAAGCAATTAAACGCCAAAATGCTTGTTAATGATAAAGTTATCCGTCATGACACCCATAAAGTTGATTATATAAAAGGAAGAGTAGCTTTTGATTTGGAATGGAACAGTAAAGACCAAACTTTTGATAGAGACCTATATGCCTTCAGAACGTTTTTTGATTATGATAAAATAAGTGTAGGGATATTGGTAACGAGAAGTAACGATTTGGATTCATATTTTAATAGCTTAGGGTATAATGAGGAAGGGAAAAGAATAAAAGATAAATATGGAGCCAGCACTACACATATTAAAAAACTTCTCCCTCGCCTTGAAGCAGGAAGAAATGGTGGTTGCCCTGTATTGGTTTTTGGAATCACACAAAAATTATTAAGCAAGGGTACATGATATGCCTCCGATTAAAAAATTATTTCCGATCAAAGATTTACTATCATCCATAGGCGATCAGAAATTTTCTACAATTCTTGCCGATCCACCTTGGCAATTTTTTAATAGAACAGGTAAAATGGCGCCAGAGCATCGCAGATTATTACGTTATAATACCATGACATTAGAAGAGATTAAAGATATTCCAGTCATAAAAATAACTAATGAACCAGCTCATTTATATTTATGGGTACCAAATGCTTTGTTATCAGAAGGATTGCAAGTAATGAAAAGTTGGGGGTTTGAATATAAAACAAATATTATATGGTATAAGATTAGGAAAGATGGCGGGCCAGACCGCAGGGGGGTTGGATTTTATTTTAGAAATGTAACTGAAATGATACTTTTCGGCATCAAGGGTAAAAATGCTCGCACACTAAAAGCTGGAAGGACTCAAGCTAATATTATATGTGAAAGGAAACGAGAACATAGTCGCAAGCCAGATGAGCAATATGAGATTATTGAATCTTGTAGTCCTGGTCCTTATCTGGAGCTTTTTGCCCGTGGTACAAGAATAAATTGGACGACATGGGGAAATCAAGCCAATGAATATACTCCAGACTGGCCAACATATAGGAATGTTTCTCAATCGTTATTGAGATGAGATGAGTTATTTTAGAGAGAAAGGGCGACCCGATGGGTTGCCCTTTCTTATGGGAGTTTAGGGATGGAAGGCAAGGGGCCGTCGGCCCTTTTCCCCCTCCCCCAGATCATCCCACCAAACTCTTATACAACTCCAGATACTTCCTCGCTGACACCTTCCAGGAGAAGTCCTGGGTCATGGCGTGGACCATGATGCGCTGCCACAGGTCTTTATTGGCATAAGCGTCCAGGGCGGTGTGGATAGCCTTCAAGAAGGCTTCCGCGGTATAGTCGGTGAAGACGAAGCCGGTACCCAGCGTCTTGGGATCCCCCACCGGGGTCACCGTGTCCGCCAGGCCCCCGGTGGCCCGGACCACGGGGATGGTGCCGTATTTCATGGAATAGATCTGGTTCAGGCCGCAGGGCTCGTAGCGCGACGGCATGAGGAACATGTCGGCCCCGGCTTCCATGAGGTGGGCCAGCTGGTTGTTAAAGGCGATCTTCACGCCCAGCTTGCCCTTGAACTTGGGGGCCTCGGCCTCCAGCCAGCGGTGGTACTTCTCCTCCCCGGTGCCCAGGATGACCACCATCAGCTTCTGCTTCATGAGCTGGGGCAAAACCTGCTCCACCAGGTCAAACCCCTTCTGGTCCGCCAGCCGGGAGATGATGGCCAGGATAGGGGCGTCGGCCAGGTCCGGGGACAGCCCAAACGCCTCCATCAGGGCCGCTTTGCTTGCGGCCTTGCCTTTCAAATCCTTGCGGCTAAACTTGGCCGGGATCAGGGAGTCGGTCTCGGGACTCCAGTCCTGATAATCCACGCCGTTCAGGATGCCGTGCAACTGCTCGGCCCGGGTGCGCAGCACCCCCTCCAGGCCGCAGCCGAACTCAGGGGTCTGGATCTCCCGGCTGTAGCTGGGGCTTACCGTGGTGACCGCGTCGGCGCTATTGATGCCGCCTTTGAGCAGGTTGATCTGGCCGTAGTACTCCAGGCCGTCGATGCCGTAGAAGGACCAGTCCAGGCCCAGCAGCGGGTACTTGTCCCGGGGAAAGAGGCCCTGGTAGGCCAGGTTGTGGATGGTGAACACCGTTTTGGCTCCGGCCAGGATGTCTTCGCCGCCCCAGCGGTGGCGGAGGTACACCGGCGCCAGGGCGCTCTGCCAGTCGTGGCAGTGAATCAGGTCCGGGTGAAAGTCCAGGGCCCGGCAAAAGGGCAGAACCGCGCCGGAGAAAAAGGCGAAGCGCTCCAGGTTGTCGAAGTAATCTCCCCGGGGGGTGCCGTAGAGCTGGCTCCGTTCGTAAAACTCGTCCCGCTCCACGAAATAAAACGGGGCGCCCGGGTCGGTGGGAGCCATGAGGTTGAAGGTATGGTTGATCAGGCCCAGGTTTACCTCCAGGTCCTCGGCGATAAGGGTGGTGGGCGCCTTCCCCTGCTTCACCATGCCGTAGTAAGGCATGAGGACCTTGACTTCGACTCCCAGTTCCTCCAGGGCCTGGGGCAGGGTCCCTACGATATCCGCCAGACCTCCGGTCTTGGCAAAGGGCACCCCTTCCGAAGCAACAAACAGCACGCGCAGTTTTTGGCCCATGGGCCCTCCTTGATTGAAGCGGTCAGCTATCAGCGGTCAGCGGTCAGCTAAAAACTCTGCCAGTCCTTTTTTAATTTTAAGCCTACAGCTACCATGAAATCCATAGTCATTTCATAGTACCATGGAAAAGGCCGACTTTTTCTTTTTTCTTTTAGCTTTTAGCTGATAGCTGAAAGCTAATATTTATAATTCAATTCAATATCCGCAGCCACAAACCCTTTATCCCCCTCGCTGAGGGTGAACTCAAAGATGTAATCCCGGCTGGGCAGGTTTTCGGGATGCACCCCCGACGGGAGATCCTTTTCCATGAAAAACACCGAGGTATAGGGGGATTCTTCCAGGCGGGTGTCGGTGACCCAGACCTTGCCGAAGCTGTACATGAACCGGAAAAACCCGTAGTAGCGATCCTGAAAATACTTGGTGCACACGCCCCGGACCCGGCTGCCCACTTCCCCCCAGGGCGGAGCCCCGGCAAAAGGCGGGGTGGTGGGCAACAGGCCCGGCACCAGGAATCCGGGCACGAACAGGTCCACCTCCCGGCGCAGCCGCCCCGAGACATTGGCAAAGGCCACCAGCTCCACCCGGCACCCCTTGTTCTGCGCCATGGTGACCACGCTGCAAAAATCGCCATCACCGGTTAACAGGTAGATCAGGTCCAGTCGGTCCGATTGGGACACGATGTCCAGCCCCATTTCCATATCCAGGTTGGCCTTCCCGTACGTCCGCCCGGCATCATCGGTGTACCACCGGATGGGCTTCTCGATGACTTTGAACCCTAAATCCCGCAGGTGGAATATGAAATTCAAGTGCGTTTTGTAATTGGGATCGGAAATAGCGCGCTCTTCGTCAATGGCGACATAGGCATTCAGGCGCATCACATCATCGCCGTCCCGGCCGACAAAGCGCCGAATCACTTCATGGCGCATGCCGTAGCCGCCGTTACGCATGATATTCATGGAGTCCACATAGACCCCGACTTTCCGGTTTGACATAATAACTAAACTCCTTTTATTATTGCGACTAATATCCGCCAGGACCCGCACGGCGCCCCACGTCCTGGCTCAGAGAGAGGATAACCCGCCAGGGGCGGACCTCATCCCCCACCCTTTTCCTTCGCCTTCCTCCTGTCTGTAACCTCAAAAGTTTAGAGAAAAATGGCGCCGGCCGCAAGCTAGTTCTCCCGGGGGGGCCAGGCCGGGCACGGGGCCAAGGCCCGAAAGGCCTGCTTCCTCCCTGATGATAAAGCCAATCTTCTCCCTGAACGGCGTTAGCCTGACTGATTTTTTAGCCCGGCCGATCTTCTCTTGGCTTGCCATGAGGTTCGCGCCGCCCCAGGGCGACATTGCCCCATAGGCCCCAATGCGGTAGAATGGGTTCTGGGGAGCCTGGGCGGATGCAGGAAGTGCCGGGCTACCAGGAAGAGCCGGGGGTCGCCCCCGACTCCCCTACCGAAATTTTCGTGGCCATGAAGCTTTCCATTGAAAACTGGCGCTGGCAAGGGGTGCCCTTTTACCTGGTGACCGGCAAACGCCTGCCCACGCGGTTCACCCAGGTCGCTGTGACCTTCCGCTGCCCGCCGGTGTGGGTTTTCGATCCCCACTAGGTTGGCGCGTGCAGCCCCAACGTCATGGTGTTTACGGTGCAGCCCGACGATGGCTTTGGCCTCCATTTCGAGGTCAAAGCCCCGGGGGAGCCCCTCTAGCTCAAGACCCAGCGCCTCAGGTATCGCTACGCCGAAGGGTTTGCGCCGCTGCCCGACGCCTACGAAACGCTCCTGCTGGACATCATGGCCGGCGACCAGACCCTGTTTGTCCGGGCCGATGAAGTGGAGGGGGCCTGGCGCCTCTATGCCCCGGCCCTGGACCCGCCGCCGCCCATGGTGCGGCCTTATCCCGCCGGCGCCTGGGGACCCACGGGGACGGCAGCCTTGATGGAGTGGCCGGACCCCACTTTGCTTTATCGGTAGCCCTGTGATAATTATCGGAGAGAAGGGGGGTAGCTTTCAGCGTTCAACTTTCAGCAAAACATATCTTATACCGTGTTCGTTTTGTAGGGGCGGGTTTGAAACCCGCCCCTACGAGAGATATCAATAGGTTATCTGGATGGTTTGTTTCATTTCAAAGGGAACACGGTATTATCTGGAATCTTGAGAAATCTGCTGACTGCTCGCTGCTGACTGCTGACTATTTATGTGGGTTGCGGCCATACAACTTAATTCCACCCCGGACCTTTCGGCCAACCTGGCCCGGGCCCAGGCCTTCGTGGAGGCGGCCGCCTCCCGAGGCGCCCGGCTGGTAGCCCTGCCGGAGCATTTCGCCTGTTTGGGGAGCGCGGCCGACACCGCCGCGGCGGCCCAGCCCGTGGACGGCCCCCTGGTGACCCGCTTCCGGGAGTTGGCCGTCAGACTGGGGATATTTCTCCTCCTGGGCTCCTTCCCCGAACGCACTCCGGGTAAGGCGCGGCCCTACAACACCAGCCTGCTCCTTTCGCCCCGGGGCAAGATTCTGGCCTGCTACCGCAAGCTGCACCTGTTCGACGTGGATTTGCCCGGCGCCCCGCCCTCCCGGGAGTCGGAGTTCACCCACCCGGGCGATGAAGTGGTGACCGCGGCGCTCCCGGGCGAGTCCTTTACCGCCGGGCTGGCCATCTGTTACGACCTGCGCTTCCCCGAACTCTTCCGGGCCCAGGTCGGCCGGGGGGCCAACCTCATCCTGCTGCCCGCGGCCTTTATGGTGACCACCGGCCGGGATCACTGGGAAGTGCTGCTCCGGGCCCGGGCCATCGAGAATTTATCCTATGTGGTGGCGCCGGCCCAATGGGGGCAACCCGTGCCGGGCCACCGCACCTACGGGCGCTCCCTGATCATTGACCCCTGGGGGCTCATCCTGGCCCAGGCCCCGGACGGCGAAGGCGTGATCCTGGCCCGCCTGGACTACGAGCGGCTCCAGCGCCTGCGCCGGGAACTGCCCTGCCTGGGCCACCGGCGCCTGCCGTGAGATAAGCGAGCAGTAATGCAGGGCGGGCATTGCCCGCCATCCATCTGAATCATTGAATAAGAGCAAAAAGAAAATTCCACCATCCTTATTTTGAGATGTATCTGCTTATGCCGGACGCCTGGCTCACCGCGGTGGGCAGAATCCTGTTCCGCGGGTACCTGAGCAAATTTCCCCTCCGGGACGGCAAGGCTTGGTTTTATGAGCGCCTCCATGCCGGGCTGACGCCGGCGGACCGCTATGCCGTGGTCCGGCTGGACAAAGGCTTCCGCATGAACCTGGACTTAGCCGATCCGGAACAGCTGAAGGTGTATTTCTACGGGCATTACCACGAGAGGTATGAAGCCGACCTGGTGCAGCGGCTCCTTAAAGAAGACGACGTGTTCTGGGATATCGGCGCCAACGTGGGGTACTTCACCCTGGTGGCGGCCGCGGCGCTGGCCAATCGCGGCCAGATCGTGGCGTTTGAGCCGGGGAAGAATGCCTATGCCCGGCTGGTGGAAAACGTCGCTTTGAATCCCTACCGGAATATCCAGACCTTTCCCGTGGCCGTCGCCGATGGGGAGGGTGAGGCGGTGCTCCATCTGGCCGGGGATATTGCCGACAGCAGCGCCAGCCTCTACCCGGCCGCCCAGGCCCAGGCCGGCCAGGAGGTCTGCCGGACGGTGTCCCTGGACCACTGGCTCGACTCCCAGGGCCTGCGCCCCCCGGACCTCATCAAGCTGGACGCCGAGGGGGCGGAACTGGCCGTCCTGCAGGGGGCTCAAAAGCTCATCGCCGACTCACCCCCTCTGTGGCTGATGGAAATGGAAGAAAAGAACCTCCGGGCCGCGGGGGCCAGCAAAACCGCCGTGGCGCAATTCCTCACCGGCTGCGGCTACCGGGCGGCGCACCTCAGAAAGGGCCGCTGGTACGCCACCGCCGACCTAACGGGCGTCAAGGGCCGGAACATCTTCTGGTTTAATCCCGACGTTGCCACCCACCGGCAGAGAGCGGCGCGCCTGCCGGTACAGGGTCAATATCGATAATTTTGCGCCAGTCGGTAAGTTTGGATACAGGGCAGATACTCGACAACCTCACCCTGGTTAAATCAATGAGCATGACGCCCTCTATCAGCTGAGGAATGGGTAGAATGGATTCGGCTGCGCACCATTAAATTTCGAATGAAGTACTATCTGATCACATTGTGGTATGATGCCTCCCACGCACAGGATTGCCCCCGGGTAAGATGGGAAGCAACCCGGGAAAGGGAATCCCATACAATGTGGGAGAGGTGCGGCAAGCCTGCCGCATAAAAACTTAGGATTAAACCATATCTTGAAGAAGGAGCCCGGCCATGAAAAGAGTCCTGTTGATTTGCCTGTCGTTGGTTTTGGCGTTGGTCGGTGGGAGTGCAGCCTGTGCTGCGGATGGGTTTTATGTAATAGGGGGGGGGAAATCTGCCTCGGTTCCCAAGACCGGGCAGACCACCTCTTATGGCGCAAGAGATGATGGGGCCTTGCAGAAGGGTGTGGCCTGGCCCACCCCCCGGTTTACTGACAATAACAATGGCACCGTGACTGATAATCTGACCAAGCTAATCTGGACGAAAAATGCCAATGCTTTCGGCGCGAAAAATTGGCCTAACGCCCTGACAGCCGCCAATACTCTGGCGTCTGGCTCTGCTGGCCTCACGGATGGCTCCACGGTGGGTGTCTGGCGCCTGCCAAACATCCGGGAACTGCAAAGCCTCATCAATTATGGATTTTATGGTCCCGCCCTGCCAAATACGCTGGGAACAGGTCAGTGGGAGGAGGGTAATCCTTTCCAGGGTGTGCAACCGTTCAACTACTGGTCGTCGAATACCCACCCATACAACGCCCCCGACGCCTTTCACGTGAATTTCTGCTGCGGCAGTGTGTACTACGACCATAAGAGCACCAGCAACTATGTGTGGTGTGTGCGAGCCGGTCCATGATGCTGGCTGATTGGATTATTTGAGTTATTGGATAATTTTGGGGTGCAGGGGGGAACCCCCTGCGCGCGGCATTTTGGGCAGAAGGGACACGCGGCTCCTTAATCAGCAAGAAACCGGAGTGAGCGGATAGCGAGTATCTTGCACTAGCAGTATTTTCTTTAGAATGCCAATCAGTTGCAGATATGATCCCCCTATCCTAGTGCAGCCATTGGTGGGGAAGAACCCCATAAGTACGGGGTAGCGGAGAGGAGGATCAGACTCGATAAATCGGTGGTCCGATCAAGTTGTGCTCGCCCCAGTTACCCCCCCTCCCCTCCCCCAACACGAGCACTAATCAAGCAAACAATCGACATAGGTAGGCCCTTGCGGGCTTTCCCTGTCACACCACCGGGCGTACGGGTCCGTACCCGGCGGTTCGGATGGTTAAGCTATCTTTCTGGTGCTAAAGTTGGGAGGCCAAGCGAGATAAAAT
>VGSJ01000068.1 GCA_016875015.1 Deltaproteobacteria bacterium | reverse complement strand
GTTTTAATCGTCGCTTTTGGGAAAATGAGCTTTTTGATCGCCTGGTCAAGGCTTGTATATCAACTGAAACTGTCACATATCATCAACTGACAACCCAGAAATCTTTATGAGCTAAGTCAATAGGCATTAATTTTTTTTTGGGCCGGGTTACCCCAGTTATTATAGGGCCTTCGGTTGATCTCAGGCCGGACCGGGGGCGAGGCACAGACCTGAACGCGTTTTGCCCGAGGATCTTGAACTTCATCCCCTCAGAGAGACCCCTGAGAAAGTCTTAATGGCTGTCCGCCTTTGAGGTCTCTTATCTGAGGAATCGCGCCGAAGGGTCAGACGGAACAGACCGGGCATTGAGGATTGGACCGGATGGTTTTTTCCGTGAACCTGAACTGATCGCCGTTAAAGATCAGGACCCGGCCCAGGAGCGCCGGTCCCAGCCCTCCCAGGATGCGCAAGACCTCCAGGGCCTGGAGGGCTCCCGTGATTCCCGGCAGGGGCCCCAGCAGGGCCGGGTGGCGGTTGGATGGGGTCTCAAGCACCGCGCACGCCAGGCAGGGGCCGCGGCCCGGCCAGAAGGTGGTTAAAAGTCCGGTCATTTCACCCACCCAGGCATGCACCAGGGGAATCTGCTGCCTGGCCGCCACCGGGTTCAGCAGGGCCCCCGCCCCGGCGTTATTGCTGGCGTCGATCAACACGTTGCAGTTCGCCGCCAGGCGGAAGACGTTGTGTTCGGAAAGTAGTTTGACATGGCTTTCCACCATGACAAAGGGATTGATTTCTTTAAGTCGGCGCTCGGCCATGGTAGCTTTGGCTTTGCCCAGGTCACGTTCCCGGAAGAGCACCTGGTGGTTCAGGTCGGCGAGGGACACCCGGGAGTCATCCACCAGGCGTATGGCGCCTAACCCGCCGGCCATCAGATAAAGCGCGGTGGCGGATGCCAGGCCGCCGGCCCCGGCAATGAGGACTTGAGACGATTTGAGGCGTTCCTGCGCTTCCCGACCCCACCCATCCAGGGTTATCTGGCGGGAATAACGGGTTACTTCAGCAGGGCTTAAGTAAGAAATAACGGTTCTTCTCCTCGGGATAGAGCCAACAGGGGAATACTGGACCATAGGGATTGGCCCTGACGGCCGCTCCCGCCAAACGTGCGTCCTTGCCTCGCCCTCCCTTAACCTATCGGGAAGCCGGCTGACAAACTTTAAATTCCCGGGTGCGGCAGGTATAATAGAAAAATCAGCGGCCGATTGGAGATTCCTGGTGATCAAGTTAGTGGAGGTGAGCAAGGTTTACCACCGGGGGCCTGAGACGATTCAGGCCCTTGACCACCTCAGCTTGCAGATCGACTCGGGGGAATTTGTGGCCATCACCGGCAAGAGCGGTTGCGGCAAGAGCACCCTCTTGCACATCATCGGCGGCCTGGAGCCCGTAAGTTGCGGCCGGGTATTTTTGGACGGCCGGGACCTGGCGCAGCTGGCGGAACCCGAACTGACCCGATTCCGGCGGGATCGGGTGGGGGTGGTATTCCAGTCCTTTAACCTGCTGCCCCTCTTGACCCTGGAAGAAAACGTCGCCCTGCCCCGGGTTCTCCAGGGGGCCACTTATGAGCAGGCTCAACAAGAAGCGGCCCATTGGTTGGCGGAGGTGGATTTGAGCGGCCGCCGGGGCCACAAGCCCCATCAGGTCTCCGGCGGAGAGATGCAGCGGGCCGCCATTGCCCGGGCCCTGGTGAACCAGCCGGCAGTCATTCTGGCCGACGAACCCACCGGGAACCTGGATTCCGTCACTGCGGCCCAGATACTGGCGCTCTTCTCTCACCTGCACCGCCAATGGGGCAAAACCATCATCCTGGTGAGCCATGCCCCTGAGGCCGGCCAGGCCGCGGACCGGGTGTTGCGGCTCGCGGATGGCCGGCTGCTGGCATGAGAGCCTGGCTTTTCCGGATTTCCTTGAGCCACCTGGCGCAATATCCCGGGCGCACCGTCCTGGGGATTCTGGGCATCGCCCTGGGGACCGCGGTCTATTTGAGCATTTCCCTGGCCGCCTCCAGCGCCTTACAGAGCTTTCAATCCGGGGTCACCGCCGTGGCCGGCCAGGCCCAGTGGCGCATTCAGACCCCCGGGGCCCCGCTGGACGAATCCCTGTTCGTCAAGGTGCGGGGGCTGGCGGCGGTTGCGGCCGCGGCGCCCGCGGTGGAGTCCGTCCTGGAACTGGCCGGGGACCATCGCGGCCCCGTCCTGCTCCTGGGGATCGATCCCTTCTCCGAGCGGCCTTTCCGGGATTACGAATTCTCGCACGCTGCCGGCCTGAGCGACACGGCCTCGACTGACTTTCTCACCCGGCCCGACGCGGTCCTGGTAAGCGGGCCTTTGGCGTCGCGTCTGGGCTTGAAGGTCGGGGACGCCTTGCCGGTGATGGTAGGACCGCGGCGGCAGGCCTTGCGGGTAGCCGGCATCTTCACTTCCCGCCGCGGCCTTTATCCCCTGGACGGCGCCGTGCTGCTCATGGATATCGGCCCGGCCCAGGAACTCCTGGACCGGGTGGGGGGCCTCGACTATATCGACGTGATCGGGGCTGGGCCCCCGGCCGACGTCCAGAGGCGCCTCCTGGCCGCGCTGCCGCCCGGGGTGGAAGTGGTGCGGCCGGCCGCGGAGGTGCGCCGCACCGAGGGCCTGGTGGCCTCCTATCGTCTTAACCTGGCGGTGTTGAGCGCCATCGCCCTGTTCGTGGGGATGTTTTTGATTTACCAGTCCGTTACCCTGTCGGTGGTGCGCCGCCGCCGGGAGATCGGTCTGCTCAGGACTTTGGGCATGACCCCGGGCCAGGTGCTGCTCCTGTTTCTGGCTGAAGGCCTGGCCAGCGGCCTGGTGGGAGGTCTCCTGGGACTGATTCTGGGGGTGGGTCTGGCCCGGGGCGTCCTGGCGGTGATGACCCAGAATCTCTCTTCCCTCTACATGCCGGTGGCGGCCCAGGCAGTTGGGGTCCGGGGAGGCCTCCTGCTCCAGGCCTGGGGCCTGGCCGTGCTGGCCACTCTCCTGGCGGCCTGGCTGCCGGCCCGGGAAGCGGCCCGCACCCGGCTTAAGGCCGTGTGGCACCGGGAGGAACTGGAAGAAAAAATCGAAAGCCGAGCAGGGCTCATCTTCGGGTGGGGTCTGGTGGCCCTGGTCCTGGCCGGGGTGGGAGCTTACGGGAAGATAAACGACGGCCCCCCCTGGCCGGGATTTGTGGCGGCCTTCCTCATCCTCCTGGCGTTTGCCCTCTTCACCCCCCTATCGGCCCGCCTGCTGGGGCAGGGCCTGCAGCCCGCTTTCCGGAAAATTCTGGGACCCGCCGGGGACCTGGGCTGCCGCTACCTGGCCGGGTCCTTGAGCCGCGCGGCAGTGTCCATCGCCGCCCTGGCCTGCGCCCTGGGGATGCTCATCGCGGTGACGGTGATGATCGGCTCCTTCCGCCAGACGGTGAATGACTGGGTGAGCCGGGGCATCAGCGGGGACATTTTTTTCGGGCCTGCGGTCTTTTCCACCGCGGCCTACGACCAGTACCTGCCGCCGGAAGTCCTGCCGGAGTTGCGCCGGGACCCGGACGTGGCCGACATCTACCTCTACCGCTGCGTGCGCATCCCCTTTCGGGACCGCTTTATCCTGGTCATCGGCGGCAGCTTCGAGGTGCTGGCCCGCCACGGCGGCCTTTGGTTCCGCCGGGGGGACGCGGAAGAGATTATGATGCAGGTTGGAAGAGGGGGCCAGGGAGCAGGGGAAGAGAATTTTGATTACTCAAGGTCGAACTACGACAACCGAAAACCGCAAACCGAAAACCGCAAACCGTCAGTGGTCATCTCCGAACCCCTGGCCGAGACCTTCCACCTGAAAGAAGGCGGGACCATTATCTTGCCGACGCCCAGCGGCCCCCAAGAGCTCACCATCGCCGGGGTCTTCTACGACTACCGCACCGACGGCCCCAGCGTCTGGATGGATATTTCCCAATTTAGGCGATTCTGGCACGACACCCATTTAAACGCGGTGCGCCTCTACCTCAAGGACCCCAAGCAGGTGCCCCAGGTCCAGGCCAGACTCCAGCAACGCTATGGCGACCGCTACCGCCTCCTCACCCTGTCCCACCGGGACCTCAGGGACGGCATTCTGAAGATCTTTGACGAGACTTTTGCCCTGACCTACGCCCTGGAGGGGGTGGCGGTGGTGGTGGCGGTCTTCGGCATCATCACCACCTTCCTGGTGCTCATCATGGAACGGGAGCGGGAGCTGGCCCTGCTCCAGGCCATCGGCACCTCCCGGCGGCAAATTCTGGGTATGGTCCTGGTGGAATCGGGCCTGGCCGGTTTCTTGAGTTTTTTGTTAGGCGCCGCGTGCGGTTCGATTCTGTCTTTATTGCTCATCTTCGTCATCAACAAGCAGGCCTTCGGCTGGACCATCCACCTCCACTTCACCCCAGCCATCTACTGGCAGACCCTGCTTCTGGTCCTGTCCCTGAGCCTGGCCGCGGCAGCCTACCCGGCCTGGCGGGCCATTCAGCCGCACCTGGCGGCGATTTTGAAGGAGGAGTGAGAAACCCTTGGCGGGCCATCACAGTCAGTCTTAATAAATTGGCTTCGATTGAGGCGTGAGGGATGGCACACCGGCAAGATGCCGACGTCACCATTGCTGCGAACGGGTTTAACTACCCTCAGGATGACAGAATCCTGGCGCAATGATATGCTTAAATAATGTTAAAGCGCACCTTCATCCATCTGCCCGGAGTGGGGCCCCGGCGGGAGACGCATTTCTGGCGCCAGGGGTTGTCCACCTGGGAGGATTTTCTCTCCGCCAAACGGATCCATGGCCTGTCCCGGGTCCGGATGGACTGGCTGAAAGCCGAACTTACGGGGTCCCTGGGGCACCTTTCGGACCCCGCCTATTTCGCCGCCCGGCTCCAGGCCGGGGAGCACTGGCGCCTCTTCCAACACTTTCGACCCCGCACCGCGTATCTGGACATCGAGACCTATGGCAAAGCCTGGCCGGGGTTGCTGGTCACGGTGGCGGGCCTCTACGACGGCCGGAACATGCGCCAGTTCGTTCAGGGATCTAATCTGCAAGAATTCCCCTCGGCTCTGGCCTCGTTCGACCTCCTGGTCACCTTTAACGGCACCCAGTTCGACCTGCCGGTGCTCAAGGCCTACTTCCCCGAGCTGAACCTGCCCCCGGCCCACGTGGACCTGCGCTTTCTCATGGCCCGCCTCGGGTTCAAGGGGGGGCTGAAGAAAATCGAGCCAAGATTCGGCATCCACCGCCCAAAAGCGGTGAACGGCATGGACGGCTACATTGCGGTGCTCCTGTGGGAGCGCTACCAGCGCGGGGACAAGGGCGCCCTGGACCTGCTTCTCAGTTATAACCGGGAGGACGTGGTCAATCTGGAAGTGCTCATGGACGCAGCCTTTCGGATGGAGCGGGATCGGCTTTTCCCGGCCAGCCCGGGGGAGAGCGGCCGGCGCCAGGCGGCCCGGCCCTGACCGGTGGTCTGCTTGAGAAAAGGCATGGCGGGCAGTGCCCGCCCGACAAATCTGAAAGTTTGTGGAGGACAGCCGCCCTCGGCTGTCCAGGTTCGGTGCGCAGTCGCTACATGCCTACATGGCGGGCACGGAGGCCCGCCCCACCGGTTAGGAGTTGGTGGGGCGGCCGTCCCTGGCCGCCGCTCTTCTTTTGTTTCCCAAGCTGCTGTTTCCCAAGCTGCGCCAAAAAAAGCTAATTTCCCTTCGTGCGTCTCACGCACCCAGAATGGCGCGTGAGACGCGCCCTAGAGATTTTAGCCTCCCCTTCCCAGTCTCTCGCCAACCACCGCATCTATCTCAGGCATAAATAGCGCGCCCCGGCCCGTCCCGGCGCCAATGGGATTGTGGGAAAGATAGTTCGTATCGTAAGATATTCATATCGTAAGAGGTATGTGATAAAATAACCGATGGGGTGCTTATGCTGTTTTCGCGACTGCTGATACCGACTTTGAAAGAAAATCCGGCGGAGGCCGAGGCGGTCTCGCACCGGTTGCTGCTCCGGGCCGGGATGATTCGCAAGCTGGCCTCGGGGATCTATAACTACCTGCCTCTGGGTTTAAGGGTCCTCCGCAAGGTGGAGAGGATCGTGCGGGAGGAGATGGACCGGGCCGGGGCCCAGGAAGTGTTGATGCCCGCGGTGCAGCCGGCGGAGCTGTGGCACGAGTCCCGTCGCTGGCAGGTTTACGGCAAGGAACTGCTGCGCTTCCAGGACCGCCACGGCCGGGACTGCTGTTTCGGGCCGACCCATGAGGAAGTGATCACCGACCTGGTGCGCAAAGAAGTGCATTCCTACCGGCAGTTGCCCCTCAACCTCTACCAGATCCAGGTGAAGTTTCGCGATGAAATCCGGCCGCGCTTCGGACTGATCCGGGGGCGGGAATTCATCATGAAGGACGCCTACAGCTTCGACGCGGATGAAACCGGCGCCGAAGCCTGCTACCGCCTTATGTATGACGCCTACAACCGCATCTTCACCCGCTGCGGCCTTGTCTTCAAGGTGGTGGAGGCGGATTCCGGCCCCATCGGCGGCAGCTTTTCCCACGAATTCATGGTCCTGGCGGATACGGGGGAAGACCTGTTGGCCTCGTGCACCAGTTGCGACTACGCCGCCAACCTGGAGAAGGCGGCGGTGGCGCTGGAGCCGGGCTCGGCATCGAAGCCGGCGGGCGACGCCCTGGAGCTGGTCCACACCCCCAAGGTGCGTACCGTGGAGGAAGTGGCGGCGTTTTTAAAAGTGACGCCCGCGGACATCGTCAAGACCCTGATCTATGAGACGGACGAGGGATCGGTGGCGGTCCTGATCCGGGGGGACCACGAAGTCAATGAAGTGAAGGTGAAAAACCTTTTGGGCGTAACCGACCTGATCCTGGCGGGACTCATCCGGGTCCAGGAGTTGACCGGGGCCGAAGTGGGGTTCGCCGGCCCGGTGGGCTTGAAGCTTCCCATCTACGCCGACCAGGCGGTGGCCCGGATGAACGCCATGATCACCGGGGCTAACCGGGACAACTATCACCTGAAGCAGGTCCATCCGGGCCGGGACATGAAGATCACCGAGGTGGCGGACCTGCGGTCGATAACCGCACAAGACCCCTGCCCCCGGTGCCGGGGGGCCCTGATGCTCCTCCGGGGTATTGAGGTAGGGCACATCTTTAAGCTGGGCCTCAAGTACTCTAAGGCCCTGAAGGCCGCCTACCTGGACGCCGAAGGCAAGGAGCAATATCTTTACATGGGGTGCTACGGCATCGGGGTGAGCCGCATCATGGCCGCGGCCATCGAGCAGGGCCACGACGCCAACGGCATCATCTTCCCCGTGGCCCTGGCCCCTTTACAGGTAGGCCTCATCCCCATCGCCCTCAATGACCCGGCGGTCCGGGAGTGTGTCGAGGGCCTCCACGCCGATCTCGAAGCCGCCGGGCTGGAAGTGCTGTTGGATGACCGGGACGAGCGCCCGGGGGTGAAGTTCAAGGACTGCGACCTCCTGGGGCTGCCCTTCAGGGTGGTGGTGGGGGCCAAGGCCCTGGCCCAGGGCGCCGCTGAAGTGCGCCACCGGGGCGCCCCGGACAACCTCATGGTCCCGCTCCAAGACCTGATCCCCTACCTCAAGGATCAAATCGCGCAGGAACTGCATGTCTAACCGGATCATTCGCCTCCAGGACATCGTGGAGGAAGTGCAAAAGCATCACCCTGAGGCGGACACCGATCTCATTGAGAAGGCCTACATCTTTTCAGCCAAGGCCCATGAAGGCCAGTTGCGCCTGAGCGGCGAACCTTACCTGTCCCACCCCCTGGAAGTGGCTTATCATCTGGCCAAAATGGGCCTGGGGCCCATCACCGTTTCCTCCGGCCTGCTCCACGACACGGTGGAGGACTCCGCCGCCACCCTGGACGAACTGGACGAATACTTCGGCGAGGAAGTGGCGGATGTGGTCAACGGGGTCACCAAGATCGGCCAGCTGGTCTTCGGCGACCGGCAAACCCAGCAGGCGGAATATATCCGCAAGATGGTCCTCTCCATGTCCCACGACATCCGGGTCCTGCTGGTGAAGCTGGCCGACCGGGCTCACAATATGCGGACCCTCGGGATCATGGAGCCCGCCAAGCAGAAGCGCATCGCCCGGGAGACCCTGGATATCTATGCCCCCCTGGCCGGCCGCCTGGGCATGTTCCGCCTCAAGGCCGAGTTGGAAGACCTGTCTTTTTACTACCTGGAGCCGGAGGCGTATCAGCAGATCCAGGAGGGCCTGGCCCGGAAGAAGGGCGCCCTGGAGAAATACAACCAGGACGCGTGCCAGTTCCTCCGGGACAACCTGGCGGAGCGCCACATCACGGGGGAAGTGAACGGCCGGGTCAAAAATTTCTACAGCATCTACCGCAAGCTCCAGGCCCAGCAGATCACTCTGGACGAGCTCTATGACCTCCTGGCCTTTCGCATCATCGTGGAAACAGTCCACGACTGCTATGAAACCTTGGGGGTCATCCACGCTCTGTTTCGGCCGGTGCCGGGACGCCTCAAAGACTATATCGGCATGCCCAAGGGCAACATGTACCAGTCCATCCACACCACGGTGATCGGCCAGGGCGGCGAGCGCCTGGAGATCCAGATCCGCACCCGGGATATGCACCGGGTGGCTGAAGAAGGGATTGCGGCCCACTGGAGCTACAAAGAGCGGCGGGCCTACCACGAAAAAGACGCCAAGCGCTTCACCTGGCTCAAGCAGATGGTGGACCTCCAGAAGGAGTTGAAGAATCCCCAGGAACTCCTGGAGGGGGTGCGACTGGAGCTCTATCCGGATGAGGTTTATGCCTTTACCCCCACCGGCGATGTCAAGGAATTGCCCCGGGGCGCGACGCTGGTGGATTTTGCCTATGCCATCCATTCGGAAGTAGGCGATCAGTGCACCGGCGCCAAGGTCAACGGCCGCATGGTGCCCCTGCGCACCGAACTCGTAAACGGCGACACGGTGGAGATCATCACCTCGCCCCACCACACTCCCAGCCGGGACTGGCTCCAGTTCGTCAAGACCACCAAGGCCCGCCACAAGATCCGCCAGTGGCTCAAGATGGCGGAAAGAGAGCAGTCCGTGGCCCTGGGCAAGGAACTGCTGGAGCGGGAGTTGCGCAAATCCGGGGCCAGCCTGCAAAAGCTTATAAAGGAAGGGGACGACCTCAAAAAGGTGGTCCAGGATTTGTCCTTTGTGGGCGTGGACGACCTTTTGGCGGCCATCGGCCACGGCAAGGTGTCCCCGGGGCAGGTGACCGGCCGGCTGTTAAGGTTGAACGCCCCGGCGGCGGAGGAGGAGGTGCTCCCCGAGGCCCCGGCGAAGCGGGGCAAGGAAGAACCCGCCGGCCTCAAGATCAAGATCAAGGACCTGGATGATCTGCTGATGCGGTTGGCTAACTGCTGCCAGCCCATCCCCGGCGACGCCATCATGGGCTACATCACCCGAGGTAAGGGGGTGACCATTCATCGGGCCGACTGTTCCTATCTGGCCAGCACCGAGACCTTCCGCCACATTCCGGCGGAGTGGGACGGGGCCGGCGGGACCCAGAAGCTCTACCACGTTAAAATTCAGGTGATTACCGTGGACAAGCCGGGGCTCCTGGCCGACATCACCAGCGCCTTGAAGACCGCCGACGTCAACGTCACCAGGGCCTCGGTGGAGACCACCGCGGAAAACAAGGGGGTCGCGCAGTTCACCCTTCAAGTGGCGGACCAGAACCACCTGGAGAAGGTCTTCGGCGCCCTGAAGCGTCTGAAAGAAGTGATTTCCGTGCGGCGAATGACGGGGTGAACAAGAGGGGGCAAAAAGGCGAAAAGGTCAAAAGGCGAAAAGGGGGCTATTTTTTTTCTTTCCCTTTTCGCCCTTTCGCCTTTTTCCCTTTTCCCCCAGCCCCAAGAGGCTAAAGAATTGGGAAGAAACGGGGCTGCTCAAGCAGGTTTGATTACCTTACCGGAACGTAAACATCGGGTGCACACCTGGATATAGCGGACGGAACCCCGGGTCACGGCCCTGACCCTCCGCAGATTGGGCTTCCAGCGGCGCTTGGTGTGGTTGTTGGCATGGCTGACCTTGTTGCCCACCGTGGGGTGCTTGCCGCAAATGTCACACATATAGGACATGACGCATCCTCCTTAAACTTTTTAAGTTTATAAAAAAATCCCCGGGAAGCAAGGGAAAAAGACGGTTTGCGGTTTGCGGTTTGCGGTTTGCGGTTAAAACTCAGGACAATCAATGAATTACGAGACCTCTGGAAAACTCGTTTTGTCATTCTGAGCGTAGCGCAGAATTTGTAGAATTTGTAGCGCACTGCGCACCACCCGGCGAACCAGAGCTTCGCCACCCATTGGCGTTACCCAGCAGGAACTGGAAAACGAGAGGAATTAAAAGTAGGGCGGGCACTGCCCGCCATGTCATGGTGCGCAGTGCGCACCCTGATATGACTGCTGACTTTATTCCCTCTCCCCCAGTGGGGTTAGGGGAAGGGCAATTTAGGAGAGAGATGAGACCCGTCAAGGCGAAATATATTTGGGGCGTGGCGCTGGTCCTGGTCCTGCTGCTCGTCGGGGCCTTTTGGGGGGCGCTGGCCCAGGCCCGAAGCCTGGACTCCAGGGAAGAGGCGGCCCTGTTCTCTCTGGCGGACCTTTCGCCGGTGGACCTCTCCCCCAAAACGGTGACCGTGGAGGTCTATGTCGCCCCGGAGCCGGAACTGGCCGACTGCCGCCGGATGCTGGCCCTGGTCTGGGAGCAGGTGGCCCAATTCTATGCCCGGATGGGAGTGAACCTGGTTCAGGCGCCGGGCCAGGCGCAGCCCGGACCTCTGGCCCCGGCCAAACGCCTGCGGATCGAACTTTTGCCCGACCGGCAGTGGCTGAACCAGAGCTTCAAGGCCTTCGAGGTGGCGCCGCCTTTTCAACTGCGCTTCCTGCAAGTCTGCCTGGACAAGTGCGCCTTCGCCCACCTGAACTTATCCACCATCCACATCTCATTTAAGCGTTTCAAGAAGGCCGAATTCTCCACCGACCCCAAGGACGCCGGCCTCAACCGGCACTGGCTGGCCAACCTGCTGATCCATGAACTGGGCCATTTGCTGGGTCTCTACCATTCCTTTGAGTTCACCAACGACCCCGTGGCGGTTGAGGCCAGGGCCGCGAAGACCCCGAACTTCATGAGCCACGACATCGCCTTTAAGAACACCCTCGGGTTCGTGGAGTTCCAAAAACGCCTGATCCACAGCTACCTAAGCGGAGGCCGGGTGTTCCAGCAGCACCAGCAGGCCGACTTCGATGCCCTGAAGTACCTGGAACTGGTGAAGCGCTATAACGGCTATAAGGAGTCGCCGCCCGTCAAAACCGCCAAGGCCGGCAAGGTCTCCCACCGGGTGCAGTCGGATAAAATCAGGACCTTTGACGACGACGACAATGACGAGGACGACGAGGATTGATACCAATGAGCAATCAAAAGACTATTTTTGTCATTCTGAGCGCAGCGAAGAATCTCTCCTTTAAAGCCGCCGAGATTCTTCACTCCGCTGCGCTCCGTTCAGAATGACATGAATTTTCATAGTTTTTTGACTGCAACTTCGTATGAGAAGCGGGGGTCAGGGGTTAGGGGGTAGGGCGGGCGTCCCCGCCCGCCACATGCGGTGCACAGGCTGGAAAGCCTGTGCCACCAATATAAAACAGCAAATGTCGGGCGGGCACTGCCCGCCTTTTGCGCGGTTGGTAGTGACACCATGCCATAATCATACTATCTATAGGGATGTGGAACTTGAGTAGAGATTTTAAAGTGATTAGTCTGGAGAAATTTGGAATAATGGCCATGCATGTTTTTTCAGCATGAAAATTGTAGCACAAGCTGACACCATCCCGATCAATTGGTACACATTAGTGTCAATAATTAATAAGTAAATCCAATGCATGTTTATGAACTTTATAGAAATTAAAATTGGAAGGAAAAAGAAGCCTATCCAGAGAAAAATATTATTGTATGGCCGAGTGATTTTATCAATTCCTTCAACAGATGGATTCGTTTCTGATGTGAGGATACTGTGTTGTTCTACATTTAATAATTCGGAAGCAGGAAGAGCAATGCGATCTTTAATTAAGGTACTAAGTCTTTTTATTTCGAGATGTTCACGAAAATAGAATAGTAGAGTGAGAAAAGCGACAATCCAAAGAATATCAATTGAAATAGATGAAGATTCTTCATTTCTAATTTTGTAAAATATAGAAGCAAATGCACCACCATATAGAGCGAGGACAACTCTTTGTAAATTAGACCTTCGAGCTATCTCTGATTTTAATGCATTGAAATCAGCCAAAAGAAAATCTAAGTATTTTATCTCCCTATCTTTTAACTTTTCCTTCTGTTCGTTCATAGAAATAAATCCTAATTGGGAAAGGGAGCAGCAGGGCGCGCACTGCTCGGTCCTATACTTTTTTGCTATTTGGTGTCCGTAGGGGCGGTGCGCTCACCGCCCCACATGCCTTTTTTACCAATAACGAAAAACGAAAAACCAAAAACGGTTTTCTAGTGCTTAAAGCACCGCTGCCCCGTGAACACCATGGCCACGGGCGGGTCGGCCTCGTTGCAGGCCTCGATGACCTCGTAGTCCCGGACCGAACCGCCGGCATGGGCCACCGCGGTGGCGCCCTGGCGGAGGCCCACGTCCACCCCGTCCCGGAAGGGGAAGAAGGCGTCGGAGATCATGGCCGAGCCGATGAGGCCGCCTTTGGCCTCCTGGGTGGCGAGGTCGATTCCCGCCTGGTCCGACGCGTCCCGCTTGGCCTGAAGGATTTCCAGTTCCAGGTTTTTATAGGGCATGCCGAACTGTTTGAAGCACAGGGCGTCGGCGTATTTGGTGTAGGCCTTGAAGACTGCGATCTCCGCCACCCCCACCCGGTCCTGTTCGCCGGTGCCGATGCCTATGGTGACGCCGTCCTTGACAAAGATGACGGAGTTGGAAGTAATGCCCTGCTCCACCCACCAGCCGAAGAGGAGGTCCTCATACTCGGCCGCGCTGGGCTGACGGACGCAGCGGTATTCCTGGCCCTTATGGGAGGCCGCCGCGGGCTTGAAATCATCTTTGCTGAGGATGGCGTTTAAGGGCGACTGCTGCACGATGATGCCGCCGTCCACCAGGCATTTAAAATCCACGAAGCGGTTATGGATCAGGTGCTGGAGGCGCTCGAAGCGGGGTATTTTGATGATCCTCAGGTCCTTGGCCTTTTTCAGGATGTCCAGGGCGCCGGCCTCAAAATCCGGGGCGGCAAGGACCTCCAGATAGTTCTGTGACACCAGTTCAGCGGTGGCCTTGTCCAGGGGCCGGTTAAAGACCGCGGCGCCTCCGAACGCGGCAATGCGGTCCGCCATATTGGCCTTGTCGTAGGCCAAGGCCAGGGAATCAGCCCAGGCGGCGCCGCAGGGGTTGTTGTGCTTGAGGATCACCGCGGCGGGGCGCTTGTTTAGCCACTTGATGATATTCAGGCCGTTGTCCAGGTCCGTCAGGTTGGTCTTCCCCGGGTGCTTGCCGGCCTGGACCATGGCCGCTGCATCGATGGCGCTGGTAAGACCGTTATTGGGGTCCAGAAAGTGACACTTCCCCAGGGTCAGGTGGCCCCCCACCAGTTCGTAGAGGGCGGCTTCCTGGCCGGGGTTCTCCCCGTAGCGCAGCCCCATCTCGATGACCTCGCCCTTGGCGTCGGGCAATTTCCAGGTGCGCTTGCGGTAGATCAGCTTCTGGTCGCCGAAGCTGATGGTCATCTCCGGGGGAAAATGGTCTGCCATCACGGTGCGGTACATGGCCTTGATATCGCTCATACCGGTTCTCCTTGGGAAAATAGTTTTCGGTTTTCGGTTTTCTGTTTTCTGTAAACAGCGACAACCTTGCGGGTTGAGATTCTCTTTGTCATTAGTCACCCCAGGTGGCAAGTCAACCTCAGGGCGATGGTTCTATTGTGGCACGAGTCGACCCGGCTTGACAAGCGCCTTTCGGGGCCTGGTCCAAATTGACATAAGCCTGTATGAATGTTAATATTTCAAAAGTATTTGGGGCAGAGATGCGGCAAACGACGATAATCTCTGCTACCGAAAACGGAACACCGAAAACGGAAAACAGTTTTCACATGGAGATCAAACCCCTGGACTTCTTCATCGGATTGACCCTGGGTCTGGCCCTGGGGGTTGGGGGCGCCGTGATGGTGAGCCGCATCCGCGGCTGGCTGGGGCGCTCTGAAGTCGGGCGCTTGCGCTCGGAAAACCGCACCCTGGGGCGCCGCCTGGCGGAAAAGGACCGGCACATCGGGCGGATGCTCACCGAGACCCAGCGCCTGGCGGAGCGGTTAGGGAAAAAGAGCCTGAACAAACTCAGCGGCAAAAGCGATGAAACACTGACCACTGACCACTGACCACTGGCGGTTGGCAACTGTTAAGGAGGCAACCATGCCTAAAAAAGATCTTTCTCTCAAAGGCGCCCTGGTGGGCGGCATGGCCGGCTGGGTGGCCGAAGTGGCCATCCAGGAAGTCACCGGGCACCACATCACCACGGGTCTTCTGGAGATCCTGGGCGCCGCCGCGGGCCTGTGGCGCCTGGACCGCCGTCTGGCCCGCGCCCTCACCGACACCCTGGAGCGGGCTCAGTCCGGCCCGGGCCGCGATTACCAGGAGGTGAAGCGCCGCATCGACGAGCTGACCCGGGACCTGCCGGAGTTGCGGGAGATCCTGGGCAACATGGTGGACGCGGGCATCTCGGCCCAGCAGGCGTAATAGGAGGTTCGCTTTTTATACCGTGAAAACCCAAATCCCCCTAAATCCCCCTTTGCTAAAGGGGGACTTTAAAACCCCCCTTTGAAAAAGGGGGGTAGTGGGGATTTTCATTCTCGGGGGTGAAACATTTGTGGCTCATGAACGTTTAACATGCATCAATCTTAATCTGTAACTTACAGCAATTTCGATCTATTTTAACCAAAAACCAAAAACTAAAAACGGTATAAGATGCTGGGTCTGGGTTTGCTAATGCGCCTGGGGCGCCAGGTGCTGGCGGGACCGGTGGCGGACTCGGGGGTGCTGCCCGCCGGCTATTACCGCCATCTGGTCCTGGCGGCCCTGGAGGAGGAGGATTTCCCCGGGGCCTTGCATTACCTGAAATGGGTGGAGGACCCCCTCCTGGCCCAGATCATCGTTTTCCGCCTGCGGCTGCTGGCGTCCCAACACCGGCGGCAGCAGGAGGCCATCCAAGACCTCCTGGAATCGGGGTTGAGCCCCACGCGCCGGGAGCAATACGAGACCCTGCTGGCCGAAGAGGCCCGGGCCCTGGACCTCCTGGCCGAATACGAAGCCGGAGCCCTGGTCCTGGCGGCGGGGCCTTGGCCCCTGCGTCCCGGAAAGCAGGAAAATGAGTGATTATCCATCTCACATCCACGGTGGATTTTGATTCAACCGGCAGCTCTTACGCCGGCAAAAATTTGGCAGTCAGACTGTATGCCCGTAACTAGTTTACCTCCGGAAACGATAATTTGCTGAAATAATTTGGTAAAGGGAATTTTATTCTCCAGTTTCCGGCTGGGAACGAGTTAGTCCCAAGAGATCGCCGACTTCCCTGGCAACAAAACCCCAGCCTTAGGTTGGATGGATTTTTTAACTGGAGTGAATCACATGGGCGTTAAAGTCAGGGAAAAGCCCAAAGGGTCGGGGACTTGGTGGTTATTCATTGACCACCAGGGGAAAAATAATTGCTTTGACTCATCTTCGACAGTTGTAAAAAAATAGTTTTGGATTATCAGTAAGTTAAGCCATGGCAAAAAAGGGTTGGCACTACATGCTATTGGAGTCCGGCGTCTGGTCTTCAACTGAC
>VGSJ01000067.1 GCA_016875015.1 Deltaproteobacteria bacterium | reverse complement strand
GGGCTATTCAATTGACTCCAGTAGCCACAAGATGTAGTATGTTGGGGTATGGAAGATTACCCAGGACAATCGCCGAGTTTGAATCAAAGTTTTCTTCTGAAAAAGCATGCAGAGACTATCTCTTCCGATTGCGTTGGCCGCAGGGTGATCATTTGTCCTCGGTGTCAGGCTACCAAGGCTTGGCCAACCAAACGCCATCTGTTGGTTTGTGGCGCCTGTGGCTACCAGGTATCTATGACGGCTGGAACCATCTTTCAAGATACCCGCAAGCCGCTGGGTATGTGGTTTCGAGCTATCTGGTTTATAACCACCTAAATTGAGCGATGGGCTTTTCCACTTTACTCATGTTGAGGACAATGGTAAAATTGGGACATGCAAGAGGCCCAGCGTCCAGATTTTCCCAAAAACTTGATGGAGTTTGCAGAACGATTTCATAATGAAGATGCTTGCCGAAAATATCTCTTTGCGCAGCGATGGCCGGAGGGATTCCGTTGTCCTCAATGTGGCCATGATCACGGATGGCTCAACAAGCGATGGCTCGTGGAATGTTCTAACTGTCACCATCAAACTTCGTTGACTGCAGGAACCATCATGCACGGCACCAGGAAACCGCTGCTGATGTGGTTTCGCGCCATGTGGTGGGTTTGCACCCAAAAACCCGGAGTCAGCGCCGCCGGCTTGAAACGTCTTTTGGGTTTGAAAAGTACACAAACTGCCTGGGCCTGGCTTCATAAACTTAGAAGAGCAATGATTCGCGCCGGCAGAGAGAAGCTCTCCGGGAGAGTTCAGATTGACGATGCTTTTATAGGGGGCGAAGAACCGGAGGTTGCCGGTAGACAAAGTTTGAAGAAGTCCCGAATTGCCGTAGCGGTAGAGATCAAAGAAGCAGGCCGAGGACTTGGACGCATTCGGATCCAGCAGATTGTCGATTTTTCGGCTTCGAGCTTGGTTTCCTTTACTATCTTCAATGTGGAGTCTGGAGCGATCATAGAAACCGATGGATGGAGAGGATACAATCCCCTTGAGGAAATGAGTTTCACGCGGGTTATCCTGAGAGCCAAGGACTCTCCCGAGAATCCACTGCCCCATGTCAATCGGGTTGTTTCTCTTCTGAAGAGATGGCTGCTTGGAACGCACCAGGGAAGGGTTAGCAAGAAACATTTACAGCATTACCTCGATGAGTTTGTGTTTCGACATAACCGAAGAAAATCAAAAGATGTCGGGTTGTTATTCCAAAGGATGTTAAAACAAAGCGCTGATACCGGCCATACCCCTTATAAAATGCTCGTAACATGAGCGAAGTGGAAAAGCCCATTGAGCGATTCAAAACTGGGTAGTGAAAATTCAGTACTTTAATGTATCCAACGAGATCATTTTGGGGTTGAACGCCCTCGAAAATTGCCCTTTGAAATTAAGAAGAGGCCAAACGTGTATCACCAGGGGGAGCCCCCCGGTGAAAAAGCCGGAATTACCTAATGATCAACCCATACTTCACCCTTGGCTTTTGCCATGAGCACCGGACCCAGGATAACAATGCCCGGCTTGTTTAACTCCACCAGGCCCTTAGGCCCAAACAAACTGGGGTGGAGCGCCGCTCTTGGCCCACAGGGCGGCAAACTGCAACTGCTCCATGGCAGAAGCGGCCACCTTGAGGATAATCTTGCCGGCATGCCGGACAATTTTGGCCGCCACGTCAAGGAGCCGGCGCCGCATGGTAGTGGCATAAGCCTCCACTGGAATCACTTCCCCGCAGACGTCCTCCTTAAAGCACTCAAAGAGAAAAAAGGCCACCAGCATGGTGTAATAAAGAGCCGCATTGGGCGCAAACCGCAAAAAAGGCAGCTCTTCAAAGCTGAAGTCCTTCAAGCCGCGATGCACCAGTTCATCCGCCCCGCGGCTATGGTAGCCGGCGATGATGCCCTCCGGTTCCAGATAATGCTCCCCTCCCGCCGCAGCCAGGCGTTGGTCAATGGCCTGACCCATGCCCATGTTGGTATAGAAGATGGTCAATGGCCGCGCATAATCCAACAACCGTTGCCGGCCCTCGGCCACCGGCCGGCACAGAAAGGCCCGGCGAAAGGTCTGCCAAGTTCCCCGGCGGTCCCCCAGTTCCAGATAATCCCAGACCTGCTGCCGGTTCCGGTATTGCTGCCACCGGCCAGTCTCAGTTTTCTCCGCCAGGGCCTTCAGCTCTTCATAGACCCGGCCCCCGCAGATATAGCCGATCTGCAACTTTTCAAAGCCCTGAAACAGGTCCTGGTCAAAAAAGCCGGCGTCCAGCCGCATGATGATGGGCACTTCTTCTCCGTAATGCTTACGGATGAACTTGACGATATGCTCGACCATTTTGAGGGCGGTGTCCCCGTCATTGCTGTGTTTGCTGCCGCCTCGGAACACGGCGCCGATAATCAGGCCTTCCCAGGTCAACTGCAGGGGTTGAAACCCCTTCACTTTTTTATATGTCGGCTCCACCCCATGGCGCTTCCGGGCCTCATCATTATCCATCACCATGGTGTCCATTCCCAGGACCACCACCTTGGGCTGCCGAATTTTAAGCCGCCACAAAAACAAATGCTGCAACAAGTAGCGAAACAACCAGATGCGGACTCAGGAGAAGGCGCCAAAAAATCTTTTGACCGCATGGGAAGAGAGCATCTGTTCAGGATCCGTCTCAAGGGCCGCGGCGTAGCCCTCATCCTTTTTCAGGGCATCGAAGTAAACCAGGTGGCGGCTGGTGCCATCCCACAAGAAGCAAAACACCTGCTTGAAGATCTCGGACACCGGCTGGCCCTTGGCGCTTTTGCGAATGGAGCCAAACAGACGTTCCAAGACCGGATAAAGGGCTATGTTTCGCAAATAGCGGACAAAAAGGGTCAGTCCACCCCTGGAGGTCAAGGTCTCAGAAGTTGCCTCAACTCTATCAATAACGTGGCGATTTTTATTTCGACTATTCATAGTAACGCTTGTGACAACCTTTCACCTATTGGGTTTGGCTGAGCAAAGACGGATCGATTATTTGCCCAGTAACATCAATAGGTTATCATGTTAGCAAATAACGTGCAAGCAATAAATCGCTCACTTTAGGAACCAATCAAAAGACCGGCGCCAGTGCGTTGGGTTTGCAAAGACTGCTCGGACTTGGCAGTTATCACACGGCATGGACTTGGCTCCATAAACTGAGGCGCGCCATGATCAGACCCGGACGAGATCGCCTTTCGGGACTGGTCGAGGTTGACGAAACCTACATAGGGGGAGAAAAGCCGGGCAAAAGAGGGCGTGGCGCTTGGGGAAAAAGTTTGGTAGTGATTGCTGCCGAGAAAGATGGTGAACGTATTGGCCGGATTCGGCTGGTGCGTGTGCCCGATGCCTCTGCCGAGAGTTTGGAGGAAGCTGCAAGGCAATCGATAGTTCCTGGAAGCGTCATTAGCACTGACGACTGGAAAGGCTATAACAAATTGAGCTCTCTTGGGTATGCCCATAAAGTGGTGCGCAAAACAGCAGAAGTTGGCGACAACTTGTTGCCCCATTGCCACCGGGTAGCCTCCTTGCTTAAGCGCTGGATACTGGGCACCCATCAGGGTGCTGTAAGCCATGACCATCTTGATTATTACCTTGATGAATATACATTCCGCTTTAACAGGCGTACCAGCCGCTCCCGAGGCAAGCTATTTTACCGCCTGGTCCAACAGGCTGTTGCCATTGAGCCGACACCCTATAAAACGATGGTTAAAAAGGCAAAGAAGATTAACTCCCTAAAACACAAGATATAGTGGTAACTGGAGTGAACTGAATACCCCTATTAAATAATGGGGGTATGCACTTCACTCCCGTATATACTATATGTTGTGATTGGCTCCCCCGATAATTTTACTGGCCGTAACTGGTTCAATAGCTACGGCTTGTTGAACCAGGCGGTAAAATAGTTTTCCTCGGGAACGTGAGGTTCTGCGATTGAACCTGAAGGTAAATTCATCCAGGTAGTAATCAAGATGCGATGTTTGCACAGCCCCTTGGTGAGTTCCAAGAAGCCAGCGTTTCAGCAGAGAAATGACTCGATTGGACAGGGGCAAAAGGTTCTCTCCTATGGACGCATCCTGGCGGATCACCTCATGAGTATATCCGCGTCGATCCAAGCCGTGATACCCGGCCCAGTCATCGGTACGAACTATACTGCCCGGCACCACCATTTCTTGCACTGCTTCGCCCAAGCTCTTTCCAGAGGCATCGGGGATGCGACGAAGACGAATACGGCCAATTCGGTCTCCATCCTCTTGGGCTGCGACGAGCACCAAAACTTTGCCAGCGGCCCCCCGGCCCCGCTTACCCGGCTTGCTTCCGCCAATATAGGTTTCATCAACTTCCACGGCGCCACCGAGGCTATCCCGGCCGGGGCGGACCATGGCGCAACGCAACTTATGCAACCAGGTCCAAGAGGTGCGATAGCTTCCCAGCCCCAGCACACGCTGAAGCCCCAAGGCACTAACCCCAGGTTTTTGATTGGTTATGTACCACATCGCTTGAAACCAAAGCTTCAGCGGTTTTCTGGTATCTTGAAAAATGGTTCCTGCTGTTATAGAGGTTTGAAGATCACAAGCGGTGCACCTATACAAACCCCGGTTCATGGCCCAAAACCTCTCGTAACCACAGCGAGGACACCGAAAACCCTCGGGCCATCTCATCCGGAAAAGATAATCGATACAGGCTTGTTCCGAAGCAAATTTTTCTTCAAATTCCTGCACAATCCTGGGATGGGCTTTTCCATTTCGCTCATGTCATTGTTCTTTATTTTTAGGAACAACATGAGATTATTGACAAAATAGCGATATAAAACGAACCAGAATTAGGGGTTTGGGACTAATTTTGGCCATGCCCCATCGGCTGTTCGAAAATAGCCATGAGCTGATATTTAACTTAGATTATCCGTAGTTACGTTTATAGGCTTTGGGCAAAAACAACTATTTTCAGAGTTATCGGACATAGAGGACATGAGTAAAGTGGAAAAGCCCATCCTGGGATATTCCTCCATGAGGAAGCATACTACATATTGGGGTCACGAGAGTCAAGTGCATAGCCCCATTAAATAATATGGCATGCATACCCTTAGAAAAGCTCAAAGGAGGTGCGCATGCCAAGGTTGCCCCGTCATGGGCTGTTTCCGATGCTTTTTGGAAGCGTGTGAAGCCACTCTTACCGCAACCGACCAGGAACCCGAACAAATCTTATACCCGGAAAAAAGGTGGCGGCAGAAAGCCGTTAGATTATCGTAAGGTATTTGAAGGTACTGTTTATGTTCTTCGCACCGGCTGTCAATGGAAGGCCCTCCCCAAAGAGATATACGGTAACCCCAGTTCCGTTCATGCCTACTTTCGCCAGTGGGAAAAGGCTGGGGTATTCCTGGCCATGTGGCGAGCCGGGCTGGCGGAATATGATGAAATGGAGGGCATATCCTAGTCCTGGCAGAGTATAGATAGTGCCATGACCAAAGCACCTTTGGCTCGGGAGGCGGTTGGTCCGAGCCCAACAGACTGGGGGAAAAAAAGGAAGCAAACGCCATCTGCTGATGGAAGAGCATGGCGTCCCTCTGTTGATCGTCGTCACTGGGGCGAATAGACATGATGTAACTCAACTGGAAACCGTATTGGATAGCATTGTCATTAAGCGACCAGAGCCGGCAGCAGACAAGCTTCAGACAAGCTTCAACATCTTTGCGCCGACAAAGGCTACGATGGTAAGCCTGAACACTAAAGCATAGTCGACCGGGATTATATCCCGCATGTCCGGCGCCGCGGCGAGGAAATCGAGGTGAAAAAGATCGTTCTCGTCTACAGTGCACGTCGATGGGTTGTAGAAGTTTGTCATTCATGGCTTAACAGGTTTCGCAAGATTCTGGTTCGTTATGAGAAAACCCTTTCCAGCTATATCGCCTCGCTCCATTTAGCAGCAGCCATAATCTGCTGGCGAAAAATTGGAGTTAATTACGGATAAGCACTAAGTATGTTCCGTCTTGATAACGCTGATCAATCGCGGTTGGCAGACGTTAAATCCATTCTCCGATTTGCTCGCCTTGATTTGCTCGCCTTAACCTTTCCAACTTATGAACTCTTGTCAGCTACTACCAGATAGCCGATGGCGAGCAAGCGATTGGTTTTCATGTGATTTCTGCCGCGCAGTCTGGCCAGATGACAATAAACCGCGGTTATGAAACGCTCTGTGCTGGCTAGGATCGGTTTATCCCGATGCAGCAATTCGGTGTTGAAAATGGGATAAGGCTTATACCAAAAAGCCTCGACGATATTGAATCGGGTATTCCGGAGCATATCGACACAGCTTTTTAAGGGAAAGTGAACCCGTTTGTAGTCGAGGCGGCCGTATATCCAGTTGATCAGACTCTGAGTAGACCATTTGGCAGGGGCATTATAGGAAATCAACCGCCCTTCCGGTTTCAGCAAGGTGTTCACCTTCCGCAAGAGGCCGGGCAGGTCTTCCAGATGCTCCATCAATCCCACGGAAACCACCAGGTCGAAGGGTTTTTCAAAAGAAAGGCTGTAGATGTCCCCGGTGATAAACGTCGCCGGTATGCCGGCGAAATTACCCCGGGCCAACTTGGTTGCCTGTTCTTCAATATCGACCAAGGTTACATCCAATCCGAGGGTCGCTAGATAGCGAGATAGGGTCCCGCGCCCGGCCCCGATTTCCAGGGAGCGCTGGCAGGTGGCCGGCACGAATGAGCGAACCGTGTCCCAAAGGCTCAGGGCCACGAATTGACGCTGGGTTACGGGTATTTGGCCTGGCTCCAGATTGAGCCTGTTTTCGGCCACTGACCAACTCTGTCCGAAGGTGCGTTCATCGACGCAGGTGCTATTCTCGGTCATAGGCTCTGCTAGTTCCTCATCAGCTCAGATAGCGAAAGGATCATTCCCGTCGATAATTCGGTAAATTGACAGCCGCATAATTTCAGCGGTATCTCACTCAGACCGCCCCACCCAGTCCAACATGATCTTTTCGGTCATCCAGAGACGGAATTGGTCGGTGATTTTGATGCCCTCCCAGGGGAGCATCACAATATGTCCGACCCGGTCCCCCAAAAGCCGCCCCTCTTCAATGATCTCGGTGCGGGAGAGATAAATAGCACCGTTTTCTTTGTAAATGGCCTCCCTCTCCAGACGAACGTTCCGATGTGAGTTGGAAATCCGTTTCAACCCTTTTCTGTCATGCCGGTAAAAGAAATCCAGCTTCTCCTCCACGCTGATCACCGAATCGACATCAAAAATGGTCAGGGTGTCAATTGCCTTGTCGATATGGCGGGCTCGGCGCAGGGGTGTATTAGCATACAGGATGCAGACGGCATCCGGGCGGTATGCCTCGGAGTCTGCCATATAGTTCAGCACGTAGCGCACGATAGCGTGCATCCGGCTGGTAGATTTGCTGAGATCCTGCGGCCTTAGGAGTGGTTCCACCTCTGGGAAAGAAGCTCCATACTCCAGGACGGCCTTATCGTCCGATGCCAAGACCAATCGTTCCAGGCCATTACACTTTGTGGCCTCATGGAGGGAATACCAAAGGAGAGGTTTCCCGGCCAGTTCCACGAAAGGCTCAGCCTGGGGATAGACTGACCGGCTCACTACCGGAATTAACCCCAACACCCGGGGCCGCTTGCTACCTTTTGAGGTATCTACGAACCGTTGCTTGATCCGACGCCTGGTCTCGAGTATCTTCGCATCATGTTTGGTGAGACTGGCGGGATGGCGGCGATAGTAAAAGAGGGGAATGTTTACATTGTAAGGCTGGAATCTGTCCGTTGCCCGGAGCCATATGTCATATCCGTCCTGGCATTTGAAGTCTTCACAATACCCGCCAATTTCCAGTAAGCACTCTTTCCGAAACATGGTACAAGCGCCGTGCGCAGGCAGGTCCAGAAGCTCCACTTCTTCCCCCACCTTCTGCCGGCGGACAATTTCTATCACGTCGCCATTTTCGTCGACATGGTAATAGTCAGGATAAACGAGGCCGACCTGCGGTTTGGTTTCCAAAACATTTGAGAGCACGAGAAGCATGTTCTCGTCCATGTAATCATCGGCATCCAGGCGGACGATAAATTGGCCGTTGGAGAGCCGCAGCGCAATGTTATTAGTGATATTCAGTCCCTTGTTTTCTTGCTCGATTATGCGGATTTTGGGATCCTGCCGGTATTGATCCAAAATCGACAGGCTGTCGTCGGTCGAGCCATCATCAATAATAATCAACTCCCAATCCATCATCGTTTGGGAGAATACACTCTGAATAGCCTGGTTTAAAAACCTGCCGTAATTATAATTGGTAATATAGACGGTCACTTTCGGCTTTTTCAGCATTCTCGGCTCACCGTCCCGTGCTTATTTGCTTTGGCTAATTTGAATCCGGGAGAATTGGGAGGATCTCACCCGCACTCCGGAGCGTCATGACTCGGGCCTGTTGTCCGGCTATTGATTTGGCTATCTCGTAAGCCGCAGTCAAATCGGGAGCCCAGTGCATTCCGAGGTCGGCAGCCTCCGGTTCTTTGATATGCTGAGAAACCAAAATGGCCCTCAGCCGCTTGGAAATTATCCTGCCAATCGCAACCAACGTATAGGCCAGGAGTTTCTGATCAAAACGCCCCCGGATCACTTCTTCACAGAGAAAATCGGGATTGGCAAAACCCAGACGCGCAAAATCAGGAAATTGAGGCGCCACTCCCTCCGGGCAATCGGCCGGCAGAATAACCACTCCACCGTCCTCGCATACTATATCTGCCGAACAGATGGCCTTGATGGCTTGCCGCAGGTCGATGTCGGTGGGAAAGGCCTCGGCAATGACAATGGGGCATTTACCGGGCACGTTCACTCCATAGACCTGGCGGCACGCCTGCACGCCCCGCCGGTGGGCGCTCTCCATATCCCCCGCCGCCAAGTGGAAGACGCGGTCTCCGTTAAACAGCACCGAGTTGACGATAAAGGCCAGGCCGGCCTTTCGGGCCACGGCGTTGATGGCCTGCCGCACCGGGTTATCCAGCGCACCCAGGATCTCGGCCATGGCAAAGTCCAGGGCCAGCCAATGGGTATCCTCCAGGGTTTTTTCCCCGCAGACCCCGGGCATGATGGTTTTGCCGCCGCCCGAGAAGCCGGCCGTCGCATGGGGCACGATCGAGCCGATGCTGATCAGCAGGTCCGCCGCCAAAATCCCGGAGTTGATGACGACTTCGAATCCGCCCTCACACCTGCCCATGGAAACAAGCTGGGCAGGATCATCCCAGGCGTGGTTGTCGATGCGGTACCGGCCGGCAATCCGGCGGCCAAACTTGGCCTCTATTTCCGCCGCCGTCATGGGACGATGGGTGCCCAGCCCGATAAGCAACCGGATGCCGTCGTCACGGATTCCGGCGGACTCGAGTTCGCCCAGCACCGCTGGCAAAAGGCGGTGCAGCGGCGTGGCCCGGGTGTTGTCGTCCGTGACAATCACCACCTTGCTCCTGGCCCGGGCGAGCTCCCGCAACGGGGCTGAATCGATGGGCGCGGCCACGGCCTGGTGGACCTCCCGGTCCGTCCAGCCGGCCCCGCCCAATTGCCGGGGCCCGAATACCCCGCTGCACAAATGGTCCGGGATATTCAAGTCCCCAAAGATATGCTTGGTCAGACGGATTTCCATCTCCCCCCGCTAACTCCTTGTAGGTCCATCGGATCAATCATCCAACATGTGCCAAAAGATCCGTTGGTCAGGGGCGATGTCATCTTTGGCGCGCCTGCCGATAACCTTATCCAGTTCGCCGGCGTCCAGGCCGCCGGCCGGCCGCTTGGTACCCAGCATCCCGGCGGTGATCACCTGGCCTTTGAGGATGGGGCACTCCGCCACAATACTGCGGCGGGCGCTTTCCCAGGCCTTCTTTTCCGCCTCGGCGATCCCCAGGGTTCCCTGGCCCAACAGTTTCTCCGAGAGCCGGATGTTGGCCACCATCTTCTGCAAATCTTCCGGATTCACCGCAAAAAAATGTCCGGAGCCGGTCATGCTGCGGTCGAGGGTATAGTGTTTTTCCACCACCCTGGCCCCCAGGGTCACGGCCGCCGCCGGGCCTACCATATGGGGGTCCGGTTCGGTGTGGTCGGAAAGGCCGATGATCATCCCCGGGTAACGCTCCATCAAGGCGCGGATCCTCAGGAAGTTGGCGTCTTCGTAGCGCGTGGGGTAACTCAGGGTGCAGGCCAGTAAAATGAGCTGATAGTTACCCGTGCTGAAGACCGTTTCCACGGCCCGGTCAATCTCCTCAGGGGTGCACGCCCCGGTGGAGAGCATGACCGGTTTGCCGAACTCTGCCACCAGGCGGATAAACCGGACATTGGGAACCTCGCAGGAGGCGATTTTGAACACCTCCATGCCCAAATCGTTGAGCATCCGGGCATTATCCTCATCAAACGGGGAAGAAAACGGGATGATCCCGTGTTCCCTGGCATAGGCGAATAATTCCCGGTATTCTTTTTCACCGAAACGATCCAGCCGGCGATAATAATCGGTTTGGCGAATCGTTTCATTGCCCCAGAAGGCCACCGCTTCCTCGGTAACCAGGCGTTCGGCCTTGTAGGTCTGAAACTTGATGCCGTCAGCCCCGGCTTTGGCGGCTGCGGCGATCAGCCGTTTGGCCAGCTCCAGGTCGCACATGTGGTTGCAGGCCGCTTCGGCCACCACGAAGGCGGGCTCGGATTTGCCGATGCGTCTGCCTCCGACTTCCACGGCCTCGGCGCAGGCAGAGAGGTTCCGCGAGGCCAGATAGAAGTCCAGGGTGGTATGGATGTTGGTGCAGTTATCAATCAGCGTGGTCGCATATGGATAGGGATTTGCCGCCAGCGCCGTCCGGGAAAGCACCTGCAGGGAGCCGTTGCGCTGCCCCTGTCCGTCCACCGTGAACAGCACCCCGGGTTGTTTCTGCATCACGTAATCCAGGGCTTCGTCCAGGCAGAGGTGGCGATCCGGGTTATCCGGTTGGATCCCAACGATATGCGTGATCCGTTCGTCACCGATGGTGCGGAAGGCATGGCGGTACACTTCGATGAGGGGCGTCTCCCCGCCCAGCTCAGGTCCCCGCAGGATGACCTTGACCCCTATTCCCTTGGAATGTCTGGCGATTTCTTCTGAATTGGTCGAGACGAAAATTTCCGCAATCCTGGCGGAGCTGCGGGCAAACTGGACCGCGTGCTCCACCAGGGTCTTGCCGTTAATTCTCAGCATGTTCTTATTGACCAGGCGGGTCGATTCCCCCTTGGCCGGTATTACTGCCACCAACATTCCTCTGCCCCCTTCAAGAACCATGTATTTCTTGACGTCCGTTCCCGGGAATCACCCGAGGCGGGTTCGATCGGTTCGGTTGACGGCTCTGCTCCGAGTCCTAGAATTGATCCCCCGGTGATGAATTATGCTGGTGTCCATTTCTGTCCGGCTAGGCCCCAGCCGATTGAGTTCAGTAGTCGCCTCAAACTTTTTATCATGATTGCCCGAGAACCTGGCTGCGGCAATTTCTGCCGCGGGTATATGCTTGATGTAGGACTTACCGGCGTTGAGAGCCTGAACCTTTTCAGGGTCCGTATCAAACCCCAGAACCCGAAAGCCCTGTTTGGCAAAACGCAGAACCAGAGGCAACCCTACATAACCCAAACCAATAATGCCTATGCAGGCTTCCTTTGAGAGTATCTTGTCTTTTAGATCATTTTCCACCATGACCACCATTTCATTTCACAAATGAAGAATAATTGTTCGAAAGCTCCAAATAACTCCCGCTCCCGCACAGATTTCTATGGGAATTTCAGATGAGAAGGCACCAAGGGCGATACCTTGTCAGAAGCCGGATTCCTTGGATTCCTCAAGGCTGCATCGGGTGCCGCCTGTTCGCTTTTGCAGCATTCGGATTTCAGGATGTATTTGATTTGTTGCTGAGGGATATATTCAGAAAGGATCTCTCTGAGTTTGCCTCTGATAGCAACGGCATCGTGAGTACCGGCAATATGATGAAGCTCTTCCACAGCCTTATCAAGCCATTGCGTAAACTCGCTCTGGGTCTTTCTGCCGTTCCAGTCGCCATTGGAGCGGAGCACCAGGATTTTTTCATGTTTGGTGGCAACGATCCCCTCCCCCTGAGTGATGAGTTCTTCAAATAGCTTTTCTCCTTCCCGCAACCCGGTAAAGACGATCTGCACGTCTTTGCCCGGTTCCTTGCCGGAAAGCCGCACCAGCTCCTCTGCCATCTGGGCGATTTTGACCGGTGTGCCCATTTCCAGGATAAAAATTTCTCCCCCCTCCCCCAATCCTGCGGCCTGGAGGATGAGTTGGGCCGCTTCGGGAATCGTCATAAAGTAACGGGTCACTTCGGGGTGGGTCACGGTGATGGGGCCGCCCTGCTCCAACTGACGGCGGAACAGGGGCAGAACCGAGCCGGATGAGCCGATAACATTGCCGAAGCGCACCGCCATGAAGCGGGTGCCGTTGCCGTGCAGGGCCTGGACCATCAACTCCGCCAGGCGCTTGCTGGCCCCCATGATATTGGTGGGCCGTACCGCCTTGTCAGTGGACACCAATACGAAACGCTCCACTTTATATTTCACCGCCAGTTCCATGACCACCTGGCTGCCTAATACATTATTGGAGATCGCTTCCCAGGGGTTTTGTTCCAGCATGGGCACGTGCTTGTAGGCGGCGGCGTGAAAAATCAGTTCCGGCTGGTAGCTGCGGAATACATGCTCCATCAAGGGCTGGTTTTGCACACGGCTGAGGATGCACCGGTAGCGGGGAAAATGCAGTTCGTGTTGAAGTTCCATCTGGATGCCGTAGAGATTCGCCTCGTTGGCTTCCACCAGGATGAGTTCCGCCGGCTCGAAGCGGGTGATCTGGCGACACAGCTCCGAGCCGATGGAGCCCCCGGCGCCGGTGACCAGCACCTTTTTACCCTGCAAATACCGGCTGATTTCCGTGGTATCCAGGTTCACCGGCGGACGCCGCAGCAAGTCTTCGTATTTTACATCCCGCAGATTCTTGACGCTCACCTTGCCGTCGATGATGCCGCCGAGATCCGGCAGGGTGCGGTAGGGAACCCCGCAGCTCTTGCAGATCTCCGAGATGCGCCGCATCTGGGGGCCGGTGGCGGAGGGGATGGCAATGAGCACTTCGTCGACCTGTTCCCGTGCGATGACTTCCGGAAGCATCGCCACGCCGCCATAGACTCTTACTCCGTGCAGACTCCGTCCCCACTTGGTGCGGTCATCGTCCAGGAACCCCATTAAGTTATAATTGAGGGCGGGATTGTCCAGAATTTCCCGACACATTTTTTCCCCGGCGTCGCCGGCGCCAATGATAAGGATGGATTTTCCTTTGGGCTCGCGTTTGCTGCGGTTGGGGAGATAAGAAGGCTGGAGGCTGATGAATTTGTTGAAGGGTCTTGAGTAAATGAAGCGTATGCCCAAACGCAGGTTACCGCTCAGTATTAACGTCAGGAGGCCGTCCATTAGAAAAACCGAGCGCGGGACGCCTTGAAGGCCATAAATATAGGATGTAGCAATAAGGTAATAGAACATAGAAACTAAGCTGGCCTGCCCCAGCCGCCCCAAATCCTTTCTGCTGGTGTAGCGCCACATCCCCCGGTATAAGCCGAAGACAAAGAAGATAACAACCTTGCCGGGCAAGAGAAACGGCAGCAGCCTCAAAATCTGGGACTGGTAGAACGGCTCCAGGACAAAGTCAAACCGCAGCAGATAAGCGCCTATAAAGGCCACCATGAAAACGAGGAAGTCGGCTGCCAAGACGAGATAGAATCGTGTATTGTGGAATTGGGCCAGCATAGGTGCGCAAACCGCTGCGTGATACAGATGTTATTTAGAAGATTTTTTATCGCTGAAACTGATGCGAAAAAGGAACTATCTACATTAGGTTAGGTTTAGAAATATTTAGCCTACACCTCCATCAGCTGTTATCGGTGTGCTGATCACCATAGTATTTGGAATAATACTTATAATGATAATGGTAGTAATAGCCGCCATAAGGATGGCCGTAATAGCCCACGCAATTCAACACCGCACCCAGTAGGGGGGCCGGGGTTAAGAGCTGGTTTGCCAAGCGGCCGGCTCTCTTATGGGTGACATTATGCCTCGTAATCAGCAGAACTCCGTCAACCAGAGCGGAGACAAACCGGGCGTCCGCAAACCCCAGCACCGGCGGAGTATCGATAATAATGTGGTGATACTGTCTCCGCAGTTGTCCCAGAAGCTCCTTAAAGGTCTCAGAGTTAAGCAAATTAGTGGGGTTGGGAGGCCTTGCGCCCGCAGTGATGATTTTCAGGTTGGGGATAATGGTGGGGCGAAGAATCTCTTCCAGGGTGGCGCTGCCCGTCAGGTAATTGCTCAGGCCGGGTTGTGAATCCAGTTGGAAAATTTTGTGAAGCCGGGGTTTCCTCAGGTCACAGTCGACCATGACCACCTGCCGTTCATTCAAAGCATAGGATGAGGCCAAATTGGAAACGAGGCTGGATTTCCCTTCGCTGGGGTTAGGGCTGGTAACCATGATGGCGCCAGGAGGCCGCCCCGAAGTGGAAAGCATGATGGAAGAGTAGACATGGCGAATGGCCTCACTGACCATGGACTGGGGTTGCTTATAGACCACCAAATCCATATCCCCTGCCTTCACATCGTCCTGGCCGCTCCTCTGGATGTGCGGAAGGTAGCGCCTGATCCCCAGGGCGGTAGTCCTTTTCCCGCGACTGAGACTCATTTTCCCGTTGCTGCTTAGCAAGGGCACAACCCCCAGCGACGGCAAATTACAAGCCCTTTCCAGGTCATCCACGGATTGGATTGAGTCATCCAAATGCTCCAGCAATAAGGCCAAGCCGACGCCCAAGGTCAGGCCCAGGACCGCAGCCAAGCCCAAATCGCGCTTGGTTTTGGGTTTGAAGGGCCTGTCCGGCAGCCGTCCCGGGTCGATGACCGCTACGTTGGAAGGTACCATGGTGCCGGCAATGTTGGCTTCCTTAACCCGGGCCAGCAAAGCCTGATAGAGCTGTTCATTGGTCTGGGCGTCCCGTTTTAGGATCTGAAAGTCGGTGAGATTATCCTGAAGTTTGGCCATTTGGCCTTTTTGATCCTGGAAACTCTCGTTAAGCAGATTCTCCGTACGGTTGGCCGCTTCATAATCCGCCTTGACGCTTTCCTGGAGGCGCTGGACCTCAGCTTGAAGGCGGCTCTGCAGTTCGGTGAGATTGGCCCGTTCGACCAGAAAATCCGGATGCTCGCCCCGGAACACCTTCTGCATGGCCGAAACCTTGGCCTGCTGGGCCACCAACTGCTGGCGCAGTTGGGCCACCAGGGGATTATTGACAATCAGCGGCGCATTGGGGCCCTTTTCCTTAATCTGCTTAAATTGCGCCTCCTTGGCCATTTTTTCGGCCTGGGCCCTGGTGAGCAGGCTGCTCAGGTCGATGAATTTCTGCACCACCACGTTGTCTTTGTCTTCCAGGGTATAAATATCTGTCTTTTGCCCGAATTTATAAAGTTTCTTTTGGGCCTCTTGCACTTTGGCGGCCATTTCCTGGAGCTGCTTGTCCAGCCATTTTCTTACCAGGGCGAAAGACTCGTTGCGCCGGTCGATGGAGAGATACATATACTCGTCGGCGACAGCATTAACTACCTTTTGAGCCATGGCCTTGTCGGGAGATTGAAAGGAAACTTCCGCCAGGAAGGAATTGCGAACCGGGGTGACCTCCAGTTTCTTCAAGAACCTTTCGATCATCAAATTTTCGATTTCGGTCTCGCTTTTATCCGGGTCCTTTTCCCGGATGGATTTGAAGTCGGCATGATCCTTCAGATTCAAGGCATTGATGACCCGCTGAGCCAGGGATTGGCTTTGCAGAATCTTGTATTGGGTCTGCTGGAACTTCTCCAAAGAATCGCTGCCGGTTAACTT
>VGSJ01000066.1 GCA_016875015.1 Deltaproteobacteria bacterium | reverse complement strand
GCTTTTTCGGTCCTAAATTTTTTTTGAAATGCCAGGAGGCTCAGGTTTTCTTGTTGCACAATATTTGCTCCATTTAGCTAATTATTTTGGTAAATTATAGCTTATTTTAGGAGCAATGGCAATAAGCATAAAAGCTAAAAGCTGACCGCTCTTAGGAGAATCACCATGTCCAGCCTCAAGGAGCTGGCCCGGCTCATGCAGGAACTGGAAGGCCAACTGGTGAGTTGCATGCGCTGCGGCCTGTGCCAGGCGGTGTGCCCCCTGTTCGCCGTAACCGGGCGGGAGGCCGACGTGGCCCGGGGCAAGCTGGCCCTCCTTTCCGGCCTGGCCCAGGAAATCCTCACGAACCCCCAGGGGGTCCAGAACCATCTGAGCCGCTGCCTGCTGTGCGGCTCCTGCGCCGCCAACTGTCCCAGCGGCGTCAAGGTCCTGGATATCTTCATCAAGGCCCGGGCCATCCTGGCGGGCTACCTGGGACTGTCCCCGGTGAAAAAAGCCGTCTTCCGGGGGCTCCTCGGCAAACCGGACTGGTTCAACCGCATCATGGCCTGGGGCGCCAGGTTCCAGGGGATTTTTGTCAAGCCGGTGGACGACCTCCTGGGCTCCTCCTGCGCCCGGTTCATGTCGCCGCTTCTGTCCCACCGGCACTTCAAACCCCTGGCGCCCACCCCCTGGCACGTTAAGGTCCCCCGGCGGGATACTTCTCCCGGGGCCTCAAACCTCAAGGTCGCCTTATTCGCGGGCTGCTTCATCGACAAGCTCTATCCCCAGGTGGGCGACGCGGTGCTCGAGGTTCTAGACCACCACGGGGTGGGGGTCCGTCTTCCCGCCGGCCAGGGCTGCTGCGGCATTCCGGCCCTGTCCGGCGGCGATACCCAGACCTTCCGGCAGCTGGTGCGCCACAACCTGAAACTTCTGGACGATCCCGCCGCGCCCTGCGATTATCTGGTCACCGCCTGCGCCACCTGCAGTTCCACCATCAAACAGCTGTGGCCCCTCATGATGGCCGAGGCCGCGCCGGCAACCCGGGAGCGCCTCCAGGCCCTGGCGGCCAGAACTCTGGACATCAGCCAGTTCCTGGTGGATAAGGTGGGGGTGGCGCCCGCCGCCGTTGGCCCGGAGGACGGCAGGATCACCGTTACCTATCACGATCCCTGCCACCTGAAAAAATCGCTGGGGGTGGCGGCCCAGCCCCGGGCCCTGCTTAAGGCCAACCCCGCTTACATCCTCACGGAGATGCCCGAGTCCGACTGGTGCTGCGGCTGCGGCGGCAGCTTCACTCTCCAGCACTACGAGGCCTCCGCGGCCATCGGCAAACGCAAGCTGGATCACATCGCGGCATCGCAGTGCCGGGTGGTGGCCACCGGCTGTCCCGCCTGCATGCTCCAGATCACCGACCTGCTGTCCCAGGCCGGGATGCGGGTCCAGATAAAACATGCAGTGGAGATTTATGCGGAGTCGCTTGTCCGGGGGACTGGCGCAAGGCCTCTGAAAAACTCAGCTTAAGAAAAACCCCTGGGCTCTGGCCGGCGGTCTCCCCTCGATCGTGGGGCCGCAGCGCCCGGCTGGGGAACTCAGACCAGGTTGCTCGCAGAAAAGCATGTTCAGATCCGGAGAATGGTTTTCCAGGGCACTAAAATCTGTAGCGTCTCACGCACCATTCTTGGTGCGTGAGACGCACCCTTGAAGGGAGGGAAATTGCCTTTTTGAGCGCAGATTGGTATCAGACAGTCTCGCAACCCCCAACTGGCGAGGAAGTGTGCTATGAACCCGGACACAGTGCAGGTAGTGATTTATGACGCCCCCGCGGTGAAATCTTCCAGTTGCGGCTGCGGCTGCGGCGGCCACCACAACCACGGCGAACCCGACGACCCCCTGGTCGGGGTCAGCCTGGAGCTGCAGGCCAAAGCCCTGGCCCTGACCCTAAACGCCGCCTTCCCCGGGAAGGTGCAGGTGTCGTATGTCAATGTGCTCACCGACCCCCGGGGACCGAGTCTCCCCCAAACCGCGCTGCTGAACTCAAAGTCCTACCCCGCCCCCCTGGTGTACATCAACGACCAGGGGCGGTTCGCCGGGGCGCTCATCCCGGAGCGCATCCGGGAAGAGGTGGCGAAAATTTTAGAGGAACACTGAATATAAGGGATGGCCGCATCAGTTTCGGCGGAGCCGGCGCTTAAGCCCCATGAATTTTTACTTGTATAAACAGGCATAGTTATGTAAAATTGCTTATACTAAGTTTCTTGTATAAAGACTTATGGCCCGAGGAAAAACTAAATATACCCGGTGCGAAGGGGACGGAGGAGAACTCTTTTTAATCAACGAGGTCTCCCGGGTGGTGAACCTTTCCCAAAAACGCATCCGGGAATACGAAAAAGAAGGGTTCCTCAAGCCGTTACGGGAGAAGAACACCAACAACCGGCTCTATTCCAAATTTGATGTGGGCCAGATCGGCCAGATCAACCGTTTGATCCATGACCGGGGTTTTACGCTGGCCTGCCTGCGCAACCTGATGGTGCTGGCCCCCTGTTGGAATATTTACGATTGCGACAAGAAAGAGGAATGCCCGGCGTTTCAGCTCCCCTGGCGACCCTGTTATGAAGTGCGGGAGTATCGGGGTACGCTCTGCGAGGGGCCGTGCTCCCGGTGCGCCATCTATCTCAACCGCAATGTCAAAAGAGAAAAAATCCTGGAACAATACACTTCTGAACCTTGATAGCCTCTCCTCCTGCCGCGCCATCCGCCCCCACTTCCCCCGCACTGAGGAATAAAGCCATTGCCATTGTGGGGCCATCCAATTCCGGTAAGACCGATCTCATCTGCCGGTTGCTGGAGTGGTTTACCGCCCAGGGGCTTAGGCCCGCAGTCCTGAAACACTCCCACCATCAGCAGCTAGGGGATGAGGGCAAAGACACCTGGCGCTACCGCCAGGCCGGGGGGTGGCTGGTGGCCCTGGCAGCCCCGGGCCTGATACAGATCACCCGTTCTGGCCCCGGAGAGCCGCCGCTGCAAATGATTCTGGCCGAATTGGCCCAGGCCGCCGACCTCATCCTGGTGGAAGGGTATAAAACCAGCGAACTGCCCAAGGTGGGCCTGGCGCCTTTGGATGCCGCATCAAAGCTCCCGGACTATCCCCGCCTGGTCGCCTGGGTCAGCCCTCGTCCGCTGCCTACCCACCTGCCGGTGTTTAACCCCCGCCAGGTGGCGGAAATCGGCCGGTTTATCCAGGATCAACTCGGATGCCGGTGATGCCGGCAAGGCAGCAGGGCGTCAAGCCAGGCTTGCCGCATCTCACCGGAGCCATCCTGGCCGGGGGATTCAGCCGGCGGCTGGGGCAGGACAAGGCGGCGCGGCAACTGGGCGGGAAGCCTCTGGCCCTTTGGGTGAACGAGGCCCTGGCCCCCCTGGTCGCGAGCTGCTGGCTCATCACCAACCAGCCCCTGGTCCACCTGGCCTTCGGCCTTCCCCTCATGACGGATTTGCGGCCTTTTCAGGGACCGGCCGGCGGCCTCCTCACCGCGCTCTTCTTTGCCAGAACCCCCTGGGTGCTGGCCGCGGCGGTGGACAACCCTTTCCTGGCCCCGGCCCTCCTGGCCGAACTGGCGACCCGGGCCAGCCGCACCTCCCGCCCGGCGGTGGTTTGCCGGTCCCCCAGGGGTCTGGAGCCGTTTCCCGGGGTCTATGCCGTCCGCCTGTTGCCCGCCTTACAAGCTTTCCTCCGGGCCGACCGCCGCCCCACCCGTTTCCTGGAGGCTTGCCAACCCCAGATTTTATCAGAGACGGAGGTGCTCGCCCTGGACCCCGAAGGCCGGAGTTTTTTTAACCTCAATACTCCCCGGGACCTGAATCGGGCCGAGGCCTGGCTGTCCGGAACGGGATCGTTGCGAGACTGCACCGGGCTGGAGGGTAAAACCGAGGCCGACCCTGGCGACTAAAGGCGGAAAGCCACCTTTTGCCGGGTCCGCCCCGGCGCATCCTCTTGACACCATCTGATCGCTGCGATATAAAAACAGGCGCGGTCCCATCGTCTAGGGGCCTAGGACACCGCCCTCTCACGGCGGAGACACGGGTTCGATTCCCGTTGGGACTACCAACCGCAGCCTTAACTTAATGATTTTCCTGACTAAATATTTCTTCCATGGGGAAACGTTTCCCCATTTTCCCCATCCCTAAAAGCGCTTTGCCGTCGGCCCGGGTCAGATTCGGAATGTATCTGTTATACTTTTCCAGGGTGACCACCGGGCTTTTGTGTCCCAACATGCGGGCCACCCAGTTGACGTTCTCCCCGGCGGAAATCGCCAGGGTCGCAAAGGTGTGCCGCATCTGATAGGGTGGGCGGTAGCGAACATTCAGGCGTTTTAACATTGGCTCCCATATCTTCTGCCGGAAGATTTCCTGATTCAGGGGCTTCTGTTTCCGGTCCAGAAACACATAAGTCCCTACCATCCAGCTAACGGCCTTCTGGGCCAGGAGCGCCTGGTGCACCGGGTCCAGCACGTCGATGTCTCGGAGACTACCGCTGGATTTGGGAATCCCAGTTTGCCCCAGTACCCGGCCTTCCCGGATCAGAATCTTCCCCTGCTGGAAATCAACCCGGCTCCACTTCAGGGCGCACGCCTCATTGGGCCGCCAGCCGGTCCAAAATCCGCAGACTACATAGGGAGCATAGAGGGAGGCATAACGCTGGAACCCTTCGATAACGGCATCCCGCTCCTCTAAGTTGAAGGGGTCGACATCGGTCATCCCCTGGGGCAGGCGCTTTACCGCCAGCGCCGGGTTCTTGGGGATGATTTCGTCAACATAAGCCTGATTAAGCATCATCCGCAGCACCTTCATGGGTTTATCGTTTATCGTGCTGGGTTCCAGCCCCTTCTCCGTCAGACTCCGTTGGAATCGGCGGACATCCGCCCTGGTGATGGTGGAAATCACCCGGTCCTTAAAGAAGGGGTAGAGATGCTTCCAGAAGGCACTGGTCCAATTGCGCCTGGTGGTCTCTTTGAGTACCTTGCCCTCCATCCAATCGGCAAAATATTGGTTGAAGGGAAGATCCTCCTTTTTTGAAGTGAACAGGGCAATTTTGGCGCCGTGCGGGAAATGTTTTTCATACTGGAAGATGCCGTTGTCAATTTCCGCCTGGATTAAGTTGGTAAATTTCTCGGCCCTTTTGACATTTTCTTTCGCAGCTTCAAGGCTTGTTTTTTCAGTGCATTTCACCCCCTTATAGTAAAAGACATAGTATAAACGGCCCTTGATGATCCGGATGGATGCCATTAGCCCTCCTTGATCCAATCCTCAAGGGCTTGAACAGAGAGCAGGACCATTCTACTGCTCTTCTTGAACCAATGCAATCCTTCTCTTAAAGTCCCCCGCATCATCAAATGCCTGATCTCCCGCTCGGAGATACCAAACATTTCAGGAATTTGTTTGGGCCGGATATAACGGGGACTCACCTTGCCTGCCGTTTGGGTCATTTCGAAAAAATCCCCCCAGCATCCTCGTCACTTTTTAAGAAATCCGGGGCATTAGAGACCAAGCCAAATGGTTTCTTGGGAGCCTTGCCGGTCAACGCTTTCAAGGGGGTATAAAGATAGGTCTCACTATCTTTGACGCTGTTGGTCAATTTTATCCCCCGCTCCGAATGAGTTCAGTCAATCTGGTAATTCGCCGATTATTCCCTATCCGGCCCACGGCCGCCTCCAGGGCCCCCCATTGGCCCACGGTGATGCAGATGTCCCGAGCCCTACTGATGGCGGTGTATATGAGTTCGCGGTTGAAGAAGGCACCGAAGGAATTGTGCGCCGGGATGATGATCACCGGGGCCTCGCTGCCTTGCATTTTGTGCACGGTCAGGCAGTAGGCCAGGGCCAGGTGGTGGTCCTTCGCCAAGATTTTTATCAGGCGTTGGGGATATTGAAATTCAACGTGCAGTTTGTAGGTGGGCTCGATGATGCGTTTCCCGATTCGCCTCTCTTTGTCGTCATAGAATTTCAAAGCACCCAGCTCGCCATTTACCAGGAACGTCGCCATCTTTGGCGCCTCGTAGGTTTCCCCCGAAAACTTATCTGTCTTCTCGATGAGGTCACCAGTCTCAAAGTATTCGTTTTTGCGCTGGATCACCTTGTCGCCCAGCCGGAAAGGAGTGCCCTTGACTTCCTTACCCATGGGGTTGAGAGCGACTTGCAGTATTTCGTTAATGTGCAGGCAAGAGAGCAGGGTCTTTTCGTTCATCGGGGAGATGACCTGGACGTCCCAGATGGGATCATACCCCCGCTGGGGCATCCGCACGGTGACGACCTCCCGGATGATCTCCTGGATCTGATGAGGGTCCGATTCTTCGATGTGGCGGAAGTTCAATCCCTCATCCGGGGCCAATTGCGGCGAAGGCATAACCGGCAGGCCTTCTTTGATGGCATGGCAGGCCAGGACGATGTCGCCGGTGTTTCGTTTGATCTCGGTGAGTTCGCAGGAAGGAACGCCGGCCGCCAGGAGATCCCGGAGCACCGAACCCGGCCCCACGGACGGGAGCTGGTAGTGATCACCGACGATGAGCAGCCGGGTCCCCGGGGCCACAGCCCGAAATAGACTGGCGGCCAGGGAGACGTCCACCATGGAAAATTCATCCACCACCACCAGGTCGGCTGGCAAGGGGGAGATTTCTCCATAGTGGAAGCTGAACCTGACCTCGCCATTGACCTCATACGGCTCCGGGCCCAGCATCCGGTGAATGGTTGAGGCCTCCCGGCCGATCATCTCGCTCATCCGCTTGGCGGCCTTGCCGGTGGGGGCGGCCAGGAGAATACGATAATCCTGGGCGGCGAAACCGTCGACTATCCGCCTCAACGTAAAGGTCTTACCGGTGCCCGGCCCCCCGGTGAGGATGAACACCTGGTGATCCAGCACCCGGCGGACCGCGGCTTTCTGGTCATCGGCCAATCCATCGACCAACAGTTTGAAACCCACCGGGATGTCGGCCCCCAGGAGCATCTGCACTGAGCCGGCGACGTACTTCTCATCCCGGGCCAGGTCCGCCAGGGCGATCATCTCATCCTGCAGGGTGACATGGCCGGTTTGGGAGAGTTCCAGGGCCACCCCGTCGGAAGGGAGACCGATGAGCTTCTGCAGGCAGTCTTCAAGCTTATCCAGGGGGAGGCAGGTGTGGCCCCGGGTGTCGGCCATATCTTGCAGTGCGTGCAAGGTGGCGGCCTTGAGTCGGGCCCGGCCCTGACGATCAAAACCGATCCCCAGGGCCACCCGGTCCGCGCTGATGAACCCAATGCCCCGGAGGTCCGTCAATAGATAAGGGTCCCGGCGAATCCGGGCCGGGGCATCAGAACCGAATAGTTTCACCAGGGCTGGGATGGTTTGCTTGGGGACGCGGTGGCCGCCCAGGAGGGATTCCAGTTCGATGATGGTGGCTTCCATTTCCTCCTGTTCCTGAAGGATTCTGGAGATCGTCTGGGCGCGGTTCTGAGTTATGCCGGAGATGGCGTCGGCCTTCACGTTAGAAGCGGGGTGGCATATGCACCGCGTTATCCCGAAGCTTCATGGTGGAAAAGAAACCCTGTCAAACCTTCAGCTTTTGCATCCTAACTGCCACCGGCAGTTGCATAACCAAGACCGTAAGCGTGTGGCTGCCCCCGACCAACCATAAGGGGGTGTTGAAAGGCTTGAGCCGTATGCGGGGAAACTCGCACGTACGGTTCTTAGGGGAGGGGGTCTCAGTAATGGGACCTCCTTACCCGACCTTAAGAATCAGTGAGCCCTATCTGGCATGCGTGGAAAAAGATTGTGGGCCGCTATGCGGCCCTTTTGATTTAAGTTTTCGGGGGAGCGGTCTTGTCAGGAAAGGCTAAGGCAGAGACGGCTAACCAGTTTTGGGGAAAGTGCCGCTCTTAGGTAGGGGATGAACCATCCTAATTTTTTCCAGGAAAAATGGTTTACAAATCAATTTTTAATGCTAAAATGTAAACCAAAAAAGGAGGTGAGAGACGTGTCCATGGGAGAGCGGCTTAAAATGGCCAGAGCCAGAGCAGGGTTGAGTCTGCGCAACCTGGCGGAGCTCGTGGAAGTCAGCCCCATGGCAATATCCAAGTATGAACGGGGCTTGGCAGTTCCCGGATCCGCGGCACTGGTTAAATTGGCCGGTGTTCTGGGGGTCAAACCAGAATTTTTTTTCCGTCCTACAAAGATAATGTTGAGCCAACCCTCTTTCCGGAAGAAAAAATCTCTTTCGGCCAAAAGCAAAAGAATGGTTCTTGGTGAAGTTCAGGATTGGTTGGAACGATATCTGGAGGTGGAGAGCATCCTGTTTGAGAAACCACCCGTCTTTCAAATGCCTGTGTGTTTCTCCGGCATAATTGCTTCTATCGAAGATGTGGAAGGCGTGGCGGAGGCCCTGCGCCAGGAGTGGGGTTTGGGAGAAGGCCCCATTGAAAACCTTTCTGAAGTTCTGGAAGAGCGCGGCTTAAAGGTGGGCTTGGTCGATGGCCAGGAAGGCTTTGATGCCCTTACCTTGCGGTTTGACAACGAGTGGCCTGTAATAGCAATAAAACGAGACCTCCCTGGCGACCGACGCCGCTTTAATCTGGCTCATGAATTGGGGCATATGTTAAAGGTGCAAGAACCTGTTGGTGCGGAAAAAGCAGCACACCGCTTCGCAGGAGCTTTCCTTGTCCCAGCCGAGGCTGCAAGACGAGAATTGGGTTTAAGGCGAAACAGGCTAAATCATCTTGAGCTTCATTTGTTGAAACATAAGTACGGGATGAGCATGCAGGCTTGGATTTATCGGGCTAAAGACCTGGGGATTATCAACGAGTATGTGTATGCCAATTTATTTCGGACTTTTCGTCAGCGCGGGTGGCACCAGAAAGAATGGGGTGAACCTCTCCCGGCGGAAGAGCCCGAACGCATGAAGCGCCTGGTGATGAAAGCCCTGGCGGAGGACCTTATTACCAGATCTCGAGCCTCGGAATTGTTGGGTCGGCCACTGGCCGAGTTCTGGAAGGAAGAGGCAACGCGGCATGGCTGTGACCCCGAGGCTTTGTATAGTTGATGCCAGCGTCTTAATCGATCTTGAAAAAGGTGAACTGATCAGGGGTTAAAGGAGCTGACGAAATTCTTCCACGGTTAAGCCCGCGTCCCGGGCAATGCCGCCCATGGTATAGGCGTTGATGGGGTTGGCCCGGGGTATGGTGAGGAAGCGCCTGCCATCGGACATGACCACATGCTTTTTACCCTGGCGCACTACCCGGAATCCGGCTTTTTCCAAGGCGCGAATCGCGGCTAAATGAGGTATCCCGGGTATCTTGGGCATACTTAGACGGCGATCTCGACCTGCCGGACGTCGGCGCCCATGAAGGTGTCGGCGATGGCCGCCAGATACTCCTGAATGGCGTCATGGATATTTTCCAGGGCTTCCTGCTCGGTTTCCCCCTGGGACCAGCAGCCGGGCAGACCTGGACAAAAGACGCTGTAACCCTCTTCCGTCTTTTGCAAAACCACCTGGTATTTCATCATCGGCTTCCTCTGGAAATTTTATCGGTGCAGTTTATAACTGCATAAATTTTATCAGGATAGCGTCAAGGTAACAAGGCCCCTCACAACTCCCCTTTGAAGGCCCGGTCCAGGATGGCGGGGAGGAGAGCGTCCAGTTCGGCGGCGGTTTGGGCCTGGAGCTTTTTCAGGGCGTCCACCCGGGCCTGGAGGCCGTCCAGGTAGGCCACGATGCGGCGTTGTTCGTCTAATGGCGGAAGAGGCATGGGAAGTGATTTCAGTTTCTTGGCGTTTACGTTGGCCTGGCCAGTCATTTGCTTTCGCTCACGAAACATATAATCTCGGCCAATGGGGGAATTTATATAAAGAGCAACCAAATAAGGATTTGCCCGATTAAGATCAAGCCGGAGGCGAATTAAATAAGACGCAAAACCATATTCGCTATCAAGATTGAAAACCGCACATTTCCCAACAAGTTCTGCACTATTTGTTCTATTAACCAATATGTCACCTGATTTAAGTATTAGCTTTTCCCGGTCCTTATCAGAGATATAAATATATTTTAAATCTGATGTAACGAGTCGTCCTCCTTGAATGTTGCCCATCCGCAGGATTGGGGTTCCAGAAGGATTATCGATTGTCTTTTCCGAGGTTCCATAACAATCATTTAATACGTAGTCACCAAGGCATCCTCCTTTCCAATGAGCTTCCGTCATTTTTGAAAATATATGGCATATCTCTGACCCTATTAACTTATCAGCACTTATTATTGCCTGATTTCTGAGCTTATTTGCCTCTTTGGTCTTGGCGGCCAGTTCCTCGATCTTGGCCACGATGCGCCGTTGCTCGGGAAGCGGCGGGAGGGGGATCAAATATTCCAATACCTGGCGGGGGCGAATGGCGGCGTAGTTGGTCGTGCCTCGGGCGCTTACCTGGTCCCGGAAAGTGGGGGTCCGAATATAATAATCCAAGAACCCCTTATCCAGCGCCTCTTGATTGATCTCAAAAAGGAAGTAGTGGCTGCTGACGATGGCCTCGTTTAAGTCTTCCGGGACGAGACCAAACCCCCCCACTTTGGCGTCAATTTCGGCCACGAGAAATTCTCCCGCCCGGCAAACCTGTTGTTCTTTGGTCTTGATCCTCGCTCCCTCGATAATGTCCCGGAGAACTATCCCCTTGGCATGGAGTTGAATGCGACACCGCTTATATTCCTGGGAATCATCAATGGTGATGAACTCCTTGCGGTGCTTTAACACTTCCCCCAAGGGAACGGCCGGCCAGGGGTGATTCAAATCTGTATCCCTTCCCGCCGGGCGCGGCGATAACGTTGCAAAATGCCGGCCTGAAAGTCTTCCACCGCGGCCGGCTTGACCGAAATCAGCCGGTCCGCTTCCAACTGCAAGGGATAGAGCAACTCGGCCAGGTTCCAGATTTCCTGAAAATAATCGAAGGGGCCGTGGAGCAAAACCAGCAAATCGATGTCGCTCCCCGGTTCAGCCTGGCCCCGCGCCTGGGAGCCATAGAGGATGAGACCCGCAAACCGGTCCCCATAATGCTGCTCTAAAATCTCTTTGCACTTCCGGATGATGGGGTCCATAGCGGCTTCAGACCTTATCATACGCCTTGTCCCGGGGACAGATGGCGGCGATGACCAGGGTGCGGCGGAGTTCGTCCAGGTAATAGATGATGCGCCAGTCCCCCACCCTGGAGGTGCGCCGGCCCAGAGACATGGTCACCGGCTTGGAGAGGCGGGGGTCAAAGGGGTCCCTGGCCAGTTCCTCCATACGCTTTTGCAGACGCTTCAAGGTCTTGCGGTCCAAAGGCTGGGCCTGCTTGTCAGCCAGTGGTTTTACCTCCAGCCGGTAGCTCATAGGTCGTGGTTCTTTTTAAAATCTTCCCAGGAGATGAACTGGCTGTAGTCGCCCCGCTTGCAGGCCGCCTCCACTTCGTCCAGGGCCTGGAGGCATTCCGGCGACAGGGGCTCGAGGTCGTATTCCTCTTCCACCCGCTCAAAGACGCGGTCAACAATCTTCCCCAGCATTTCCCCATAGGGGGTCTGGGCGATGGTCTTCACCTTCTCCAGCAACTCGTCGATCTTGGGATTCATGACCGGTGCTCCCAGCTTAAGGTTGGCTTTGCAGGATGGCCTTGATTTCTTCCATTATCGCAAAAATCCGTTGCTCTTTCAGGAAAATCTCCTCCACCAGCTTTTCCGGCGGCAGGTGCTCCAGGTCCTCAGCGGCATTGGGGTTCTTCACGTCCAGATTGACGGAAAGCAGCGCCCCGCTCCCATCATACTTGAGCACGTCCTCCACCTGGACCCGCCAGGCCTGGTCGTTCTCCTGCCGGTTTCCCCACCAGGCCAGGCAGCCGGCGAACTCCTCATATTGCATGGGCTTGGTTTTGGTGTAGTTTTTCCGGCCTTCGGGCAGGGGCTGCTCATAGTACCAGATTTCCCGGGTAGGGACGGAGCGGTCGAAAAACAGGAGGTTGGTGGGGATACCGGTGTAAGGGGCAAAGACCCCGTTGGGCAGGCGCACGATGGTATGGAGATTGAAACTTTGGAGCAACTCCTCCTTGATGCGGGCTGAGACTCCATCGCCAAAGAGCGTGCCGTTGGGCACCACCACCCCAGCCCGGCCCGGCTTGGGGGGCCGCCGGAGTTTGCGCATGATGAGCTGCAAGAATAGCAGGGTGGTTTCCGCCGTCTGCTTGTCGTCGGGGAAGTTCCCCAGGATGCCCCGCTCTTCCTCGCCGCCGAAGGGAGGATTGGTGAGGATCACGTCCACCCGGTCCTTGTCGCCGATTTCTCTCAAAGGAAAGCGCAGGCTATTTTCAGGATCGATTTGAGGATATTCAAGCCCATGCAGTAGAAGGTTCATCTGAGCCAAAAGGTAAGGCAAGGGCTTAGCTTCACCGCCCAGGATGCTTTTCTGCTGCAAGGTGCGCCGCTGTTCCACACTCCGGCACTGTTTCTGAAGATGGCTGAACGCCTCCACCAGGAACCCCCCCGTGCCGCAGGCGGGGTCCAGGACGGTCTCCCCCAGGCGGGGATCAGTAACCGCCACCATGAACTGCACCACGGGCCGGGGGGTGTAGAACTCCCCCGAGTCGCCGGCGGCGTCCCGCATCTCCCGGAGCATGGACTCATAGAGATGCCCCAGGGTGTGGATTTCATCACTGGAGGTGAAGTGGATGCCGTTGAGCTTATTAATCACATCCCGGAGCAAATAGCCGCTGACCATGCGGTTGATGACGCCGCTGAACACCCGGGCGATGGTGTCCCGGCGGTCGCCGCCATTGCTGCTCTGGAGGTTGCGCAGATAGGCGAACAGGCCGGGGCCTCTGGTCCCATCAGGCCGCATGGCTTCGTCCTGGTTGATGAAGGCGATGAGTTCATCCCCGGTGATACCATCGTCTTTGGCGGCCCAATCCCGCCAGCGATAGGGGGCCTCAACGGCGGGCCGAAAACGCTTTCCGGCCATGACTGCCTCCATTTCCCGCTCCCTCTCCATGTCGTCCAGGAATTTCAGGAACATGACCCAGGTGAGCATGGGCAGCCGGTCCAGGTCGCCATTGAGCCCCTTGTCCTTGCGCATGATATCCCGAGCGGATTTGATGATGCTGGCCAGGGATTGGGCGGTGGAAACGGGTTTATCGGGTTTGAAACTGCGAGCCATAATTACATTTCCTTATGCCGCATACAGCAGAGTTTGCAGCTGATGGACCGCTTCTCGGAGCGACTCCGGGCCACCGAAGCAGGCGGCAATCTCCATGACGTTGCCATGGGTGGAAATAGGCGGCACTTTCAAAACGTCGGGGATGGAAAACTGTGCCGGTCCATGGTCAGCATATATTTCCAGGAGTTCGTGCAGGATTGCCTTGGCCTCGGCGCCATATCGGTCGAAAAAGTCTCTCTTGTCCAGGCGCAGCCGGTCAGCCCGCTCCCGCCGGGTGCGCAGGGGGGCGTTGTAAGCCACGTGACAGAGGAGGTCGAAAGGGTCGGCATCTGGTTGTCCGGTGGCTTCGGCCAACTCCTTGAAATCGATGCCCCGTTCGGCCAGGGACTCCACGATAAGGGTGCGCTGCTCGGGATCGGCCCACTGCTCCCGCAAGGCCGCCGCATTTGGGTACAGGGTCCGCACCCGCTCGGCGGTGTAGTCGGTGTATTTCACCACCCGTAGTTTCTTGCCGTCGCCGTCCAGTTCATAGACCAGGTGGGCGGCAATCTCGAAAAACCCGCCGTTCACGTAAAACTTGCGGGGTTCATGGGGTGGATGGTCGATGATTTCAGGAGGCTCGGTCTCGATGATCTCTCCCCCTGCATCAGAAGGTTCCTCAGGAGAAACAATCTCTTCCTCGGTGACTTGGCCGTTCTCATCGATCTCCTGTTCGATAATCAAGGCCGGTTCGCCGTCAAAGTCGGGGTCGGCAAAGTGGCGGGTAGCTGCGCCGGTGTAGTCCAAGATGCTGAAATAATACTTGCCGTAATCATCACGCACCCGAGTTCCTCTCCCGATGATCTGCTTGAACTCGGTCATGGACCCGACCACTCGGGCCAGGACGATGTTTTTGCAGGTGGGGGCGTCCACCCCGGTAGTTAAAAGCTGCGAAGTGGTCAGGATCACCGGTGTGAGGGTTTCCAACTCCTGGAAACGGCTGAGGTGACCCCGGCCAATGGGACCTTCCTCGGCGGTCACCCGACAGACATAATCCGAATTCTGCTGCACCAGATCGGCATTGAGGTTGTTCAGGGTGCGGCGCATCTCATCGGCGTGCTCTTGATCCACACAGAACACCATGGTCTTGGCAAAGCGGTCGGTTTTCTTGAGGAAGCCGGTGAGGTGCCGGGCGATAGCCTGGGTGCGGGCCTTCAAAGCGATGATCCGCTCAAAGTCCTTGGTGGTATATTCACCATCGGGTATCTCCCGGCCATAGCGGTCCAGTTCCCCGGCGTCGGGGCGCCAGCCGGCGGCGTCAACGGTGGTGATGACTCGATGCACCCGATAGGGGGCCAGAAACCCGTCCTCAATGCCCTGGCGCAAGCTGTAAATATAGACGGGGTTGCCGAAGTATTGATAGGTGTCGATGTTGTCGTTGCGAAGAGGCGTGGCGGTCATGCCCAACTGATAGGCAGGGTGGAAATATTCGAGAATCTCCCGCCAGTTGCTCTCATCCTTGGCGCTCCCCCGGTGGCACTCGTCCACGATGATCAGGTCGAAGAAGTCAGGGGCATATTCCCGATAGAGTCCGGGGCGGCGCTCATCCTTGGCGATGGCCTGGTAGATGGCGAAATACATCTCCCGGCTCTTGACGGCGACGCCGTTTTCGATCTTGTGGCGGGCCTCGCCGAAGGGGGCGAAGATTTTGTCTTTGGGGTCATCGATGAGAATGTTGCGGTCGGCGAGGTAAAGGATTTTGGGGCGGCGGTATTCGCCGGTGCGATTCCACCTGGCCGACCAGAGTTTCCAGCAGATTTGGAAAGCAACCACGGTCTTGCCAGTGCCAGTCGCCATGGTGAGGAGGATGCGCTTCTTGCCTTGCAGGATGGCCTGGACCGCCCGGTTGATGGCGATCTCCTGGTAGTAGCGAGGACTCTTGCCGGAGAGGTGATTGAACGGGGTGAGGAGGCGGGTCTTCTTGCCTTCATCCAGGCCCTGGGAAGTGGCGAGGCGTTCCCAAAGTTCGGATGGGGCGGGAAACTGGGTGATCTCCTGCTCCAGCCCGGTCAGATAGTCGAACTCGATGATGCCGTGCCCATTGGTAGCGTAAGCGAACTTTAACCCCAGAATTTCGGCGTAATCCTTAGCCTGTTGCAGCCCGGTCCCCGGTGATTTGTATTCTGCCTTGGCCTCGATGACGGCGATGGGGAAATCTCGGGTGTAGCGCAGCAGATAGTCGGCCCGCTTTTGGGGACGGCGGTGGACTTTCCCGCCGGAAACCACGATCCTGCCGTCGGTAAAGGTCCTCTGTTCAGTGAAAGAATGGGGATCGTTATCCCACCCAGAGTCGATGAGCTTGGGAAGGACGTATTTGCGGCATGTGTCGGCTTCGTTTGCCATCTCTTTGGTCTGCGGGGACGGCGCTATCTTTACCTGTAAGCGCTATTTTTAAGGATTCAGCGAGTAAAGTGCATTCAGGATCGATCCTCTATGAAGCAATATTCTCCACACTTTTCATGGGTAGCACTTTAGGGCGAAAAGGCGGGGATAGTCAATCGGAATAATCTCAGTGAGGCGGGGTTAAGAATTGGGGCTACTCCAGGGCTACACTTTTATGCCCCTTCTTGCGCACAATATATAAATAAAACATCCCCTTAACTGGCTAAGGGGGTAGGATTCGAACCCGCACCCTCCAGGTTTGAGTATGGGGCGAGTGGAGAAATAAATTGTGGGTCCTACTTTTATTCTGGAGGTTCTGGGATGCATGTTCTATGGGGAAATTTTCCCCATTAAAGGGGTCTATAGCCACAAGGGTCTCTGTTCAAGCCCCTGAAATTATTAGGCATGTAGATGCCAGTAATTACAGGAAATAGTCCCGTTGGGACTACCAGAAGGGAATCAAGGGGTTAGCCGTTATGGTTAACCCCTTCTTTTTTTCTTCTTTTTTGCTGTCGCGGGAGTCATTCGCGGGACTTTTTAACGGATGTTCCAGACCCAAAATCATATAACAGATTGAATATAATTGATATATTGTGTTTTTTGGTAAAATATGTAGCCACTAATCTAATAGATAAATTAGATAAAAAGCTTGACATTCAAATTAGTTTAAAATAGTATCGTACTCACTATGTATATCGATGCCGCTTATTCCACCCAGGGGAGCAAGACCTATCGCCGATATTTGCTGCGGGAATCATACC
>VGSJ01000065.1 GCA_016875015.1 Deltaproteobacteria bacterium | reverse complement strand
ATCTGGCGGAATTTTGCTACCGCTTCAATCGACGCTTCTGGGAACCCCAAATGTTTAACCGGATGATCACGGCGTGTCTTAATGCTCAAACCGTTACCTTTTCGGAGCTAAGGCAATAAGCGGTTTAGCTTTTAGCCAAAAATAATTCCAATTCATTAATCGTTTGGGGATAATCTCCCATACCCAAATACTAGATATAGCGGGTAGGGCAGTAAAGTGCATAGCCCCTTTCTTCTATGTTTTCCCTGCGGTTGCGTGAAAACCGTATCCGCAAAGCGGTGGCCGACATCAACGCCCGCTTCCCCGAAGAGTCGGTGGAACAGCGGGCCCGCCGGCTCATTGAGGACCAGACTCAGCTTTCCTGGTTGGGAGGGTTGATGCTGGACTTGCCCGCCATGATCCCCGGCATCGGGCAGGCTCTGAAGATTCTGGGCTTTGTGGGGTGGCGCTTCGGCGCCGGTCCATCACCTTCATTGGCTCGCCGAGGCACGGCGGGGGGCCGCCGCAGAAACCGGTAATTGCCGCTCCTTGATGAGGGCTGTGACCTTTTCCCGCACCATCTGTCTCATGTCGAAAAGGTCCTCTCCCTCGACGCAGGTCACGAGATATTGCCTTAACCGTGTCGGGTTTTGCCGCCATATCCCGAGCAACTGGGTCCAGAACTGACGCCGGTACGGCGGCCGGATCCCTTGCCACCAGAGAATTTTGAAAAAAGACCGGATCTGGTTTAATCTCCAAGCCCACGTCATAGTTTGGGAGGGGACGTGGTCTCGGCGCAAAGGGGCCCCTGACGCCAACGCCTTATTCCGGCAAACCGGCCGCATGGCCAGATAATAGCGGTAGACTCTCGCCAGATAACGGGATGGTTCATATAGGTAGTCCCAGGCCTCGACGTATTCCTGCATGATCTCGGCTTCCGGTCGATCCGGTTCATAGTTCAGGGCGGAGAAGGTCCCCATGTCATCCCCCACATCTTTACGCAGGCGCCCTTCTTTCTCCAGGCGATGCCACAGCCGGGTATTCGGCGCGGCCTGCAGGAGCCCAAGCATCGTCACGGGTAGTTCAGTCTGTTCGATAAAGGAGCAGATGCGCTCGCCGGCCCCGGGCTTTTCCCCATCAAGACCGATGATGAAACTGCCGATGACCTCCATGCCGCTCCGCTTGAGGTTGTCCAGCGATTCTACCAGCGGGTTCTTGATGTTGTGAAATTTGTGGCTGGTTTTCAGCACATTCTCATCCGGAGACTCGATCCCGATAAAAACCTCCCACAGATTGGCGGCAATCATGAGGTCAATCATTTCCTGATCCTGCCCCAGGTTCACCGAGGCCTGGGTCAAGAACCGGTAGGGTTCTCCCCGGCTTTTAGACCAGGCCATGAGTTCGTGCAGAAGGGCGTGAGCCTTTTTCTTGCTGCCGATGAAGTTGTCATCGCAAATGAACATGTTGCCGGCGGCCCCGAGCCGGTAGAGAGTCTCCAGTTCGGCGATGACCTGCTTCGGAGTCTTGTGGCGCGGTTTGCGTCCGAAGAGGTTTACCACATCGCAAAATTCACAGTCAAACGGACATCCCCGGGAAGTCTGGATCGAGAAGGTCGCATAGTCGTCCAGCCGCAGCAGATCAAACCGCGGGATCGGCGAAGTAGTCATGTCAGGCTTCTCGTCAGTTTCGATCACTCCGGTCTTTCCGGCTTGCATCGCTTCCAGAAGCAAGGGAATGGTATTTTCTCCTTCACCCCGCACCACGAAATCACATCCGGCCTCCAGGGCTGCCTCGGGGAGCGAAGTGGGGTAGGGTCCTCCGGCTACGACGGTTTTGCCGCGCCGCTTGGCTTCTTTCACCAGGGCCAACAACCCCTCCCGCTGAATGTACATAGCCGATATCAAGATCAGCTCAGCCCACTGCCAATCTTGCTCCGTCAGGCTTCTGGCATTGAGATCAGCCAGACGCAGTTCCCATTCCGAGGGCAGCAAGGCGGCCACCGTCAGCAGACCTAATGGGGGATTAACCGTCAGGTTGCCCCTGAGCCGGCAAGATTTCCGGAAACTCCAGAAGGACAGGGGAAATTCGGGGCATATCAACAACGCGCGCATGGCGGTAACCCTCTAAATAACCAAATATTATGGGGAAACTTAGGGATCAAGCGCTCTAACTCGTTGAAGGGAGCTTTATTCCCGAACTTTAACCCCATCCTCTTTTCAAACGCAACCCGCTCCCTATAATTATGATAACACAAAAACTATTTAAAGGCCTGGGTCCCCAAGATTTTGGACATTCCCGGCCGGGGGAGAACAGTTCAGCGCGGATTTGCCCGCTTATCCGGTGGACCGGGCATCTTGAGTTCATGCGAAGGGAAATAGGCTGTAGATGGTGTCGCTGGGTTTAGTAACCATAAGGCATTAAATCGGTTCCACTTTTTTCCCTCTCCCCCAATGGGGGAGAGGGTTAGGGTGAGGGGGAAGTAATCTTCTCGGAGCAAAAAGAGCGTTAGTGAATTTATGAACTGTTGGACTACGTATAACGAGCATCCTTCAATGCAAAAACCAAACCGGACACTGCTGGGGGAAATGCCTGTTTTTGTATAATCTGATCGTGGCCCTACTCAAGACCGGCTCCGCCTTTTATGCCTTCGCCGCGGCGGTGGCTAAAACCCGGGACGACTTGAAGATGTAAGGGGTTTCCGGGACAAGGCCAGGGCCGAGTTCTTCTGCCATCCTGGCGCCCCCAGGCCATGGGAGGGTCGAAGGGAAGGTCATTAATAAAGACTTGGGAGGTTGAAGAATGTCCATCATCATCATCTCCCGTGGCTCTTACAGCCACGGCAAAGAAGTGGCGGAAAAAGTGGCACAGAAATTGGGCTACGAGTGCATTTCCCGGGAGGCTCTCTTGAGGGCCTCCAAAGAATTCAACATCCCGGAAATCAAGCTGGCTCGGGCCCTCCAAGATGCGCCGTCGTTTTTCGAGCGGTTTACTTTCGGCAAAGAAAAGTATGTGGCCTATGTCAGCGCCGCCCTGCTGAGCCAAGTGCAAAAAGACAACGTCGTCTACCACGGATTGGCCGGCCATTTCTTCTTGCAGGGTATCCCCCATGTACTCAAGGTGCGCATTATTGCCGACCCGGAAGACCGGGTGGCGGAAGAGATAAGGCGGGATAACCTGTCGGCTGAAGCGGCCCGAAAAAAACTGCGAAAGGACGATGAAGATCGGCGCAAGTGGAGCTTGCAGCTTTTAGGGGTGGACACCTGGGACCCCAACCTCTACGACCAGATGATTAACATCCGTTCCATGACGGTGGACAATGCCGCGGAGCTAATAGCAACCGCCGTAAAATTTCCCTGCTTTCAAACCACCCCGCAGTCACATCAGATGCTCAATGACCTGGCCTTAGCTGCTCGGGTGAAGGCTGCCCTGGTAGAGGAATTCCCCACCGCGACGGTCACAGCTACCGAAGGCCAGGTCCTGGTGATATTCTGGGGATCGGCAGAGGGATTCTGGGGATCGGCAAAGGATACAATGGATCTCACCGCCTATGTAAGGGAACTGGCCAGCCAAGCAACCGATGCTGAAGTCGAGGTGCGCTACCAGGTTAGGGTAAGTTAGGTCTAAGCCTGCCTTGACCTGCCTCCCAAAAACTGATCCACAGGTTATGTTATACCGTGTTCGTTTTGTAGGGGCGGGTTTGAAACCCGCCCCTACGAGAGATATCAATAGGTTATCTGGATGGTTTGTTTCATTTCAAAGGGAACACGGTATTAAAGCAGTGGGTCGAATAGAGAAAGGGCGATGAGCAGAAGCAGTTGACCTCCCGAGGAGAAAGCCCGTCTTTGAGGCTCTCGCTATCTGCCCTGACCAGAAACTTATCAATTGCCTCACAGCTTGCTACATATGATCCATATGAAGGGTTTTGAAAAGCTGCCTCGATATAGTCGCGGCAAAGCTGACCGACGAAAACCGCGATGCCGGTTCCTTTTGCTTTGCTGGCTGTTGCTGCCCATCTGGTCCGCCCAGGCCCAGGAAACCCTGGAGGCCCAGGGTATCCGCTTCCGGCTGATTCCCGGCGGTACTTATCTGCTGGGCTCCCCGGCCGACGAACCCGGCCGCTATGCCGATGAGGCGGAGCCCCACCGGGTGAGCCTCAAGCCATTTTATATCAGCGCCACCGAAATCACCAACGCCCAGTACGGCCGGTTTCTCAAGGCCACGGGGCATGATAAGCCACTCTACTGGGAGGACAAAAACCTCAATGGCCCCAACCAGCCGGTGGGGGGGGTCACCTGGCACGACGCCGCGGCCTTCTGCCGGTGGTTGACCAAAGTTACCGGGGCGCCCCATGAACTCCCTAGCGAAAGCCGGTGGGAGGCCGCGGCCCGGGGGGGCCTGGTGGGCCAACCCTACCCCTGGGGGGCCGAAGCCCCCGGCGCCGGAGGGGTCTTTCGCGCCAATCTCCGGAACGATCGAACCGCCAAGGACGGCTTTCTGTTCTCCGCGCCCGTGGGATCCTTTCCCCCCAATAGTTTTGGGCTTTACGATATGGCCGGCAACGTCTCCGAGTGGTGCCAGGACCGCTACGTGCCCCTCTCCACCGGCGGCCCGTTCAAGCCCGGGGCCTTACGCCTCCTCAAGGGCGGCTCCTGGCTCTCCGGGCCCCGGGACCTGCGCCCCGCCGCCCGCCAGTCCGCCCCGCCCCAATATGCCGACGGCTATATCGGCTTCCGGGTGGTGCGTCTGCCCCATCCCTGACCCCCCCATTTTTTTCTCGCCTGGTCCCAATTTATCTTGCCATGATCATGTATAGATGGTAATATGTTTATAACTGTGTGGTTCACTAATGGATGATGTTAAGGAGGCATAAATAAATGGCTGAGTTAGATTTTGAAAAACTAACCATGGACCCCGCGGCCCAGGAACTGTTGAAGAAGGCCCAGGCCGAAGGCGTTGAGACCATTTTTGATCGGGCCAAGGCCATGAAGCCTTGCCCCATCGGCATTGAAGGGGCCTGTTGCCGCATCTGCGCCCAGGGTCCCTGCCGGGTGCCGCCCCCCAAGAAGAAGGAAGGGGAGACCGGCGAAGAGAAGAAACAGCGCATGGGCCTGTGCGGCGCCACGGCCGAGACCATTGTGGCCCGGAACTTCGCCCGCATGGTGGCCGCCGGGACCGCGTCCCACAGCGACCATGCCCGGGGCGTGGCCAAGCTGTTCATCGAAGTGGCCAACGGCCGGACCCAGGGCTACCAGATCAAGGACGTGGCCAAGCTGCGCCGGGTAGCCCAGGATTGGGACGTGGCCATCACCGTGGGTGAAGGCGACGACGCCAAATCCCGCCCGGCCGCGGACATCGCCAAAGAGCTGGGCCCCAAGGTGCTGGCGGAGTTCGGCCAGCAGGAGGGCGAAATCAACTACGTCCGCCGGGCCCCCAAGAAACGCCAGGAGATCTGGCGCAAACACGGGGTGGTGCCCCGGGGCGTGGACATCGAGGTGGTGGAACTGATGCACCGCACCCACATGGGCGTGGACCAGGACTACCACAACCTGATCAAGCAATCCACCCGCTGCGCCCTGGCCGACGGCTGGTCGGGATCCATGATCTCCACGGACCTCCAGGACATCATGTTCGGCTGCCCGGTGCCCATCGCCGGCGAGATCAACCTGGGCGTGCTCAAAGAGGACCACGTCAACGTGGTGGTGCACGGCCATGAGCCGCTCTTACCCGAGATGCTCTTCGTGGCCTCCCAGGAGCCGGAGATGATCCAGTACGCCCAGAACAAGGGCGCCAAGGGGATCCAGCTGGCCGGCATGTGCTGCACCGCCAACGAGGTGCTCATGCGCCACGGCGTGCCGGTGGCGGGCAACTACCTGCACCAGGAACTGGCCATCATCACCGGCGCGCTGGACGCGTTGGTGGTGGACGTGCAGTGCGTGATGCAGTCCCTGGCCAACGTGGCCAAGTGCTACCACACCAAGATCATCACCACGGACGACCGGGCCATGATGGAAGGCGCGGCGATGCACATCCCCTTCGACGACCACCACGCCCTGGACGTGGCCCGTCAGGTGCTCCGGGCAGCCATCGACAACTTCCCCAACCGGCGCTCCCCGGTGCTCATCCCGTCGGATAAGTCCCCCACAGTGGTGGGCTTCAGCTCCGAGACCATCCAGTACCTGCTGGGCGGCTCCATCCGGGGCACCTACTACACCCTGAACGACAACGTCATCAACGGCCGGATCCGGGGCGTGGCCGGGGTGGTGGGCTGCAACAACTGCCGCACCGCGCAGGACACCTCCCACATGGTGTTGATCAAGGAACTGATTAAGAACGACGTCATCGTCCTGTCCACGGGCTGCTCCGCCATGGCCGCGGGCAAATACGGCCTGCTGACGCCGGAAGCCGCCAAGTACTGCGGCCCGGGTCTGGCCGAGATCTGCGAGACCGTGGGCATCCCGCCGGTTCTGCACATGGGGGCCTGCGTGGACAACTCCCGCATCCTGATCGCGGCCACCGCCTGCGTCAAGGCCGGGGGCCTGGGCACCGACATCAGCGATCTCCCCGCCGCGGGCGCGGCGCCGGAGTGGATGAGCGAGAAAGCCATCGCCATCGGCCAGTACTTCGTGACCTCGGGCGTGTACACCCTGTTCGGGGTGACCTTCCCCACCACCGGCTCCGAGATCTTCACCGACTACCTCTTCAAGGGCATCGAGGAAGAGTACGGCGGCAAGTGGGACTTCGAGGCCGACCCGGCAGTGATGGCCAAGAAGATGATCGCCCACATCGACTCCAAGCGCAAAGCCCTGGGCATCGACAAGGCCCGGGAGCGGGTGCTCATGGATATGGAAATGCGCCGGCAGATGGCAGACGCGGCCGCCGGGGAAGAGCACTAAGAACGAAGAAAAGATTTTGGGGGAGGGGCTAAGGGCTTTTTCGTAAGAGCCCTTACCCATCCCCCAAAGCCTCCTCCCCAATCCCTTAAGGAGATAAAGCGCCGGGACCGATGGTCCCGGCGTTTTTATGCGCCAGTGCCTGATCTATCGTCGGGCGGGGCGGACCTGCGTGTCCGCCCTATGGTTGATTTTTCTGGTGGGGCGGGCCTCCGCGCCCGCCCTGGGCGAATAAACTTTTCTCGGTTGCAATTGGCGCATTGCCGGAGTAAAAGGAAAGGGAGATGGTGGAAAAACCGGCAAAACCTCATTACCACGGACACCGCGCCCGCCTGCGGCAGCGCTTCCTCACGGGCGGCCCCGGGGCCTTGCAGGACTATGAACTCCTGGAACTGCTCCTGACCTTCGCCATCCCCTACTCCGACGTCAAGCCCCTGGCCAAGCGGGTGATCGAGCATTTCGGCTCCTTCACCCAGGTTATGGACGCTACTCCCGAGGCCCTCATGGAGTTTACCGGCTTGCGGGAGTATTCCGCGGTGCTCATAAAATTGGTGAAAGCCTGCTCCGACTTCGCGCTCAAGTCCGAGGCCCTCAAGCGCCAGACCATCAAGTCCCTGGACAACCTGGTGGATTACTGCCGCGCCTCCATGGGGGGCCTCCCTGACGAGCAGTTCCGGGTGATCTTTTTGAATAGCCAGAACGAAGTCATTGCCGAGGAAATCGTCCAGGAAGGCACGGTGAACCAGACGGTGGTCTATCCCAGGAAGGTCTTGGAACTGGCCTTGAAGCACAAGGCCACCGGGCTCATTTTGGTGCACAACCACCCCAGCGGTCACCTCACCCCGTCGGCCGCGGACCGGGAGCTGACCCGGGCCCTGGTGAAGGCCGGCCAGAGCCTCAACCTGACGGTCCACGACCACCTGATCATCGGCCGCCACGGGTATTTTAGTTTGGCGGAACAGAATATGTTATAGATGTAGCAGCTTTCCAGGGACAAGTATATTGGCAAGTTGCATGGAAAGTAGGTGCACCAACTGACTCCAAAGGGTAAAAGACGGGTAAAAGACCGGGCTTTCCGGCCAGTGCCGTGCTCGGTTTCCAGCTTGCCAAAATGATGTCTCGGGATAAGTGTTAGCATCTGATGAAAGATCGTGTTACAATGGGCTATAGTTAGAAATCTCCTTTATGTTTAATGGGTTATGGCTAACACATTGTAACAGATTCACAGGAGATTTCGGACTTTTTTTAATCTGTTAACCGGACAGCACTGATGAAAACCGTGTTTATGCTTGTGTTGATGTTAGCCGCCGGCCTGGTGGCCGTCGGCTTGGCCGACAATAAACCCCAAGAGAAACCAGGGAAAGGTGCTGCCATGCCTGAACCGCAAAAAAACTTGCGAACCGCCACCTTGGCCGGCGGCTGTTTTTGGTGCGTCGAAGCGGATTTTGAAAAGCTCCCGGGGGTGATGGAGGTCATCTCCGGGTACACCGGGGGTCGCGGAGACAATCCCTACTATGAAAATTACGGCTCAAAGGGGCACGTGGAGGCGGTCCAGGTGGTCTATGACCCGGCCAAAGTTTCCTATAAAGATCTGCTGGACTATTTCTGGCGGCACGTGGATCCCACCGATCCCGGCGGGCAATTCGCGGATCGGGGGGCCGAGTATCGCAGCGTCATTTTTTACCACGATGCCGAGCAGCAGCGTTGGGCGGAGGAATCCAGGCAGGCCCTGGAAAAGTCAAAACGTTTCGCCAAACCCATTGTGACTGAGATTTTGCCTTTCACGAAATTCTACCGGGCGGAGGACTACCACCAGGACTATTACCAGACCCACGCCGTGAAATACAAATACTACCGCTGGAATTCCGGCCGGGATCAATTTATCCAGAAGGTCTGGGGCGAGGCCAAAGCCGGCGCCGCCGCCCCCCCGGGCGACCCGAAATTCACCCGGCCCGGTGACGAGGAACTGCGCCGGAAGTTGACGCCGATGCAATATCAAGTGACCCAGAAGGAGGGCACGGAACCGGCGTTTAAGAATGAATACTGGGATAACAAAAAGCCCGGCATCTACGTGGATATTGTCTCAGGGGAGCCATTGTTTATTTCCACGGACAAGTACGATTCCGGGACCGGCTGGCCGAGTTTCACCAAGCCCCTGGAGCCGGGAAACCTCGTGGAGCGGGATGACCGCAAGCTGTTCTCGAAGCGCACCGAGGTGCGCAGCAAGCAGGGCGATTCCCATCTCGGGCATGTCTTTCCCGACGGCCCGGCGCCCACGGGTCTGAGATACTGCATGAACTCCGCGGCGCTGCGGTTCATTCCCCGGGAGGATTTGGAAAAGGCGGGCTACGGCACGTATCTCAGGTTATTCGGGCCGGAGCAAAACCAGAAAAAGTAGGAGAAAACTGGCGTCACTGGAAAAGATCTGGGGAGAGAGGGCCAGGGGCTTTTCCAATAACCGGGCGCACCAGCGGCGCCGGCAAGTGCCCCAGACTTATAAAATCCTGGCCTTCGATAATTGATTACCCCAAAACGCCAGATTCTGGGGACGTTCGATGGCCCAGGTCTCCTAAGACCTCGGCGTTGGTTCTGCTTGCCCGAACTTTGGTAGTTGCAAGGCGTTGGCGATCTGCTCCAGGTACTGGTCGTCTTTGATGTTTTTAAACGGGCGGTTCAAGAACAGGAACAGCAGGCGCATAACGATGACCGCGGCAACTCCTCCCAAGAGAAAGATAACCGCATAGATACTGATGTTCATGGCCTTCCCTCCTCCACTCAACACTTTTTCGAGCAGTGTAGGGCAGTAGTTCCAGCAAGACAATTAGGGGAACCCTCAATATGAGGGGGAGAATTTCAAAAAATTTGCTCCGTTATCCCTAATGGCGAAGCAAGCCGGGCGGAAGGCTGGGGAAACCCATAAAAGTATGGTGTCCTCTCGGCGAAAATCGCACCGAGGCAACTATAGCGTTTGCCATAAATTCCTTCCCCTTGGAGGTTCTCAAATCCCCCTTTTTCAAAGGGGGACTTTCCCAGCAATTCTCTGTAGTTCCCCCCTTTTCTAAAGGGGGGTTAGGGGGGATTAGAATGATTCCGCTATCGGAAAAAACTTTTGGCAATCGCTATAGTTGACAGCCTGGGAGGGGAAAGGAGATTACTTGCCCCTTCAGCCTCGCCGGCCGCAACTCACGCGGGTTCCCGGCGCGAGGACAGGGAAAAGACCCCCTCCGGGGTGAGGGTGGCGTTCAGGCCGAGGGTCCCCAGAAAGTCGCTCAGGGGGCGGCCCAGGAGAAATTCGGTGGCCCCGGGAGTCATCTCCCAGTCGTCGATGAGCATCTGGCGCAGGTAGTGGTCGAAGTGCAAGGCCTCGAACAGGGCGTCGCCGGCCGCCTCGCTTCCGTCTCCCACTTCGGCCAGGCGGCGAACCACCTCAGCGCAGTCACAGCGGGCCTGATGCGCCGCAATCAGGTCCCACATCTCGGGCGCCCCGGCGAACAGGTGGCGGCGCTGCAAGAGTTCTTCGGGCGCGGGTGGGGGCGGGGGCTCGCCCCAGCAATTCTGGCGGCGGCACTGCTCCGGCCGGTCCTCATATATCCGGCAGGTCTGGTTGGCCGCCAGGAAAAACCAGCACTGGCGGGTGCCCGGGACCTCCCGGACCTTCAGCCGCTCCTCCGTCAAGGCGATCACCTCCCCCTCCCGGGTGGTCGCCTTCTCCCCGGGTCTGAGGGTATAGACGTCGTTTAAGGTCAGGACTTCCCGGTGAAACAACCCCAGGTCGCGATTAAGCAGAATAGGACTCCCCTTTATGCAGCATTCGCCGCAGCGAACGCAACTTTCAGCTCGCTTCAGGAGATGGTTGCGGCTGGCGGTCATCAGGCGGCGCCAGGCGATGGCCCGGGACTCGGGCGGCAGGGTATTCCAGCCCTCATAGACCTCTTTGAACCCCGCCGCCGCCTCGATCTCCCGGCGCAGGATCTTGTAGCGCTCACTCTTGGCAGAGATTTGCAGAACCTCCGCCAGGTAGTCGTTCCAGATGGCGGCCAGCGCCTCCCGGGGGCCTTTGGCCAGTGCGTCCCACGGTTCCCCATGAATCTTGCCTAAGAATTTTTTGTCGGTCATGCCGGTCCGCCTCTCAATCTTTAATTATTCTATACTTATCACACCCGGGCGCCCGGCGCAGGGGCTTTTCCGGTTTTTCGGCTCACCGGCCTTCCCGCGCCACAAAGTTCGCCAGACCCAGGGTCAGTTCGGTCATGGCCGTGAGGTCCAGGAGGTCCATGACATCACCCTCCCCGTGATAATTGGGGTTGCGCATGAACGCGGTGTCGGTGAGCATGACGGCCGGGTACCCCTCGTCCCAAAAATTGGCGTGGTCGCTCAGACGCACTTCCGGTAGAATATGCCCTCCGAGCGGCACGGCCAGGGTGACCGCGGGGAGACGGCAGCCGCCCTTGATGGCGGCCTCAAGCCGCACCATGAGGGGCCTGGAGCGCCGGTCGCTCACCAGGCCGATGAAGTTGCCGGTGGTGGGGTAGCCCATGAGCCTAAGGGGCAGGGGGAGCGACTGGCTGTGCGGGGTCTGGGAGTAATATCCCACCATCTCCAGGCAGAGCATGCCCAGGATGTTGGCTTTTTGCTGGCGCGCCTTTTTCGCGTAAACCCGGGAACCCATGTCAGGGGTGAAGAAGGCCGGGGGCTCTTCGCAGGTGAAGCCGATAAAGGCCCAGGGCCGGGGCGGCGTCAGGTTTTGCGCCAGGCGGGCCACCTCCAGGAGCACGGCCACCCCGCTGGCGTTGTCGTCGGCCCCGGGGGTGCCGGCCACGGTGTCGAAGTGGGCCCCCAGGATGTAGTAGCCGCCGGGGTTTTCGTCCCCGGCGATGATATTGCTTACTTTCTCCCGCATGTAGGTAAAGCTCTGGCGCCGGGGCGCATAACCCATGGCCGCAAAATTTTCAGTGACGTAATCCTCAGCCGCTTTAAGGTTTTCGGGACGGCAGATGGACCGGTCTCCCAGGGTAACGCTCAGGTAGGTGAGATGCCTAGTCAGGTTGGCACGGATTACGTCGCGATCCATAGAGTCACCCCTTAGCGGGGTCAGCGTGAGGCCGATGATGGCTGCCACGACAAGAACCAGGATAAGAGCCGATTTTAGAGCTGATTTAATCTTAAGGCCTCGGTACCGGGAAGTCCATGTAACGGTGTTTAGAACCTATTATAACACCTGTCTTGGGCTGCAAATATGTTTTTCAACCAATCAAAGTTTGGGAAACGGGGTTTCAAGTCCCCCTGTCCCAAAGGGGGATTTAGGGGGATTATCAGGCGCTTATTTAATCCCCCCTGCCCCCCTTTAGAAAAGGGGGATGATTCTTTCCCAACCTAAGCTCCCTATGTTGATTCAAAATGACACCGAAAATCGGTTTTGCCATGACTTCTAGTCTGTTGGCTGAAAGCTGATTGCCGACGGCTGACCGCGATTTTCAGAGTAATGCAGGGCCAGCCACACGGTGGGCGTCTCCGGGGCGGTCCACTCTACCCGGTGGCGGCGGTGGGCCGGGATGAGCAGATAGTCCCCCGGGGAGAGCACCCGGGGCTCGGCTTCATCCTCGAAGCGCAGCCCGGCGCCGCCGGTTAAAAGCACCACCCACTCGCAGGTGTCCTGGTCGCACCACTCCCCGGCGGGCGTGGCCTGGCCCGCGGACACGATGCGCTCCAGGCGAAAATTTCCGGTGGACAGGAGAACCTGGATGATTTCCGCGGTAATCTCGGGGGGAATCGGGTCAAACAGATTGGCCACGGTCAGACCTCGTTCGTTAGCAGTTAGCAGTTAGCAGTTGCTCGTAGGCCTTTGGTCCACCCGTAACGCCTGAAAAGGCGGTATTGGCTGCTACTTTGGCACAGGCTGGAAAGCCTGTGCTACCGATATAAAGAACTTTTCAGGACAAAACACATTTTGCAAGGGTGCGTTTTACGCACCACTGGCGGGCGGGACGCCCGCCCTACGGCTTTTTGCCTATCCCCGCCGTCCGATGAGCCAGTGCTGGAGCCGGCCCTGGGCGTCCAGGCGCAGTTGCAGGACAAAGGGGAAGGCCCGGCCGGGGACGCTGAAACGCAGGTCCTGCCACTCCAGCAGTTGCTCGCCCCCCTGGGATTGGACATTGCAGAGCAGGGGAAACCTGGCGAACTCCAGAAATCTGCCCAGTATTACCTCAGCCTCCGGCGAATAGACGGTGGCAGCCGCCGGGGCCGGGTTCCAAATCTGGATGGTCAGTTGGCCGGGCTCCTGGTAAGGGATAGCCGGCGCCGGGCAAGCCTGGCTCCGGGTGACGGGGACCACCGCCGTCTTGCCCCCGTCGGCCTTGAGCCCCAGGGCGGCCTCCCAGGGAAGCTGCACAAAAGCCTGTTGGATTTCGGCCGGGCCGGCGGCGATCAGTTGCCAGCGGCGGCAAGAAAAGGGTTGGGGCAGGGCGGCCACGGTCTGCCCCCCGGGTTTGGCATCCTTAAATACCCGGCGGGCCAGGTCCAGGGCCTGGTGGTGATAGGAGGCGCAGACCAGCAGATAGACCGCCGCCGCGGCCAGAAACCAGGCTCCCGCCCGGGGGCCCCATAGGGGAAAGGACAGGGCGGCGATGGCCCCGGCCAGCAGCAGGGCGGTAAAATAGGGGTCGATGATAAAAATCCAGTCCAGGGCAAAGCGCCGCCGGGAAAAGGGGCTGAGCAACTGGGTGCCGTAGGAGGTGGCCAGGTCCAGGAGCAGGTGCGAGCCAAGGACCGCCAGCCCCAGGATGAACAGGGGCTTGAACCAGCGGGGGCCGCCCAGGGCCCGGCCCACCAGCGCCCCGGCCAGGGCAAAAAGCGGCAGGGCCACCAGGGAGTGGGTGAAACCCCGATGATAGCGGATAAAGGCCAGGCGGTCCCAAAATATGCAAAAGTAATCCACGTCCGGCCAGACCGCAAAGATAGCCCCGGCCGCCGCGGCCCACCACCGGGACGGCGCCGGCAGCATTTGGGAGCAGATGACCCCGGTGGCCAGGTGGGTCAGTGGATCCACGGCCACCTCCCGGTCTGGGTGCCGTAGTGGGGGAACCGGCGCAAGAGGTCGCTCCGGAGGGCCACGGCGCTCACGTAGCGCTCTTCCAGCTTTTTCTTGAGACACTTGAGGATAATGGCCTCCAGGGCCGGGGGAATCTCGGGGTTCTCCTCCCGGGGAGGCAAGGGCTCCTGCTCCAGGATCTGGTCGATGAGCAGTTTCTCCACTTCGCTGTAAAATGGCAACTCCCCGGTGTACAAAAGGTACATGAGCACGCCGATAGCCCAGATGTCGCTGCGGCGTTCGCTCTGGCCCATGATCTGCTCCGGCGCCATGAAGGGCCGGGACCCCACCATGGTGGCGCTGATCTCCTTTTCCCCCAGCATCTTGGCCGCCCCGAAATCCAGCAGCTTCAGATTGCCGTCGGGCTGGATGATGATGTTGTTGGGCTTGATGTCCCTATGCATAATGCGGTTTTTATGGGCATGGGCCACCACCTCGATAAGTTGCAGGATGATGCGCTCCACCAAAGGCCGGGGTAACTCCTGGTCCAGCATGTCCCCCAGAGTCATGCCCTCCACATATTCCTGAATTATTACCAGTTTACCCTCATCTTCCAACGTACCAATCAGCCCAGCCACCCCGGGGTGGGGGTCGAGCTTCTGGCAGATGGCCGCCTCCTTGCGAAACTTGGCGTTGGCGGCCTTGAGAAAGGGGATTTTGGCCACGTAGCGGCGCTCCGGTCCCAGGGTCTCCGTGTCCACTATCAGCCATACCTCGCCGAAATTCCCCTGGCCCAACTTCTTGACTTTTTCATAGCGGCCCCCTAACAGGGGGGTCATCTGCAGCAGGGCCAGGTAATCCCGGGCGCTGGGGAGCAGGTGGTCCACCAGTCCCTGGAGGGCCCGCTTGAGGGGGGAGGAGGAACCAACCGGCTGTACCTGGAAGCTTAAGACCTTGTCCGGGCTATCCTTAAGGGCCAGGTCGTTGATCAACACCGTCACCGGCTGCCCCTCCCGGTTCACCAGGTGCAGCTTCATATGACCCGTTTCCCCGGGCGCGGCGAGAATCCGTCGGAAGCGTTCCCGGTCTTGAGAAGAATAGAGCAATTCCTCCAGGGGCACAGGCACCGGGGCGCCCCTCTTGCCCGGATAATTCAGGAGGCGCCGCAAGGCGGGGTTGAGATTGCACACCGTGCCCCAACGGTCACAGAAAAAGAGGGGATGGGCGGTCTCCTGAAAGATCCGGGAAAACTCCTCGTGGGAGGCCAGGAGGAGGCGCCGGTCATGTTGCAGGCGGAGGACCACGGCCACCCGGGCCAGGACCTCCCGTGGTTCGAAGGGGGGGAGCAGGAATTCGTCCGCTCCCACCCCCAGGGCCCAGGCCGCGGCCGTGTCGGAGAACTCAGCCAGCGCCACGATGATGGGCAGGTCCCAGGTGGCATCATCGGCTTTGAGGCGGCGAATGAGCGGCTGGAGTACGCCGGCCTCTTCCAGGAGCACCAGGAGGTCCGGGGACCGGGCCTGGAGTTCGGCGGCCAGCTGGTCCCACCGGCACCGACCCACCTCATAGGGGCCCTGGGCCAGGAGATCGGCCAATCCCTGGCTGGTCTCGGTTTCAGGGCCGACGATGAGAACGTAAGGGTCCGGCAAAAAAGGTTTCCTTCTAGTCTGCGCCTGAGGCGTGAATTTCGCTATCCGCGGCTTCGGCCCGGCGGGCGCTCACATTCCTAAACAGGATCCTCTCCCCGTCACGCCGGGCTGGCAGCCGACTCGGCGCCTCAATTCCGGCCCCCGCCCCCTGCGGTCAGGCCTGGGGTAACCATGATGGCATAAAAAAAGACGTTTTTCCTTCAATGATCTCAGCCCGGTGCAGCCAGAAAATTGGCCAAATCGCCCCCCCGGAACTGCGGAATCCTGAGGCTCCGCCGCCTGGGGGACATTGTCCATGGATTTAAAGGATTTGACAAGGCCGATTTTGTATTGACAAAACCGGGAGGTCGGGATAAACAAAACACCTGGGAGGCGGGGTAGCTCAGCCGGTAGAGCAGCGGACTGAAAATCCGCGTGTCCCCAGTTCGATTCTGGGCCCCGCCACCAATAATATCAAGTAGTTAGCGAATCACGTATTTATAAAATCAGACTTTGGTTGCGGATAGGTTGCAGATGGTTGCCCTTGCGGGGAAGCTCGCAGGGGTTTTTTTATCTCTTGGAGAAAGAGCCTTTCCGGGCATTCATTTTGCATAAAACGGATGTTCCATTTTAAGGTGATTAAAAATATCCTATAACCTGTTGAAATACAAATATATACTATTTCATTGACAGTTTTTTCTGGTGGCTGCATGGGTTTTCCTCAGGGGCAGGGTGTCCGGCAATTTAACCTGGGCGGCGGCCAACAATTCCTGGTTGAGGCCGGTGGGCTGGGGGACTTTCTGGCACTTGACGTTGGCGATGGCCAGTT
>VGSJ01000064.1 GCA_016875015.1 Deltaproteobacteria bacterium | reverse complement strand
GGGGAGAGGGCTGGGGTGAGGGGGAAGTATTCTTCTCTGAGCAAAAAGGGCGTGAGCTAATTTATCCACTGTTGGTCCACGTAGAGCGAGCCTCCTTTATTTGCAAGAACCAAACCGGACACTGCTGCTCCCCACCCGCTTTTTCATGCTGTATGGGTGAGTCCAAGGCCCATGAGGAACTGCCTGGCCAGGCCTCATACTGTCGGCGGTTTGCCCCTGGGTCTCAATTTCTGGCCAGCACCGCGGCGAAAAAGGCGTCGAGATGGTGATCCGCCGGGGAGGTGCGGAACCAGCCGGGAGGGTGGATCAGGGGCCTGGCCTGGGGCGGCAGCCGCCCGGGGTCGGTGGTCAGATGAAATTCCGGGTGTCGAGCCAGGAACGAGCTTATCTGCCCTTCATTCTCTTCCGGTTCGGTGGTGCAGGTGATATAGAGGAGCCGGCCGCCGGGTTTCAAGAGCCTGGCGGCCGCCTCCAGCATGGCCTGCTGCCGGGGCGGGAACGTGGCCAGGTCGCCTTCCCGGAGCCGGCTCTTGATCTCCGGGTGACGCCTGATTATGCCGAGGGACGAGCACGGGACGTCCAGGACCACGGCGTCCAAGGCGGCGTTTTTCAGGGGGAGGGCTTGGGCGGCGTCAGCCCGGAGAGGGTGAGCGGCCGTCACGCCCCAGCGCCGCGTATTGAGCTGCAGCTCCTTGAGGCGGCGGTGGTGGCGGTCCACCGCCACCAGCAGGCCGGAATCGCACATGGCCTCAGCCAGGTGGGTGGTCTTACCTCCCCGGCCGGCGCCGATCTCCGCCAGGCGCAGGCCCGGCCCCAGGGGAAGCAAACCGGAAGCCAGCTGCGCCCCTTCATCCTGGAAGATCCAGAGGCCCTCCCGATAAGAGGGCAGGTCCGCGGGGGAGGACTTAAGGGCCTCAAATATGAGGCTGACCGGGGAAAACCGGCCCCGCCGGGACTCCACCCCTTCTGCGGCCAACCGGGCCATGAGCGCGGCAGGATCGGTCTTCAGGGTGTTGACCCGCACGGTGAGCGGCGGGATCTGATTGTTGGCCGTCAGGCGGGCCGCGGCGGCGGCCGGCCCATACCGCGCCAGCCAGCGCTTGACCAGCCAGGCGGGGTGGGAGTGGATCACGCTCAGGGCCAGCACCGGGTCGGATTCGGGGTCCGGGAGGGGCGGCGCTTCCCCGGCGGCCAGCCGGCGCAGCACCGCGTTGATAAAGCCCACGTGGCTCCGGGGCAGACCTTTGGCCTTGGCTAAATTCCCGGCTTCATGGAGCACCGCCCGGGCCGGCACCCGATCAAGCCACAGGATCTGAAACGCCCCCAGGCGCAGGAGCTGCAAAACCAGGGGGTGGAGTTTGGCAAGGGGGATGTGGGAAAGGCGGGCCAACAGATAATCCAGCCGCACCTCCCAGCGCTTCACGCCCTGGACCAGCTCCAGCAGCAAGGCCCGTTCCCGCCGGGGCAAGCCCGGGTGACGCTTGCAGGTGGCCGCCAGGCGCTCTTCCACCGATTGGCCGGGGCGAGCCGCCGCGGCCAGAATATCCAGGGCCATGGCCCTGGCGCCGGGTGGGGGCGGCGAGTGAGAGAGATGGTTCAAGGTTGTCGGCCCAGCCTCAGGAATATCTGACGGTTAATACCGTTTCCGGTTTCCGGTTTCCGGTTTTTGGTTTTTGGTTTTTGGTTTTTGGTTAAAGAAAATAAGAATATCAACAAGTTAAATATATGGTTGGAGTGTTTGAAAGGGGGCGCCGGTATAATTTCCCCGGCGGATTTTACCTCTTCCAAAAAATTCCAAAAAATTCCGAAAAATTCCGAAAAAATCCTTAATCATCATAGCAAAACTTCTGATGATTCGTAACTTATTGCGGCGCGAGGCCGTAATCCCTGCTCTTAGGGACCTCAAAGTCCCCTTTCTGAACTCGAGATTTATACCAAAGAAAGACCTCTGCGAAAAACCATTTTGTCATCCTGAGCGGAGCGAAGGATCTCGTATTTTCTCGTAGTTATGAGATTCTTCGGTCGCTCCGCTCCCTCAGAATGACAAGTGAGGGGACTTGCGCAGAGGTCTCGACTTCGTATGAGGAGGGTTATCGTGGGCCGAATCAACCGAGAAAAAATCATGCCCCGCCCCCGCCGTGCCGATATGATATATCAAGGAAACGCCTATGAAAACTTTAGGAGAATTTGTCCAGAGGTTGCAGGTTGACGCGGCGTTTGAGAAGCAGGCTCAAGCTTTTGACAATGGCGATGAACTCATGGCCTTTATTAAGCGCGAGGGCTACGACTTCACCCTGGACCAACTGGCGAATGAATTCAAGCATGGGGCGAAGTTGCCGACCGAAGCCGGTGGCCTGACGCCGGCCCCCGCGGACGCAAGCGCCTCCACCCCGCCCAGGCCGGGCGGCGCCGCATTCCCCAGGAAGCCTGAAGCCTTCCCCCACGGCGAAAAGAGTATGGGCTTACTTAAGAGTGAAAGCGGCAACTTTACCCGGGAGCAACCGGGGGAAAGGCTGCAGAAAGCAAGGGGAGAAATGCCCCCGCCGGGACCGGAAGAAGAGTCGCCGGGAGGAGTTCCCAGGGGTGGCGGGGGCAGGCACAGGGGATTTTCCCCCCAGAGATTGAAGTCCATATCGGCGGAAGACCCGTGAGCCAGGGGTGACAGTTTGCTAAAGGTAGGGGGATCCGGCTGGCGTGGTGACCTTCCGGGAGTCCCTGGTCCCGGCGGGCGTTAACCTCCCGCTGCCCGGCTACCCCGAATGGTCGGCCAAGAGTAACTTTCCCCGCCCCGAGGGATGGGACCGCCTTAAGACCGGCGCGGTTCAGGCCGGCTGGGTCCGGGGGGCCTTGGCGGCCGCCACCGCCGCGGGCAGCAGGAAGGTGGTCAAGGCTTGTTCCACCTTCTCCAGGTCCACCTGGGTATCGTAGCAGGGGCCGTTGGGCCGGTGATTGATGATGCCGAAGATCGGCAGCGGATAGCTGTCCTGGATGCCGCTGCTGAGGTCCCGCTCGCAGGCCACGGCGATGATCAGGCGGGGGCGGCGTTCCACCACGATGCGCCGGGCCAGGGTGCCGCCGGTGGCTACCGCCAGTCCCACCCCGTATTTCTCCGACAGGTCCGCCAGTCCGGTGATGGGACATTTGCCGCAGCGTTTGCAGTGCACTGTGCTGCCCGTGATCCGAAACTGGCATTCATGGAATTGCAGGCAATGGGGCATGAGGAGCAGCAGCTTGTCCGGAGTGGTGCGCAGGTGTTGCGCCAGGACCAGCTGATTGTTGATTTCGATGAACGAGCGGCGCACCTTCTCTTTGGAAACGCCGCAGATTTTCCCCACCCCGCTCATCAGCGGCAGGAGCAGCTTGATCACCAGCCCCCGGAGTTTGCGGGACAAGAACAGGTCGCGGCCCAGGACCACCGTGAGGGCCAGCATGACCAGGATCCCCACCACGGCCAGGAGCAGGATGCTGAAGCTGACCCCCAGGATCACGGGCAATCGGGGGCTAATGTTGGTGAGCCCGACGTAGGGCACATACCAGAGGACGCCCAGGATGAGGGTGAACAGCAGGCAGGTGAGGGCCAGCAAACCCAGGAAGATGCGCTTCTGGGGGCGCAGGGAATTGCCGCCGTTCAAGATAGTGCCCGGCTCATCCATGGGTAGCGCTACTCCAGCCTTTGCCCCATCAGGGGTTGGCCCCTGAGAAAATCAGCCGCCAAAAGGCGCTTGTGCCCGGCCAGTTGCAAGGCCTCAACCGTGACGCTTCCCTGACCGCAGGCGATTTCCAGCCCTTGAGGGGTCAGACGGAGCACCGTGCCCGGGTCACCCAGGCGCCCCTCGCTTTTCTTGACCCGGGCGCCGAATAACCTGAGCACCCTACCCTTCCACAGCGTGTAGGCCCCCGGCCTGGGGTCCAGGCCCCGGATCCAGCCGGCCGCTTCCGGGGCCGAAAGTTCCCAGAGGAGGCGGCGCATCTCCCGGGAAATGGGCGGGGCCAGGGTCACCGCCGCGTCGTTTTGCGGCAGCTTGACGGCTTCCCCCCGGCGCAGCATTTCCAGGGATTGGACCAGCAGGGCCGCCCCACGCTCCGACAACCGGTCGTACAAGGTCCCGAAATTGTCTGCCGCGTCGATGGGCGCCCGCTCCTGGAGGAAAATCGGTCCCGAGTCCACTTCGTACCGGAGCCACTGGATGGTCACCCCGGTCTCCTTTTCCCCCCTGATCAGGGCCCAGTTGATGGGGGCCGCCCCCCGGTAGCGGGGCAGGAGCGATGCATGGACATTGAGGACGCCCACTGACGGCAAGGCCAGAATCTCGTGGGGGAGAATCCGGCCGTAGGCCACCACAATGATAATCTCCGGCGCCAGCGCCGTGAGCCCCCGGATCAACTCCGGGTCCTTGAGACGCTGCGGTTGCAGCACCGGCAGGTTCCAGGCCAGGGCCAGTTCCTTCACCGGCGCGGCAGTGACAATCCGTCCCCGGCCCCGGGGCCGGTCCGGCTGGGTCACCACGGCCGCCACCTCTTCACCGGCGGCCAGGATGGCCTCGAGACTCGGCAGGGCGAACTGGGGAGTCCCCATGAAGATCAGGCGCCAGGGTCCTGACTTCACCTGGCCGCCGCCTGTTTCTTCAGACGTCTTAAGAAGAGCCCCCGCTTGAGGCGGCTGAGGTGATCGATGAACAGAATACCGTTGAGATGATCGATCTCATGCTGGAGCACTATGGCCAGCAACCCCTCGCCGGCAATTTCCATGGGTTTCCCTTCCCGGTCCAGGCCCTTGATCAGCACTTTGGCATGACGCCGGACCTCGGCGGAAAAGTCGGCTACCGACAGGCAGCCTTCCTCATGGATGACCTCCCCTTCCCCGGCGGCGATGCAGGGATTGAGCATCACCTGGAGTTTCCGGGGCCCGCCCTCTTTGTGGGAAACGTCGAACACGATGAGACGCTTAAGTTCACCCACCTGGTTGGCCGCCAGCCCCAGCCCCGGTGCGGCGTACATGGTCTCGGCCATATCGTCGATGAGACGCTGCAACTTTCCGTTGATCTCGGTGATCTTCCGGGCCTCTTGCCGCAGCACCGCATCGGGTAATTTATAAATCGGTAATACTGCCATAGGCGTGAAATTGTTGGTCGGAAACGATCGTGTTTTCTTTAACTTTAAGGCAAAACTGGAATTTTTTCAAGAACCCAGGGTCGGCGGAGGCCAAATTTGTGGATGGAGGCGGCGGCGAAGCGGGGTGATCCGGGCGGTGGGCCTGCCGGAAGGATAAAAAAGGCGAGGGGCCGGTTAGGGAACCCCTCACCATCCGGAGGTGGGTTAGTTGAGAAGGAAGATGGTTTACTTCACCGGAGCACCGGGGGGCGGGCCGCCGGGGCCAGGGCCGACCATGGGACAACCGCCAGGGCCCATACCGCCGCCGGGGCCGACCATGGGACAGCAGCCATGACCCATGCCGCCCATGCCGCAACCCATGCCGCGGCCGAAACCTTGGGCCAGTTCCGGGGCGATCTTACGGGCTTCCAGTTGGAAAGCCACTTTTTTCTCTTGCATCTGGTCCCGGAGGGCGTTGAGTTCTTTCTGTTTGGCGGTAATGGCCTTCTCATCCGGAGTCGCGCTCTTCCACAGGGCCGCCAACTCCGCGCGCTTGACCATCATCTGTTTGCGTGCCGCCGCGGTATCGGTCCTGCACTTTTCTTTGAGATCAAAAAGCTTGCCGGCCTGATCGGGGCTGAGATTCATAGCGCCCATCATGCCGCACCACATGCCGCCGCCCATGCCGCCGCCCCCGGGACGGGCCCAGGATGACGCTGCCAGACCCAGGGTCAACGCCAGGGCCAAAACCACCACAATGGAAATCTTAGTCGTTTTCATTTGCTGTAACTCCTTAAGTTCGGTGTCGATTTTTCAGTCCGGGAATCCGGGCTTTAGTAAGTAAAACCCGGAAGCGGGTCAAACCCGGCGCGGCGGGGTGATTTTTTTGGGGGGAGACCCGAAAAGATTATGATTGGTGGATGGTTATCTGTAATGGTCAAGATTTGACCAGACAACCTCTTCATCAAGGCATACTATCATCGGACAAAAAAGGATTCTGGAAATCCCCCCGCAAAAGGTCAATTTCGCTATTCAGATCATATCCACAACCAAGTTAAATTCTTAAGAAGTTTTCCTAATGGCAAGCTGTACGCAGGAGGAAGAGGCGCTATAAAATGCAATCTGAGGCATCTTTTTGGAATAAATAATATTCTATGCAGATAATGTTTGACAATATTATAAAGATATGCAATAAAAAAATCCCTGATCAAGCTAAACCCGCCGCGAGGCGGGGACGGAAAGCCACGGGTCTTTTAGTTAGCGAGAGATAGCCGGGTTGCCTGGGAAGGCGGCACGGCTTTTTTTTGTCACCAAGAAGATTGTAATAGATTTAACTGAAAGAAATTGTTGCGATCACTGCTATATATGCACCCTGATAAAATCCATTAAAATGGGTTGATATGGATATCATAGCTATCTAAGACCATAGCAAAATTTAAAGTTTAAGTCCCAAATGTGATGGTTCCGTAAAAAGTAAGAATTTTCAAAAAACCGGGTTGTAACTCATTGATTTTATTGAAAGCGAATTCCATAAATAGAGCCTTTTCTGACTTTTTACGAATCCATCAAATGTCAGATCTAAGTTGATCTTGGTTTGATGATTGTATAGCTCAAATCTTGGTCCTTACATACAAGAGCGGGGCGCGCCCGGCATGAAACCGCCGCGCCAATCCCAAGCCGTCCGGGCTCAAGCCGGCCCCGGGTCTTGGCGGAAAGTCCGGTAGATCTCCGCCGGCACCGAAGTAAAGCTGATGAGAACCTCGAACCGGCCATCCTTAAGGGGCGTCACCCGGGTGACCTTGCCATAGATATGGCCCGGGGTCGGCTCCTGGTTGTCGTCCAGAAAAGCCAGGCGAACGTCCTCCCAGGCTTCCAGGGCGCCCTCCGACGTCACCATCGCGGCGGTATCGCCCAGATGGGTGATCCAGGCCTGGCCGGTGGCGTCGGTGACAATCTTGTCCTCTAGGCGATGCATCCGGACCTCGATCCGGTCCGGCAGCTTCGCAAGCTTTTCCGACTTGTCCGGGAGCCGGATATGGTAAGGCGCGCCGATGCCCCGGATGTCATAGAGCGTGGCCCGGCCCGGCAACCCTTTCATCTCCGCCTCAAGGACGTCGCCCACTTCCACCCGCTCCCGTACGCGGCTGTAGGTCGCGGCGCTGATGAGCACCTGCCCCGCCAGGGCAAAGGCTTCCATGCGGGACGCAAAATTCACGTCGGAGCCCACCACGCTGTACTTGGTCCGCCTTTCCGAACCGATGTTGCCCACCACCACCGAGCCGGTGTTCACCCCGATGCCCATGGCCAGCCGGGGCAGGCCGTCGGATTCGTTCTCCGCATTGATTTCGTCCATGGCCGCCTGCATCGACAGGGCGCAGGCTACGGCCCGGGCCGGGTGATCTTCCATGGATTCGGGGGCGCCGAAGAAGGCCAGGATGCCGTCCCCCAGGATTTCATCGATGACGGCCCGGTTATCCAGGAGAATGGCGATCATCTTGCTCAAATAGCGGTTGAGAAAGGTGATGACCTGCTCCGGGTCCATCTCGGCGATGATGGCCGTGAAGCCCCGCAAGTCCGACATGATGAGGGAGACCTCCCGGGTCTCGCCGCCCATTTCCAGGGCCCCTTCGGATTCCAGCAGTTTGGTCACCACTTCCTGGGTGACGTAGCGCCCGAAGGTGTCCCGGATGAAATCCCGTTTTTCAATGTATTCGGTGAGCTGCTGCCCCAGTTCATTGAAGGAATGGGCCAGGTCCGCCACTTCGCGCACCCCCCGTTCCGGCACGGCCACCGCAAAGTTGCCTTCCCCCATCTGCCGCACCCCATCCCGGAGGCGGGAGATGGGCCGGGAGATGGCCGCGGCAAACCAGAACCCCGAGACGCCCCCCACGAGGCACAGGGCCAGGCCGGCCAAGAGGCCGCCGATCATGACCTCCCGGTTGAGGGCGGCATAACGCGCCTCAATCTGCTGTTTGGCCTGCACCGAGGCGGTCTGGCAGGATTCCTTCATCCGCTGTTGCGCCGGGAGGAAAAATTCATCCAGGTTGACGATGGCCGCGGCGATGAACGGGGTGCCCTGAACGTGGACCCGCACCGCGAACCGCTGCCTCTCCTTTTTGTCCTTATCGAAAAACGTGAAAAAACCTTGCACATAGTTTTCCTTGAAAGAACGCTTGATCATCTCCGTGGTTTCCGGGTATTCCTTCTGCCAATCCAGCTGGTTCCGTGCCTCGACGTTTTTGTCCGGGTGAAACAGGATGTAACCGTCTTGGTCATATACATCCGTATATCCCGCCGAACCGTGCGGGGTGTAAAGCGACTGGATGGCGATGGCCCGTAGCCGTGGATCCCGGCGCAGTTTGGCGTAATCATCGGTTTTTTTTCCTTTCAAGACATAGGCCAGCTCCCGGGCCACGTCTTCGGCCTTGTCTTTGACGACATATTCGCCCATACGGGTAAGGATTCGATCCGAATGTTGGATATTCGTTGCGGTCACGTCGTTCACGGCCTGGTCGGCGATTTTGATGGCGCTCTCAGTGATCTCGCCCAACACCTGCGCGTCGATGAACCAGGCGCCGACAAATAATATGGCAATGAGCGCCAGATAGGACAGGATCAGATACGCGCGCAGTCGCATGGCTACTCCGGTTTTGAGGGCACAGCCCGCTGTTGCTCTACAATGAAAACCATCAAGTAGGGGGGGACCCATGTGTCCCCCCCTGAGGGCGCACACGCGGGTGCGCCCCTACAGGAAGAGGCTTTCCTTACTTCTATGAGCGCAACTTGGTATTACGGGCCGGTCCCTCTGGTCTGGACTATACAAGGTTTCGGTATAGTTAAGTTAAAAAGTGAATTTAACGACCACAGATAGAGAACGGCAAGATGCCGAGGCGCCCGGCTCAGGGGTACATCCGGTCCAGGAGGCGGGGAAAGGGGATGGTTTCCCGGACGTGGTGCAGGCCGCAGAGCCAGGCCACCAGGCGCTCGATGCCCATCCCGAAGCCGCTGTGGGGCACGCTGCCGTAGCGCCGCAGGTCCAGGTACCACTCCAGGGGTTCCTGGGGCAGGTGATGCTCCCGGATGCGGGCCATCAGGGCGTCCAGGTCGGAGATGCGCTGGGAGCCCCCGACAATTTCCCCGTAGCCCTCCGGGGCCAGCATATCTACACAGAGGACCAGGCGGGGGTCTTCCGGGTCCGGTTCCATGTAAAAGGCCTTGGCCTCCTTGGGGTAGCGGTGCACCAGCACCGGGCGGGAAAACAGTTGGGAGATGACGGTCTCCTCGTCCCCTCCCAGGTCCTCGCCCCAGGCTAACTCTTTGCCGTGCTGCCTTAAGTGCTCCAGGGCCTGGGCATAGCTGAGGCGGGGAAACGGCCCGGCCACTTCCTTAAGGGGGGCGATATCGCGCTCCAACAGGACCAATTGCGGCTCCTGGTGCGAAAGCACCCTGAGGACCACGAAGCGCACCAGGGCCTCCGCCAGCTCCATGATGTCGCTTAGGGTATAAAAGGCCGCCTCGGCCTCCACCATCCAGAACTCCGTCAGGTGGCGTCTGGTCTTGGATTTTTCCGCCCGGAAGGTGGGGCCGAAGCAATACACCCGGCCCAGGGCCATGGCCGCCGCCTCCAGGTAGAGCTGGCCGCTCTGGGAAAGATAGGCCTTGCCCCGGCCCAGATAATCCGTCTCGAAAAGGCTGGTGGCGCCCTCGCAGGCCGTGGGGGTGAGGATGGGGGTGTCCACCAGGACGAACCCCCGCGCCTGGAAGAAGTCCCGGCAGGCCCGGCAAACCTCGTCCCGGATTCTCAGGATGGCCTGCTGCCGGGGAGACCGGAGCCACAGGTGGCGCCGGTCCATGAGGAAGGCCACCCCGTGTTCCTTGGGGGAAATGGGATATTCCGAGGCGATCTGGACGGGTATCACCCTGGTCACTTCCAGCTCATAGCCCCCGGGAGCCCGGGGCTCGGCCCGGACTAAACCCTCCAGCATCAAGGAAGATTCCAGGGTAAGCCGCTCGAATTGCTGAAAATCATCCTCCGGGAGCCTCCCCTTCACCAGCACTCCCTGGGCCATGCCGGAGCCGTCCCGGAGCACCAGAAAGCGGACCTTGCCGCTGGAGCGCAGGTGATAGACCCAACCCCGGAGGGTCACAACCTGGCCGGTATGGTGGGCCAGGGAGGCGATGTCAACCGGCGGGGCGGCGCTGGCGATGGTAGAAGTCATGGTTTTGCTTGATTAAATTTTCCTGCTCCTGAAAAGTTCTTTAAATTCGTGGCACAGACTTTCCAGCCTGTGTCAAGAAAGCAGGTTAGTCGTGCACAGCCTGGAAAGGCTGTGCCACCATCCAATACCAGCTTTTCAGGTTTTACGGGTGGGCCACAGGCCCATGAGCAACTGTTCTGAAAAGAGGTGGCGGTGCGCAGTGCGCACCCTGACACTGCTAACCGCTAACTGCTACAACATGATCTTGACGTGGGCCTTTTCCCGCAAGGTCTTGGCCCACTCGGTAAAATGCTTTTCCATCTCCTGCTGATGCAACATTCTGCGAATTTCCGGGGCCACCGCTTCAAAGGGGCGGGCTTCGCCGCTGCGGCGGCCCAACATCTGGATCAATTGAATGCCTTCCATGGTCGCCACCGGGGCCACCTCTTTCGTTTTCAGTTGGTCCAGGTAATCGGCCAACCGCGGGTCCAAGTCGCTTTGAGACACAAACCCCACATCCGAAGGTGTGAGAGAGAATTTGCCGGCTGCCTCCGCGAAAGACTCACCCCGTTTTACCGCGTTCAAGATGGCCTCCGCTTTCTCCTTGGTTGCCTCTTTTTGCGCCAGGGTGGCCCCCACGGGGAAAGGCATCCTTATGGTGACGAGGTGCACCTGGGTTCCGCCTTTCTTGAATCGCTGGTCATACAAGCGGCGCACCTCGACGTCACTGACACTGACCTTGGCCCCCACCACCATCACCAGCAACCGTTCCTGAATCATTTGATCCGCAAGCTGCTGCTTGAATTCTTTCAAGGAGAGTCCCGCTTGGGACAGAGCCTTGGCAAAAGTCTCGTCATCGGGAATATTACTGCGCTGCTTGAAGCGGGCCAGAGCCTCGTCTACTTCCTTGTCAGCCAACATGATACCCCGGCGTTTGGCCTCGGCCTTGGCCAGCTTGCGATCAATCAACGCCTCCAGCATCTCGCGCTGCATTTTCTTCTGATCTGGCCCTGTGGGCTTAACCCCTGACTGGGCCTCGATGGTCTTGGCCATGTTCTGCAACTCTGACAAGGTGATTATATCGTTGTTGACTACCGCCACAATCCGGTCAACCACCTCGGCTACCCCCGTCCCCGCCAGGGTCAACTGGATCAGGACGGCGGCGAGAGCAATAAGCAAGCGCCCCTCAGTTTTGGTCATTGGTTTCATCCTCTACCTCAGCCTTAACAAATGTTTCCAATTCTTTCAAGCAGTTTTGCAACCGCCCAAGTACCGGGCCGGTTTCCGGGAGATGAATCCGCAGGGTTTGATCCGGGTTGAGGCGAAAGGTCCCTGGCCGTTTCTTGAGGGTGTCAAGCAAAAGCGGCAAGTCCAGGCGCTCCGGGCGAGCAAATTGCAGCACCGCGCAGCTGTCCTGGATATCCAGACGCCTGACTCCCAACTGCCGCAAACGGTGTTTGGCCCGCACCACTTCCAGGAGATTGCGCCCCTCCGGGGGCAGCGGCCCGAAGCGGTCAAGAAATTCCTCTTCCAGTTCGCGCACCATTTCAGGCGTCAGCCGGCCCGACAGCCGCCGGTAGAGAGCCAGGCGCTGCTGCACATCGGGGACATAATCCTCGGGCAGATAAGCGGCCAGGGGCAGATGGATCTCCGGGTCCGGCGTCGCTTCCTCCATAGGTTCCCCTTTGTATTCCCGAATCGCCGACTCCAGCAGTTGGAGATAGAGTTCGTAGCCCACTTCCACCAGGTGGCCCGATTGGGCCTGTCCCAACAGGTTGCCGGCTCCCCGGATCTGGAGGTCGTGCATGGCGATCCTGAACCCGGAGCCCAACTCCGTAAACTCCATCAGGGCCTTGAGGCGCTTCTGGGCCTCGCGGGTCAGGGCCGTCTCATCCGGGACCAGCAGGTAGGCGTAGGCCTGGGCCTGGCTGCGTCCTACCCGGCCCCGCAGCTGATAGAGCTGGGCCAATCCCATCGTATGGGCCCGGTTGATCAAGATGGTGTTGGCCGCGGGGATATCCAGGCCGGCTTCGATGATGGCCGTGCACACCAGGACATCGACCTCCCGGCGCCAGAACCGCACCATAACCCGCTCCAGTTCCTTTTCCGGCATCTGGCCATGGGCCATGGCCACCCGGGCTTCCGGCGCCATTTCCCGGACATAGCGGGTCCAGGCGGCCAGGCTCCGCACCCGGTTATGCACGAAAAAGACCTGGCCGCCCCGGGCCAGCTCCCGGCGGATGGCGGATTGGATGACCGCGGTCTCCGGCAGGCAGACATAGGTGCGGATGGCCCGGCGGTTCTCCGGCGGGGTGTTGATCAGGCTCAACTCCCGGAGACCGGTGAGGGATAACTGCAGGGTGCGGGGAATGGGCGTGGCGGTGAGCGTGAGACAATCCACGGTGCGCCGCCACTCCTTCAGCCTCTCCTTCTGGCGCACCCCGAAACGCTGTTCTTCGTCAACAATGGCCAGGCCCAGGTCCCGGAAGGCGACATCTTTGGACAGCAGCCGATGGGTGCCGATAATGATGTCCACTTTGCCTTGGGCCAGGTCCGCCAGGATGCGTTTCTGCTCCGCCGCACCCCTGAACCGGCTGAGGGCCCGCACCTCCAGGGGGAAATGGGCCAGGCGGCGCTGGAAGGTATCGTAGTGCTGTTCCGCCAGCACCGTGGTGGGCGCCAGGACCGCCACCTGCTTGCCGTCCATGGCGGCCTTGAACGCGGCCCGCACCGCCACCTCGGTTTTGCCGTAGCCCACGTCCCCGCAAATCAAGCGGTCCATGGGCGTATCCGACATCATATCCGCCAGCACGTCGGCGATGGCCTGCAACTGGTCCGACGTTTCCTCATATTCGAAGGTGGCTTCAAACTCCCGGTAAGTCGGGTCCGGCGGCGAGAAATGGTGACCCGGCAACATCCGGCGCAGGGCATACAGCTCCACCAGTTCCCGGGCGATCTTTTCCACCGCCTTTTTGACCCGGGTCTTGGCCCGCTCCCAGGATTTCCCCCCCAGGCGGGCCACCCTAGGGCTGGCGCCTTCCACCCCCAGGTATTTCTGCACCAGATTCAGGCGGTCCACGGGTAGGTAAAGGCGATCCCCCCCTTGATATTCCAGCTCCAAAAAGTCGTTGACTTCGCTGCCCACCGTGAGCTTGACCAACCCCCGGTAGATGCCGATGCCGTGGTCCAGGTGGACCACGCCATCACCTTCCGCCAGGTCGGCCAGGGAGGTGATATCCTGGAGGGGCCGGGCTTTCTTGCGGCGCCTTCCTTCCGGCCGGAAGCCCAGGGCTTCATCTTCGGTGAGGACCACCAACCCCTCGGAGAGCAGCCGAAACCCCCCGGTCAATTCGCCCACGGTTATTTCCACCCGGCCCCCGGGTTCCCAGGTGGGCGTCGGCGTGAATTGCACCTCCAGGTCCTCTTCCGCGAGCAACCGGGCCAGGCGTTCGGCTCGGTGCCGGCTCAAAGAAACCAGGAGGACCTGAAACCCGGAGCTGCGCCATTCCCCCAGGCGCTGCGCCAGGGCCGGCATCAGCCGGCCGGCCTCGTCCCCGGCCCGGGCCAGTTCCTCGGCCAGGTGATCGTTTTTTTCCACCTGGAAGGTGATGTCCCGGTCCTGGTCCGGGTGCCCCCAGGGCAACAGGGGGCAGAAAATTTGGGTGAAACCGCGGCGCTGGTCCTCCCAGGGGGTTTGATCCAGCCAGCCCTCGGGTTCGCCGGCTGCGGCTTTTTCCTGCTTCTGAAGCTCCTGCCTCAGGATCAGGGGGTCCCATTGCACCACCACCGTGTCCGGGGGCAGAAAATCCCACAGGGTCTGGGGCCGGTCGTAAAACTCCGCCAGATGTCGTTCAATGCGGGGGAACTGTCGGCCCTCGCGGACATGGTCATAGAATTCCGGGTCTTGCCGGCGGCTGCGCCGGGCCAGACTGCGCTCTTTGACGGCGTCATCCAGCACCACTTCACTGGCCGGAAGCACCATCAGATCCTCGATCGTCCCCTGGGACCGCTGGGTGGCAGGATCGAAGAGACGGATGGACTCCACCTCATCCCCCCAAAACTCCAGCCGCGCCGGCTGGGGATATAGGGGCGGGAACAGGTCAATGACCCCTCCCCGGACGCTGAACTCTCCCCGTTCTTCCACCACGGGGCGGCGCTCATACCCCCCCTCCAAGAGGTGTTGGAGAAAAGCCGGCCGCTCCAGGCTTTCTCCCGCCACCACGTAGGCCAACAGGTCCCGGACCCGGCTTTCCGGGGGCAGCTTCTGGCGCAGGGCCATGACCGGGGCCACCATGAACCAGGGTTCCTTCGAAGTCAGAGCCACGGACGCGGCTGCCATGCGGGCGCAGCTCACGTCGGCGTCAAAGCTCAGTTCCCGAAAGGGCAAGACTTCGTGGGCCGGGAACATGAGCAGCCGGGATTCCGGGCCAGTGGGCCGGACATCCTCTTCTCCCAAGAAAAAAGTCAGGTCCTTAAAAATATGTTCAGGAAAATTGACGTTGGGCGTGATAAGGAGAATCGGGCGGCGGATTTGCTGAAAGAGCCGGGCCAGGATATAAGCCCCGGCCCCGGGAGTGAGGCCCTGGAGATACACCTGCCGGGGCCCCCGGGAAAGAACCGCGGCCAGGTCTTGCGCTCCCGCGCGGGTGAATGATTTGACTGCCACTGGACAATTATATCCCCGCAGGGGATATTTTTCAAGAAGCCCCCGGATAGGGCGCCGGGGCGGCTCCTCTCCCTACCGAGGCAGGCCCGGGACCATAGGGGTGGTCCCAGGGAAAACCTCACCGGGGCGCCGTATCCCCGCAGGGGCGATTATTTTTATATGTTTCACCATGCAACCTGTGGTCCGGTTTTTCAAAATTAATGGCCCATTTATTAAACATGCCTTAACCTCAATGGGGCCAGGGATGACCTCAGGTTCAGGTTTGGGAGGATTTATATGATTCGATGTCTGCACCTCCTGACAAAAATTTTTTACCCAACCCCGGCCAGGACGCTTTAAAAACCGCAGCCAGGAGGATCGGCCCAAAGGTGCGGCAGACCACCCCTGGCTGACGGTTTATCGCCTTTAATGCGTAACCGGACGTAATATCTATATTATTTGCCATGAATCCGCATTTCTTACCCGACTCCGCCCCCCTCCTCATAAAAACCCTGACGGGAATGCCTGGCTGGCAGCAAACTTGCAGTAATTTAATGGAATACTTTTGCGTAGATTATTATGGTGCAGATTAACGCACTGGTTGAGAACGCCGACTAACTCATCCCGACAGGAATCACACCCTGCTGATACTTACCCGCAAGATTGGCGAAAGTATTTTGGTCGGCGACAACATCAGGCTGGTGGTGCTGGATATCCGCGGCCGGCAGATTCGGCTGGGTATTGAGGCCCCCCCGGATATTGTGGTCCTGAGAGAGGAAATCGCCCAGCGCCTCACCCATGAAAACCTGCGGGCGGCCAGATTCAACTACCAGGAGGCGCAGCAGGCGGTCAACGCTCTGGCGTTAAATCTCGCCAAATGCGTGGCCTTGCAGCCCCCCCCGCCTGGATCTCCCACCGTCACCCTCGAATCCCAAGCTTTAGGCCGGGTGACGGTGCCGGCAAACCATATTATTACCTTTGCGTCGGGACTGCCGGGCTTCCCCGAGGAGCGCCGTTTTGCCCTGATCAATAACCACCTGGAACCGCCGTTTTACTGCCTCCAATGCGTGGATAACCCCTCTTTGGCTTTCGTGCTGACCGACCCCACCGCCCTGGCGCCGGATTATCGCCCCAAGAACGGCGTGAGCACCTTGCAAGAATTGCACGCCAGCAGTCCCGAGGACCTGCAGACTCTGGTGACCCTGACCATCCCCCCCGGCCGGCCCCGGGAGATAACCGCCAATCTGATGAGTCCGCTCCTGATTAACTTGGAGCAGGGGTTGGGCAAACAGGTGGTCATCGAGAAGCCGCATTATTCCCACCAGCATCCGGTTATCTCACTGAGACCGGGCTGCCAGCCCCAACCGGGCGCTCCCGGCGAAGTAGCGCCAGAGCTTCTGTGAGCTGGTGTGTTAAGATAATTCCCCATCTCCGCCCTCCCCCAAAAAACCAGGCGGGCCTGAGGCCCGCCTGGTTTTTTTTGTGTGCCGGGCATGCACAGCAGCTTGGAGGTGAAAGTCCTCTACCCAACCTGATGGAGGTGAAGGGTTAGCGAAGCGCAAGGGCGTCATCGTGAGGTGGGGTCTGAAGGAAGCGCGGAGCAAAGCCACGACCTGACGGACAGAAACCGGATACGAGGCAGGTTTGGTCGGACGAGCGGGCAAATGATCGCGAAGTCCATATCCATCAAGGGCCAGGGCTGTAAATTCGGCAGGTGTGTGGCGAAGGCGGTTGTGCTTACCCCGGGAGGCCTGGGTCGTGTCCCGGAGGCGGGACTGGGGGGGTCGTGAGGCCCTCT
>VGSJ01000063.1 GCA_016875015.1 Deltaproteobacteria bacterium | reverse complement strand
ATCGACGCTTCTGGGAACCCCAAATGTTTAACCGGATGATCACGGCGTGTCTTAATGCTCAAACCGTTACCTTTTCGGAGCTAAGGCAATAAGCGGTTATATTTATTATAAAAGTTGGTTTATCTTTTCCTTTGCTCGTTTGATATAAGATGAGTAATCATCAGGAGCATATTTTATGAAAGCCTTATAAGCTTCTATTGCATCCTTTATTTGGTCTAATTTTTCATATATGACGTCCTTATTGTAATATACTTGATAATATCTTTTATTAATACTTAAAGCATGATCATAATCTGAGATAGCTTGATCGTATTGACCAAGATCATCAAAGACAATGCCTCGACAATAATAAGCATCAGCATAATTATGATTTATTTCCAATGCCTTTGTATAATCTTTTATAGCCTGTCCATAGTGGTGTAATTTCTTATATGCAACACCCCGATGATTGTAAGCTTCAGCAAGATTATTATTTAACTCAAGGGCTTTTGTATATTCTAAAATTGCCTGTTCATACTCCCCTCTATCCTCATAGATAAGACCTTTATTGTAATAAGCAATAGCAAGCAAAGGGTTAATTTCAAGTGATATGTTATAATCTGAAATAGCCTCTTCATATTGCCGTAGATGCCTGTATGCGTTCCCTCGATTATTATAAGCCTCAACATTAACTGGATTTAATTGTAGAGCTAAGTTATAGTCATAAATTGCTTCTTCAACTTTTCCACAGTAATAATAAGCTAAGCCTCTGCTATGATAAGCATCTGAGTACATTGTGTTAATTTTTAAGGCTTCCGTATAGCAAATAATTGCTTTGTCATATTCTCCTTTCATAAAAAAGGCGAGCCAGAGATTGTGGAAAGTTTCAGGAACGCAAGGATAAATATTTAAACTTTTGCCATATTCAGAAATTGCTTGTTCAAACTGGCCCGCGTCCAGATAATCGTTGCCGCGTCGAAAATAATATTCCGCTTCCGACTTCTGGTCCAACTTGGTTTCCTTTCGTTTTTGTCTTAACACACTATTAACTATGGCGGGCAGTGCCCGCCCTACACCATCCTATCCCAATAAAGGTCACGACCCAGCAAACCCTTTTTTTTGCTGATAGCTGACCGCTTACCGCTAAATCACCAGCAGCACCTTGTCCAGCACCCGCCGGGCCAGGGTGATGGCCGCCCGCTGGATGCCTTCGGTCTTGGTGGCCTCCCCGAAGTGGTAATTGGGGTCCACCACGTAATCTTCCTGGAGCACCTGGGTGTCCTTCCAGAGGACCTTGTCGCCCTTCTTTTGCCGCAGGGTTATTTCGATCCTCAAGGTCACCCGGCGCACCGAGGAGCGGGTGACGGAGTCGAAGGCCACCGAGGTATTGTCCAGCGACCGCACCTTGCCTTCCAGCACCAGGTCGGCCTCCCGGTCTCCGGGGACCACCTTGACCGCCCCGGTCTGGGCGAAGGCGTTGATCAGGGCCGTGGCGAACATGGCCTCCAGCCCCACTTCGGTGGAGCGGTTGGCGAATAGGGGGATGGCCATGGTCGGCCGGACCTGGGGATCGGACGGCGCCGCCCCTAGGGGCCGGTAACCGCAGCCCCACAGGCTGACCAACAGTAAGGCGACCACCCCGAGGCGGCAGACGGCCATGGTTTCACTCCCTCAGACGACGATATTGACCAGCTTGCGCCGGGCCAGGATGACTTTCTTGGGCGGCTGGCCCTGAAGCCATTTCTCAATGGCGGGATCGTTTATCGCCCAGTTCTTAATGTCCTCATCGGAAGCCGATGCCGGCACGACCATGCGACTTCTCACCTTGCCGTTGACCTGGATCACCACCGTCAGGGTGGAGACCTTCAGGGCCTCGGCCTGGGGTTGGGGCCAGGGAACGCCTAATACGAGGGTGGTACGTCCCAGGGCCTGCCACAGTTCCTCGGCGATGTGAGGCGCCATGGGGCTGACCAGGAGCAGAATGGCCTCCACCGCCTCCCGGAAGACCGGGAGGGCGGCCGCCTCCCGGGGCTTGCTCTCTGCGGCCAGATAAAAAGCGTTCACCAGCTCCATCACCGCGGCGATGGCGGTGTTGAAGTGGAAGGAGTCCTCAATGTCCTCGGTCACCTTCTTGATGGTGGCGTGCACCTTGTGGCGAAAATCCGAAAGTTCCGAGGACAATATGGTCCCGGGGCCGTGATACGGCTCCACCCCCTTTAATTCGGGCAGCAGGTCCTGCACCAGGTTCCAGAGGCGGTGCAGGAACCGCGCCGCCCCGGCCACCCCCTGGTCGCTCCACTCCAGGTCCTTCTCCGGCGGCGCCGCAAACAGCAGGAACAGGCGGGTGGTGTCGGTGCCGTATGCTGCGATCATGTACTCCGGGTCCACCACGTTGCCCCTGGATTTGGCCATCTTGGCCCCGTCTTTCAAGACCATCCCCTGGGTCAGGAGACGCTGAAAGGGCTCGTCGATGGCAATCATCCCCAGGTCCCGCAGGACCTTGGTGAAAAAGCGGGCGTACAACAGGTGCAGCACCGCGTGCTCGATACCGCCGATGTACTGGTCCACAGGCAGCCAGTAGTTCACCCGGGCCGGGTCCAGGACGCCTCTGGTGTAGTCGGCGCAGGCGTAGCGCAGGAAGTACCAGGAGGACTCCACAAAGGTGTCCATGGTGTCCACTTCCCGCCGGGCCGGGCCGTTGCAGGCGGGACATTTTACCTCATAAAACGACGGCAGCTGCGCCAGGGGGGAGCCGCCCGCCCCGGTGATGGCAACCTCGAGGGGCAGGACCACGGGCAGGTCGTTCTCAGGCGCCGGCGCCAGGCCGCAGGCCTCGCAGTAAATGATGGGGATGGGCGCGCCCCAGTAGCGCTGCCGGGAGATGAGCCAGTCCCGCAGGCGGAAATGCACGGCGCGCTTGCCCCGGCCTTTTTCTTCCAGAAAGGCGGCGATGGCCTCCTTGGCCTGGGCGCTGGCCATACCGGTGAACTGGCCGGAGTCGGTCAGGACGCCTTCGTCCTCGTAGGCGGCGGTGAGGGCGCCGGCCTTAAGCTTCTCCCCCTGTGGCTCGATCACCACCTTGATGGGCAAATCATACTTCTTGGCGAACTCGAAATCCCGCTGGTCGTGGGCCGGCACCGCCATCACCGCGCCGGCGCCGTACTCCATGAGCACGAAATTGGCGACGTAAATGGGCATTGTTAAACCGGTAACGGGGTTTACGCAGTAGCTGCCGGTGAACACCCCCTCCTTGGTGACCTCCTCCATGACGCCCCGGCTGCGGTTCTGGCCCCGCCAGTACTCGACGAAGTTCGCCACCGCCCCTTTCTGGCCGGTGCCTTCGGCCAGGGCCAGGGCCAGGGGATGCTCCGGGGCCAGGCTCATGAAGGTGGCCCCGTACAGGGTGTCGGCCCGGGTGGTGAACACCGTGAGGGGCTCGCCGCCTTGGACCAGGGGAAAATAGATCTCCGCCCCGGAAGATTTCCCGATCCAGTGGCGCTGCATAGTGAGGACCCGCTCCGGCCAGTGGGTCAACTGGTCCAGGTCGCGCAAAAGTTCCTCGGCATAGGCGGTGATCTTGAAAAACCACTGGTTCAGCTCTTTTAAGTGCACCGGGGAATCGCAGCGCCAGCAGAGGCCCTCTTCCACCTGTTCGTTGGCCAGCACCGTCCGGCAGGTGGGGCACCAGTTGACCGGGGCTTCTTTCTTGTAGGCCAGCCCCCGGCGGAACATCTCGATAAAGACCAGCTGTTCCCAGCGGTAGTAGTCCGGATCGCAGGTGGCCAGTTCCCGGCGCCAGTCGTAGCTGTAGCCCAGTTCCTGGAGCTGGCGGCGCATGTACTCGATATTGTCGTAAGTCCAGGTGGCCGGGTGGAGCCCCCGGGCCATGGCGGCATTCTCCGCCGGCAGCCCGAAGGCGTCCCAGCCCATGGGATGGAGCACGTTAAAACCCCGCATCCGCTTGTACCGGGCCACCACGTCCCCGATGGTGTAGTTGCGCACGTGGCCCATGTGGATGCGCCCGGAAGGGTACGGGAACATCTCCAGCACGTAGTACTTGGGCCGGGCCGGGTCTTCCGGCGCGTTAAACAGCCCCCGCTCCTCCCAGATCTTCTGCCACTTGGCCTCCAGGGGGCGGGGTTCGTAACGAGGGGCCATGCCACGCTCCTGATCGCAGGTTCCTTGGTTCCTTAGCGGTTAAAATTTATCACAGAAATGTTTCCCCAGGTCAATTAATTATGGGGAAAAGTCTTGAGAGCCAGGGCGGGAGACCGAACTTATCCCCAGGCAAGTGGGAGGCCGGGGCCGGCGGGGGTTATTGATTAAATTGCGCAATCGGGCAGTGAATGACATCCGGGGAAAAATGCCAAAATTTTCCTAACGCACAATTTGCTTCTTTTACTTGGATATATTTTGGCGCGGCAATGTGCCAGGGTCATCCTGAGTTTGCCAGCCGCCGCCCAGGGCCCGGTAGAGAGCGATGACGGCCAGGAACTCGTTGGCCCGGTCCTGGGTTAACTTGAGCTCGGACTCAAATAACTGCCGGTCCGAATCCAGGACTTCCAGGTAGGGAGTCATTCCCCCATAATAGCGCTGATAGGCCAGATCGGTTTGCTGGCTCAAGGCCTTAACCTGTTTCCCTGATTCGAGGCGCACTTCCTTCAGCATACGCACCCCCACCAGGGAGTCGGACACTTCCCGGAAGGCTTGCTGAATGGACTTTTTGTAGGTGAGCAGGGCTTCCTGTTTCACGGCCTCCGCGGCCCGGACCCCGGCCCGAAGCCGCCCTGCCTGGAAGATGGGCTGAGTTATGCCGGGTGAAACAATATCCCAGAAATTGGCTGGTCCGGTGAACAGGCTCTTCAGGGCGGCGGACTCCCACCCGGAGGCGCCGGTAATCCTGATGTTGGGAAAAAGCAGCGCCTTGGCTTCGCCGATGCGGGCGTTGGCCGCCACCAGGGTTTGCTCGGCAAAGCGGATGTCGGGGCGCCGCTCCAGAAGAGAAGAAGTTAGCCCTGGAGGGATGGTGACGGTTAAATCCTGCTCAAGAAGAGACTTACCCCGGGGGACGGGTCCCGGGTTCCGCCCCAGCAAGATGCTGATCAGGTTTTCTTTCTGTTCAATGGCCCGCTTCAGGTCGGGAACCACGGCCCGGGCCCCATAGAGCAGATTTTCGGTCATGAGCACGGGTGTCAGGGAATCCCAGCCGTAGTCGAAGCGCGCCTTCACCAGCTTGAGGGATTCTTCCCGGACCTTCACGGTGCGGTTGCTGATCTCGAGTTGCTGGTCCAACGCCCTGAGTTCGATATAGGCCCGGGCCAAGTCGGTCACCAAAGTCTGGATGACGAAGTTGCGGTTCTCCTCGGAGGCGAAAAACTCAGCCCGGGCGGCTTCGGTAGCCCGGCGGATGCGGCCGAAGAAGTCCAGTTCCCAGGAGAGGTCGCCGAAGACAATACCTGCCATACGCTCCCTGAGGGTGACGGTGAAGGGAGTGAAGCCCCGGGTTGAGGCGCGAGTGGTTTCCAACTGCCCACTGGCGTTCACTGTGGGAAAGAGAAAAGACCGCTGGATGACCACCTGCTCCCGGGCCTGGAGGACCCGTTGGGCGGCGATCTGCACGTCGTAATTTTCCTTCAGGGCGATCTTGATCAACTCCTGGAGCCGGTCGTCCTTGAAGACCTCAAACCACTTCAGGGCCCCGAAGGAGGCCTCGTCCGGTTGCGTGGGGATATCCGGCCCCTGGCCCCGGAAATTGTCCGGCGCCGGATAGGCGGGCCGCTGGTAGTCCGGGCCGACGGCGCAGCCGGATATCACCAAAGCCATCAGAAAAAAGGTCAGCCAGGCCGTCATGGCTTTTCTCCTTGATCGCCGGGGGACTCGGGCAAGGCGGCGGCAGGCCCCGGGTGCTTCTTGACTTTGCGGTGAGAAAATTTCTCCACCGCATAAAAGGTGACCGGGATAAGGAAGATGGCGATGACGGTGGCCGCCGCCATGCCGCCGATGACCGCGGTGCCCATGACCTTCCGGGCGATGGCGCCGGAGCCCGAAGCCAGGGCCAGAGGTATACACCCCAGGATAAAGGCGAAGCTGGTCATGAGAATGGGGCGGAGCCGGAGCCTCGCCCCCTCCAGGGCCGCGTCGGCGAAATCCTTGCCTTTCTCGTATTCCACCTTGGCGAACTCGACGATCAGGATGGCGTTTTTCGCCGCCAGGCCGATGAGCAGGATCAAGCCGATCTGAGCATAGAGGTTAAGCTCCATACCCCGCAGGAATATCGCCAAAAATGCCCCACAGACTGCAACGGGAGTGCCCAAAAGCACGCTGAAGGGCAGCGACCAGCTCTCATACTGGGCCGCCAGGATCAAGAACACGAACAACAGCGACAGGGCGAAGATAACCCAGGCGGGCACGCCCTCCTGGGCCTTCTTTTCCTGATAGGACATACCCAGATAGTCGTAGCCCATCTCAGACGGCATGGTCTCCTTGAAAACCTCCTCCAGGGCCTTCATCCCCTGGGTGGAACTGTACCCGGGGGCAGTGACGGCATTGATCTGCACGGCGCGGTAGAGGTTGTAGCGCATGGTGAACTCCGGTCCCGAGCGCTGTTCCAAACTGGTGAGGGCGCTCAAGGGCACGGAGTCGCCGTTCTTGTTGCGCACGTAGAACTGGCCAAGCTGTTCGGCTTCGGCCCGGTATTCCCCTTCGGCCTGTACGTACACCTGCCACTGGCGCCCGAAGCGGTTGAAGTAATTGACGAAGTAGCCGCCCATGAAGGCCTGCAGGACCCCGTAGACCTCGCCGATGTCCACACCTTGCTTGAGCACCTTATCACGGTCCACCTGGACGAAGAATTGGGGCACCGTGGGGACGAAAGTGGTGGTGACCCTGGAGACTTCCGGACGTCTCTGCGCGGCAGCCAGGAACTTCTGGGTGTTCTCCCAGAGAAACTTGACATCTTTACCGGCCCGATCCTCCAGGATGAAGGTGACCCCGCCGGCAGTGCCGATGCCCGGGATGGCCGGGGGCGAGAAGGCAAAGGCGACGCCTTGGGGAAGCTTGCCCAACTCCCGGTTGAGGGTGGCCATGATGGCCTCGTACTTTTCCTCGGGCTTTTTCCGCTCGTTCCAGGGCTTCAGGGTCACGAAGAAAAAGCCGCTATAGGTGTTGGTGACGCCGCTCAACATGCTGTAGCCAATCACCGCGGTGGCGTACTCCACCCCCGGGGTCTTGGCCATGATATCCTCGATCTGGCGGCAGACTTCACTGGTGCGCTGCAGGGAGGAGGCGTCGGGCAACTGGACCCCGGCGTACAGATAGCCCTGGTCTTCTTCCGGGAGGAAACCGCCGGGCAGTCTCCCGCCCAAAAGGCCGGCGAGTCCCGCCACCAGAGCCAGAAAGATGAGGCTCATCCCCGCCTTGCGGATAAAAGTCCCGCACCACCCGACATAGCCGTCGGTGGTGCGGCCGAAGACCTCATTGAACCAGCGGTAAAAGCGGCTCAGCGGGCCCCGGGATTCCTTTTTAGGCTTGAGGAGCATAGCCGACAGGGCTGGGGTCAGAGTCAGAGCGTTGAAGGAGGAAATGATGACGGAGACGGCGATGGTGACGGCAAACTGCTGATAAAGCTTGCCGGTGATGCCGGGAATGAAGATGGTGGGAATAAAGACCGCGGCCAAAGACAGGGTCGTGGCCACCACCGGCCCGGTGACCTCCTCCATGGCCTTCAGGGTCGCGTCTTTGGGTGACAGACCGTGCTCGATGTGATGCTCCACCGCCTCAACGACCACAATGGCGTCGTCCACCACGATGCCGATGGCCAGGACCAACCCCATCAGCGCAATGGTATTGAGGGAGAAACCCATCAGGGGGAAAAAAGCGAAGGTGCCCACCAGGGAGACGGGTACCGCCAGCGCCGGGATGAGAGTGGCCCGCCAGCCCTGGAGGAAGATGAAGACCACGAGGATGACTAGAACCAGGGCTTCAAACAGGGTGTGGACGATTTCCTTGATGCCCTCCCGCACCGCCTGGGTGGTGTCTAGCGCAATGACGTAGTCCATATCCGGTGGAAAGGACTTCTTGGCCTGTTCCATGAGCGCCTTCACCCCGTCCACCGCCTGGATGGCGTTGGTGCCCGGGAGTTGGTAGAGGGCCAGGACTGCCGCGGCCTTGCCATTCAGGCGCCCCTGGAGGGCATAAGTCTGGGACCCGAGTTCGATGCGGGCCACGTCTTTGAGGCGGACGAGCGACCCGTCAGGATTGGCCCGGAGCACTATCTTCTCAAACTCCTCCGGATTTTCCAGCCGTCCCTGGGACCGGATGGCGTAGGTGAATTCCTGGCCTTTGGGGGCCGGCTCCGCCCCCACCTGGCCGGAGGGGTTTACGGTGTTCTGTTTCTGGATAGCGTCGACAATCTCCGGGATGGTGATATTGAGCTTGGCCAGTTGGTCGGGCTTGACCCAGAAGCGCATGGCATACTGGCCGGCCCCAAAGACGGTGACACTGGCGATGCCGGCCACCCGGGTCATCTGGTCGTTCAGGTTAATATAGGCGTAATTGGCCAGGAAAGTGGCATCATAGGTGCCCTGGGGAGAAATGAGGTCCACCACCATCAGGGGCGCGGCCGTGGACTTCTTGACGGTGATGCCGTAATTGCGCACGTCCGCCGGCAACTTGGCTTCGGCCTGGCTCGCCCGCATCTGGGTCAGTACCTGGTCGATGTTGGGGTCGGTTTTGACATCGAAATTCACGTACATCTTCAACTCGCCGTTGTTGGCGTTCAAAGAGTACATGTAGTTCATGTTGTCCACGCCGCTCATCTCCTGCTCGATGGGCGTGGCCACGGACTGCTCCACCGTCTGGGCGTCGGCGCCCACATAGGAGGTGTTGATAAAAATTTCCGGCGGGACGATGTCGGGATATTGGGAAATGGGCAGACCCAGGAGCGCCACCACCCCCACGATCACCATGACGATGGCGATGACGATGGCCACGATGGGGCGGTTAACGAAAAATCTCGCCATGACCCATTACCTCGGCTGTTTCTCAGCGGTTGGGGTTGACCCAGTGCTGGCCGGCGGTGCTTCCTGAAACGGCTTGGGGGCGACGGGCATGCCGGCCCTGACCTTCTGGATGCCTTCCACGATCACGCGTTCCCCTGGTTTCAGGCCTTCATCAATCACCCAAAGGGAGCCGGTGCGTTCGCCCACTTTGACCCACCGGAGGTCTACCTTGTTGTCCGGACCTACCACGGCCACCTGGAACCTGCCCTGCAACTCATTAACCGCCCGCTGGGGGACCAGCAACGCCCCTTTCTGCGTCTCGATCAAAGCCCGGATTTTGGCAAACTGCCCGGGGCGCAGCAGATTGCCGGGATTGGGAAAGAGGGTGGCCACTTTGATGGTGCCGGTGCGCTCGTCCACCTGGCGGTCGGCAAAGGAAACTTTGCCATTATGGGGAAAGACCTTGCCGTCGGCCAGGACCAATTCAAGGCTGGGCCCTTCCAGCTCGGTTTTCCTTCTGGCCTCTGCCGTCTGGGTAAAGCGCATATATTCCTGCTCGCTGAGGGGAATGAACACTTTAATGGGATCTACCGTGGAAACGGTGGTCAGCTCCGGACCCCCCGGGCTCCCCACCAGGTCGCCCAATTGGGCCTTGGAGATGCCGGCGATGCCATCGATGGGCGAGGTGATCTTCGTAAAGCTCAGGTCAATCTCGGACTTGCGCACCGCCGCCTTGCCGGCTTGCACCGCGGCCTTAGACGACGCCTCCCGGCCGATGGCGTCGTCCAGGTCCTTTTTGCTCACCGCGTTCACCGCCGCCAGAGGCCTGATCTTGTCCAGATTGGCCTTGGCGGTATAGAGCTGGCCTTCGTTGACGGCCAATTGCCCTTTGGCCTGTTCCAGGGCAGCCTGGAAGGGCCGGGGGTCGATCTCGAAGAGAACCTGGCCTTTCTTGACGAAAGAGCCTTCCTGATAATTTTGCTTGGTGAGGTACCCCTGGACCTGGGCGTTGATCTTGGCGTTCACCAGGCCGTCGGTGGTGCCCACCCACTCCCGCACGATGGGCACGTCCTTGACGACCACATTCACGACTTCCACGGCGGGCGCGGCTGGCCCCGTGGCCTTCTTTTCGCCGCAGCCCGTTAAAAGAAACGAAGATAAGCAGACGGCCGCCACCAGAGGAGCCAGAGCCAATATGCGGGTAAGGAAAACTTTACGGTGCGGATTCATCAGCGGGGACCTCGCTCTCAGAAATGCCTTGATTAATACCAAATTGAAGTCAAAAAAACTTATAATATTTCATGTCATTCTGAACGGAGCGCAGCGGAGTGAAGAATCTCTACGGCTTTAAAAGAGAGATTCTTCGCTACGCTCAGAATGACAAAAATTGTCGTTTGATCGATCATTATTCAAAAAAGCCCGGGGGTAATTCCCATCAAAGAAGGCTCCAGGCATGAACGCCCTTTCTGATCCTAAAAATTTCAGGGTTTTTCTTTTTGGTGCATAATCGCTAAAGACACCAGCCAGGCCAGGACAACGGCTGGGTAGAGCTGCCCCACCAGGGCCTCCAGCATAGCCAGGGTGCGGGCCACCGGGTGAACTGGCGTAATATCGCCGTATCCGGTAGTAGTAAGAGTGACGACACTGAAGTACGTCAGTTCTCGCCGGAGTGCGTCCGGCTCGCCGGCGGTCAGGCCTTCCGGCAGGCGGAAGGCCTGGGGGATGTTCAAGGCTACCACCTGATAAGCGAAGGCCCACATCAACGCTAAGAGGAGGTAGATCAGGATGGCGCCGCGAATCCGGTGGGCCGTCACCGGACCATCCCGAAAAACTTGGGCGGTTACCACGGCCAACAGGACCCCCAAATAAATCAGGCTGAGGCCGGTTGCCAGGACAGCCAGGCCTTCTACTGGCCGGAATTCCTCCACCCAATTGAGGGCCAGGCTAACGGCCGCCAGCACAATAACTACAAAGCTCAACCACCTCTTTTTGAACGTGGTCAGCACCCCGGCGACAATAACGAAAGAAAAAAAGAGATGGCCCACCAATCTGCCGAACCAGAACTCGCCCAGGGAATTCAGGACGATGAAATATCCCAGGGAAAAAATCAGGAGGCCCGTGAGGCCGGTTTCATCAGTCCAAAAATACCGGGGGTGGAGTCTGAGTCGCGTCATAAGGCCAATTTTTCCGCTCAACGGCTGCCGCCGCACCCTGGTTGTTGTCGGGAGAACCTGGTTAATCTGGCCCTACACCTTGATGTATGTTGCACCCTTGTCTTGCCTCCAGCGGCCCTGACTTCCGCCGCAATATCTCAACCCTTTGGCACTTAAGGACTATCAACCGGGCACATGGAAAAACGCCACCGCCATGACCAGGTATACCGTCAGGAGGAGCAGGCCGGTGAACCAGTTGGATTTCCCGTCGCTGATGGTATGGGCCAGCAGAGAGGCGGAGATGACGATGGCGAACACCTCGCCCCGGGTAAACACCAAATCCATGGGTTGCGGGGCAATAAAATAACTCAGGAACACCAGGAGCGGCGTCAGAAAAAGCGCCACCTGCGTGCTGCTGCCGATGGCGATGCCGACGCTCAGATCCATGCGGTTTTTCATGGCAGCCATCACCGCGGTGCTGTGTTCCGCGGCGTTGCCGATCACTGCCACGATGATGATGCCCACGAACACCTTGGACATGCCCAAATGGAGAGCCGCCTGCTCCACCGACCCCACCAGAATTTCACTGAGCCAGGCGATGAAAAAAGTGGCAATCCCCAAGACCACCAAAGCCACCGGCAAGCTCCAGGCGGCGCCCAATTTCTCCTCGTCCGCCTCCTCCTGCGGGGCCCCCCGAAATAAATCCTTGTGGGTGTGCAGAGAAAAGATGAGGCTGAAGACATACACGACAATGAGCAGACCGGCCAGGGCCAGGCTGATGGCGGCTTCATTGACCGCAATCTCAGTCGGGCGCAAGAAATGGAACAGGGCCGGGGTGATGATGGCCACCGAGGTCAGCAATAACATCTGAGCCTGGGCCCGGGCCGATATGGCATTGTATTCCTGGATCTTGTAGCGCAATCCGCCCGCCAGAAACGACGCCCCCAGCACCAGCAAGATGTTGCCGATGATGGAGCCGGTCAGAGAGGCCTTGACAATATCCAGGTAGCCGGCGCGCAGGGCCACAATGGCGATGATGAGCTCCGCGGCGTTGCCGAAGGTGGCGTTTAAGAGGCCGCCGATGCCTTCCCCGGCCCGGTCGGCGATCTGCTCCGTGGCTTTTCCCATCCACCCCGCCAAGGGGATGATGCCCAGACAGGCGGAAAAGAAAATCAGGGTATGGGCCTGGGGCCGAAAATGCTCCAAATAGAGGGAAAGGGGAATAAAAATGAGCAGCACGTTCAAAGAAAAGAAGAGTTTCAGGAAATTCCCTCCCGCGGTATTCACCTCTTGCTCCTTTGGGGGCAATTCATGCCTCAATTTTCTTGAATCTTTACCGCAGCTCTTTTGCTCCTATTTCCGGACTGGCTTTCTCTACTGGCATCAGAAAGTCAGAAATCCCGCCCAGCTCAGGCATATCCCGGGCGATGATCGCGTCAATACTGGGCTTCGGGGTTCTCCACCTGCTGGTAGACCACATCGCTCCCCTCATACACCGGGCGATAATAAACCCCGCTGGCCACATAATAGGTGACCCCGGCGATAGCCAACGCCCTGGCTCCCACTGGCATGGTACGGACAACCGCGCCGCCGCCGTAGGGTCCCCTGACGGCTGCCCCCCGTGGGCCCACATAAGCCGCGCCGCCCCGGGGGCCTTCTACGTAGGCCCGGCGGGGACCTGCGGCCACCGAGGCGCCGCCGGTGTGCACATAACTCCGCGGGGTGGCGGCCACAGCGCCGCCCCTGGGACCAACCGCGGCCGCTCCCCTGGGGCCGGCTACCGCTGCTCCCCCTCCAGGACCTCTTGCAGCAACCCTGGCCTCTGCATCGCTTATCAGCATAGTTGCCAGGGGACTGACTGGCAGCAGTCCTGCCAACATCGCCAGGGACAAGAACAATGGCAATGCCTGTTGCAAAATCGCCTTAGGCTTAGTAATCTGCATGGCTGTATCCTCCCTCCTTATCTCTGCTGCTTTTTCTTAGGCGAAGCCGGCGCCGCCGCCGGGAGAATGTCGATTTTTTCGGCCTTTTCCGGAGCTACAAACGTGAATAGGCCGTCTTCCAGCTGAGGCGCGGTATTCCACTTGGTAAACACCGCCGTGAACTGCAGCCCCTGGGCCGTCTTATCGGTGATGAGAAACTTGCGCGGCGCCGGGGTGGGGCTGTTCTCAATCCAAATCTGCCAGTCGATGTCCTTTTGTTTGAAAGCCAGGTGATGGCAAGGTACTCCCTGAACCTGGCTCAGTCCCACGTAAAAACAGGAAAGCACCCCCGCGGTGAGATTTTCATAGGCCTTGGTATATATCAGATCAGCCAAAGGGGCCCTGAGATTAAAAGCCTGAGTGCCATGCTCCAGGGCGGCATCGAGCTCCGGGGGGGCGGCGATGGTGGTGTAAAAGTTCTTGCTCCTGTCCATGAGGGTGATGGTCTTGCCATCGTAGAAAAGCTGCCGGTTATCCGTATCTCCCACCGATTCAGCCCGAAACCGGTCGGGACGCCGCACCGAAGCCTCCACACTCCTGGCGTACTGGATTCTCTGGCCGGAGGTCAACAGCACGTCCTCCGTAATCTCCGCCTGGACGGAAAACTGCTGGAGATTTTTGAGATAATCGCACATCTGTTTGAGAGCTTCCATGGCCTTGGGCTCGATGTCCGGCGCTTTGGCTTTTTTCGGTGGTTCGGCGCTCCAGGTTGGGGCCATTATACAGAGGGACAAGACCAGCACCGCCCCTAAAGAAACCCATTGCCTATAAAGCGTTCGCCTTTTCTCGCTCATTTCTTGGTTCTCCTCGAAAATGAAGGGGTTATTATTTTTTGTTCATCTTCTCGCTTTGTTCCTGGTGGCTCAATCTTCCAGTCGGGTAGCTTGGCGCTCAATTCGGCCAGTTCAGCGGGAGGGGTCAAAAAAGCTACGGTTTTGTCAATGACGGCCTGAGTGGTTTGATCCATGAGGTCGCCGGAGAGCATCAACACCATCCGGGAAGTGCTCCGGTAATTATAAATAATCACCGCCAGGAAAGTGGCGAGTAGCAAGGTGCCAAACGCGGTTAGGATGTCGACGCGAAAACTCCGGCGGTTGAAGATGCCCAAGGCTTTAGACCTCCCATTCTGACTGCAGAGTATAGAAAATCTTCCGGTTGAGCAACTCATCCCAAAGCACAAGTCGAGTAGCGCGGGGGAATCTCACCCCCACGCCCTCACAGGCAGGGTCTAGGACTGGCGCGCCTACGGTAGGGTCCGGTGGCTCATCCAAAGCTTTCGCCCTGGGCCTCAGGCCGCCGCCGCCCTCAATTCCGAGGTGCAGTGGGGGCAGCGGGTGGCCTTGAGGGAGATGGTGGACAGGCAGAAGGGGCACTCCCGGGTGGTGGGTTCGACCGCCGCCGCCGCCTTTTCCCGTTTCATGCGGTTGAGGCCTTTGATCACCAGGAACACGGCAAAGGCTATGATGATAAAGCTGATAATGGTGTTGACGAAGATCCCGAGGTTCAGGGTCACGGCCCCGGCGGCCTTGGCGGCGGCCAGGGAGGCGTAAGGGCCGGCGGCTTTGCTGCCTTCTTTTAACGTCAGGAAAAAATTAGAAAAGTCAACATTTCCCAGGAGCAGGCCAATCGGCGGCATAAGGACATCGTCCACAAAAGACTTGACAATCGCCCCGAAAGCCGCGCCGATGACGATCCCTATCGCCATGTCCACCACGTTGCCCCGCATCGCAAATTCTTTAAAATCTTTCAGCATCTCTTGCCCTCCCGTTAAGAACCGTTAACCTATGAGCATTTTGCTGCATGGATATCTCGGAATAGGCGCGATTAATATTGGACCATATCTTTCAAAATAATTAAACCAAAAAACTTGGCAATCAAGCCCCCGGTCTCCGGGCGGCGCAGGGGTCCCGGCCGGCGGGTTTCCGGCTCCTCCCGCTTCCCCCGGGAGACCGCCGGGGCCGGCCGTGCGGCCAATTTTTCCCGGAAACCAGTCTCCTCCTAAAAGAATTCCCTCACCGGGAAAAAATGTGGGGTCGGCCCTTGCTTTGTCATTATAAGTAATTATTATTGAAGAATAAAGATTATCTAAAAAATAAATATAAGCCACCCAGCGGGTGGAGACCTCCGGGTAAGAGTCCGGAGCGCCGGCTCTCAAGGGGGAAACTCCCCTAAACCGAGGAAAAGGAGACTGAGCATGGGTAATTGCAGCTGTAGTTGTCGGCAACCAACCGGAAAAAAAGAAGGCCCCGCGGATGATAAGAAGATTTATATCTGTCCCCAGTGCAGCACCTTCACGGCTACTAGGTCTGGCGGGCCAACACCTGAATGTTGCGGCAAGAAAATGCAGGTCTTGGAGTAACCCGCCCGCCGAAACCGGGTACCGCCCTCCCTGGTCCGTAACGTCGGAGGGGAGAGGGGATTTCCAGGCCTTACCGCTTTCTCGTCAACCCGGTCCCGGCGGCGAGCTTTCGAAATGACGCTCGAAATGATAAATTTATGGCGGCATGCATCAACGAAGGAGGTTCAGATGTCCAACCCTGAAGAAATGTGGCAGTGCCAGATGACCAACTGCGGCTATATTTATGACCCGGCCCACGGCGACAAGAAGGGCAAGATCCCCAAGGGCGCCCGGTTCGAAGACCTGCCGGACGACTGGAAGTGCCCGTGCTGCGGGTCCAGCAAAGCCATGTTCAAGCCTCTGGCCGGCCCGGGTTCGGTGGCCGCGCAGGCGGTCAAGTGCGCCACTTGAGCCGCGGCCGCGTCGGAATTCGGGAAAGTGACCGCGATGTCCAACGCTCCAACTGAGCCCCCGGCCAGGGGGCCGGACGGCGCCGCCGGGGATACGGTTTTAATCTTGCGCCCCTATCCGGTCCGGGTGGGGCAGAAGATTACCATCGAAGCCGGGCCCCGGCGCGGCGACTGGGAGATAATCGGGGTGGGCGACCGGAAGCTCAGGCTGCGCTGTCCCATCTCCCACCAGGAACTTGACTGCGATTGGTTTTGCTACGTGGTGACCGAAGCCGCCGGAATCCCATGGCCGCACCACCACTAAAGATTCGCCGCTTCTCAACCCGCCTGGTAAAAGACGGCAGGCATGGAAAGATCAGCCCGGCGCGCCGGGTCAACCTGACAGGAGGAAAAGCCATGAACCCGACCCAAGACAAAACCTTTTGGAAGTGCGCCAAGTGCGGCTTCACCGTCACCCGGCCCACGCCCCCGGAGCAGTGCCCCGAGTGCAAGGAGACCTGCGAATTTAAGAATGTGACCTGCTATTTGCCGGAATGCGGCGGGGTCGGGAATATGGATCCGCGCCTTTAAAGGATCGCCGGGAGCTGACGGCGCACCCGCCCCGGGCTGAGCGCGCCCCGGCGCCGCCCCCTTTAGAGGAGCGGTTTGATCATTTTCTCGAATTCCTCTTTGCTCCTGGCCCCCAGGACTTTGTGGGCAATATTGCCTTGCTTGTCAATGATGAAGGTGAGGGGCACCAACTCCACGCCGCCGTAGGCTTTGCTCACCCCGTCATTTCCTTCCAGCACCGGGTAACCCAGGCCCAACTGCGTAACGAGTTGCTTCAGCTGCTCGGGGGTGGAGGACAGGCCGATCCCCAGGGTCTGGAAGCCCTGCCCCTTGAGTTCCTGGTCCATTTTGCTCAGATGCGGCATCTCCTCCCGGCACGGCCCGCAAAAAAAGGTGAAAAAGTTGATTAACACCACTTTGCCCTTGAACTGGCTCAGGCTGTATTCCTTTCCATCCTGGACGGCTTTCAATTTGAAGTCCGGAGCGCCGCCGGCGGCCCACCCCGAGGTGGCCGCGGCCACGAGGAACAGAGACGCCATCAGTACTAACCAGAATTTCGCCGGACCCAACGTAGTCTTCATTTTCATGAACATCTCCTTGCTCTGGATTGCTCTTCATTTTTGCCTAGAATATATATATCTGAAAAATCCCGGCGCCGCTATTTGTTCATTTGGCGGTTGCAGGCGTGACGGCGGGCGATGGGGCACACCGCCCGCTTTTTTTAGTGTGCCGGGCATGCACAGCAGCTTGGAGGTGAAAGTCCTCTACCCAACCTGATGGAGGTGAAGGGTTAGCGAAGCGCAAGGGCGTCATCGTGAGGTGGGGTCTGAAGGAAGCGCGGAGC
>VGSJ01000062.1 GCA_016875015.1 Deltaproteobacteria bacterium | reverse complement strand
ACCCCGGTGACCACCAGCAGCATGATCAGGGATAGGGGGTCGATCAGGAAGGCCACCGAGACCGTGAAAGGACCCGAGGCAATCCAGGTGTAGACCACCTTTTCCACCGACCGGGCGTCCACCGGGAGTTTCAGAAATTCCAGGAAGATCGCCACGGTGACCAGGAAACTCAGGCCCACGGCCGCGGACCCGATGGTCCCCACCACTGTCTTGGGTAGACTCTTGCCCACCAAGCCGTTGATCAAAAAGCCGATGAGGGGAAAGAGGGGTATCAGCCAGACATAATCCATCATGGAGTTCGCCTCACCACTTGAGGATATTTAGGTTGTCTACGTAAACGTCGCCCCGGTTGCGGAAGATGGCCACGATCAAGGCCAGTCCCACCGCCACTTCCGCCGCGGCCACGGTCAGGACAAAGAACACGAACATCTGGCCGTCCACGGCTTTGAAGTAGTCGGCAAAGCCGATGAAGGCCAGGTTGACGGCGTTGAGCATCATTTCGATGCACATGTAGATGACCAGGGCGTTGCGCCGAATCAGGACCCCGATCACCCCCAGGGCGAACAGGGCCACGCTCAAGGCCAGGTAATATTGGACCGGCACTACCATAAGGGTTTCCCCCAGCTGTTATTTGCCTTGTAGCCGCCTGCGAAAATCCCCCCTGACACCCCCTTTAATAAAGGGGGAAAAGCTTCCCACTCCCTGTGAGTGGTTGGGTTCTGGTAGCCGCAGGCTTTAGCCTGCGTAAGTCCCCCTTTGAAAAAGGGGGATTCAAGGGGATTTCCCAAATTAGACTTCATAACCCAAATCTCACTTAAGTTTGGACTTGGCCAGCACCACGGCCCCCACGATGGCCACCAGGAGCAGGACCGACGTGACTTCGAAGGGCAGCAGATAATCGGTGAACAGGGTCAGGGCGATGGTTTCGGTGTTGCCCAGGCCCGGGGCCATTTCCTTGCCGGTGGTCAGCGTGGCCTTGGTCACGCCGTAAATCAGGATCAGCCCGGTGAAACCGGCCAGGATGATGCCCGCCAGTTTCCGCCCGATAAAGGGGATCTTGGGATCCGCTTCCGGCTGCCTGATATTCATGAGCATGATGACAAACAGGAACAGCACCATGATGGCCCCGGCGTAGACGATCACCTGGATGGCGGCGATGAACTCGGCGTGGGCTAAAAGGTAGATGCCTGCCACCGCAAAGAAGTTGACGATGAGCCAGAGGGCGCTCCTCAGGGGGTGCTTCTGAAAAACCACCAGGCCGCCGGCAATCAGGGCCACGGCGCCCAGGATGAAAAACAGGATCTGCATCCCTCGGGCCTCCTATTCCTGCCGAATTGGCTGGGGATTGGGGCTGCATTGAATCATAGCCAATCCCCCAGGCGCAGTTGCGGCTTGCTCTGGGTTGCCCTCTCGATGTCGAGAACGAGCAACTTTTTGTCGTATTGGGCCAGTTCGTAAAGGTTGTTAAGCTTGATGGCCCCCTTGGGACAGGCCTCCTGGCAGAAGCCGCAGAAAATGCAGCGCTGCAGGTCAATGGTGAAGGCCACCGGATACTTCCCGTGATCATCAGCCTCGCCGGCCTCGATACCCGTGATGGCGTTGGACGGGCAGACCTCCAGGCACAGGGTGCAGGCCACACACCGCCGCGTGCCGTCCGCATCGATGGTGAGTTCCGGATGGCCCCGCCAGCGGGGGGATACTTCCCGTTTCTCTTCCGGATACTGCAGGGTGATGGGTTTGGAGAGCGCCATCTTGAGGGTGGTCGCCAACCCTTTGAGCAAAGGAATAATCATTGATTAACCCTTGATAAGTAAGATAACCGCCCCGGTGACCAGGATGTTCACCAGGCTCAGGGGCAAAAGCACTTTCCAGCCCAGTTGCATGAGCTGATCAAACCGGAAGCGGGGGAAGGTGCCTCTTACCCAGATAAAGAAGAAGACCAGAGCGAAGGTCTTGCCCATGAACCAGACAAAGGGGGGCAGCACCGGCCCGTGCCAGCCGCCCAGGAACAGGGTGGTGGCTATCGCCGAGGCCACGATGATGTGGGTGTATTCCCCCATCATGAACAGGGCCCACTTCATGGAGCTGTATTCCGTCTGGTACCCGGCCACCAGCTCGTTTTCGCACTCGATGAGGTCAAAGGGCGTCCGGCCGCATTCGGCCATGGCCGCGACCATGAACAGGACGAAGCCCAGGGGTTGGTAAACGATGAACGGGATGCTCTTCTGAGCTTCCACGATCTGGACGGTGCTCAGCGACCCGGCCAGCATGATCACCCCGATGACGCTCAATCCCAGGGCCAGCTCGTAGCTGACCATCTGGGCGCAGAGGCGGAGCCCCCCCAGCAGCGAGTACTTGTTGTTCGAGGCCCAGCCGCCCAGGATCGCCCCGTACACTCCCAGGGATCCCATGGCGAAGATGTACAGCAGGCCGATGTTGGTGTCCGCGACCACCCCCTGGTTCAGGGCGGCCACCGTCAGGTCGATCTTGTAGCCGTAAAAGGTGATCTCCGGGGGCAGGATATTGCCGGCGAAGGGGATGACCGCAAAGGGCAGGAACGCCGCCCCGGCGGTGATCACCGGCGCCATGAGAAAGAGGTACTTGTTGGCTCCCGGGGGCGTGAAGTCCTCTTTGAACATCAGCTTGATGAGGTCGGCCACGGGCTGGAGCAATCCCCAGGGGCCTACCCGGTTGGGGCCGTACCGCAGCTGGATGAAACCCAGGACCTTGCGTTCCAGGAGCACCGTATAGGCTACGCAGGTGAGCAAGACCCCCATCACCACGGCGATCTTTAAAACGCTGACAACTATTAGGAGGGGCAGATTCATGTTCTCAACCCTTTTGGATGGTCACGCGCATCAGGTTGGAGTTAAGGGTCAGATCGTTGGCCGCCGGCGCGGCGAAATGCTCCGGCAGAAACACGACACCCGCGGGCACCTCCGCGGACAGATCCACCGGCACCGTGATCTCCCCGTGCGAGGAAATGACCTTTACCACCTCTCCCGCGGCCAGCCCCAGGCTCCGGGCGTCCTCGGGATTCACCGTCAGGAGCGCTTTGCCGGTGACGCTCATGGGGCCGCCGGGATGATGGGTGGTGAACGACCCGGAGTGCTGCAGGGACTTGCCGATGATCAGGGTGTAGGGCCGGCGGCCGGGCAGGCTGATGTCCGCCTCAAAGGGGGCGAACTTCCCAGTCACCGCCGCCTTGATCGCCGGACACGGCGCGCTTAACTTGGGCGCCAACCCGGCCCACAGGGGCATCTTCCTCGCCAGTTCCCGGAAAATCTCCTTGGGGTTGACGTACTTCAGGGCGAACCCCAGCTTGACCCCCAACTGGCTGATAATCTGCCAGTCGGGCCGCACCCCGTTGGTGGGCAGGGCCTGGTTGAGCAACCCCAGTTGGCCGGTGCTGCTGATGAAGGTGCCTTCCTGCTCGGCGTGCACCGCCACCGGCAATATCACCTGGGCCAGTTGGGCGGTGTCCGTGAGAAAGGCGTCCTGGACGACGATAAATGGAACTTTCTTGAGCAGTTTTTTAACCCGGCTGCGATTCGGGAGCCACCGCAGCAAGTCCCCGCCCAGCAGATACAAGGCCTTGGGGGATGCGGGGTCGTCCTTTTCCAGGAGGTCCAGGACCTCTTCCAGGGTGGGGCCGGGATCCGAACCTTCCACCGGCACATACCCGGGGCCCATGTCCGGCAGGACGCCCACTTCGCTGACGCCCCGGGAGTTGTTCTTTTCGGCCACGGGATACATGGCGCTGCCGGGGGAGTCCGGTTTGCCCACCAGGAGGAAGAGGTCGGCCAGCGCCAGAGCGGTCTGTTGGCCCTTGTCCTGGCTCAGCAGTTCGGCGCCGAACACGATGGCCGGGGCCTGGGCCTGGGCCAGGAGCGCCGCCGCTTCCTTGAGCGCCGCGTCTTCCACCCCGGTCTTGGTGGTGATTTCCTTGGTGGTGAGTTTCTTGAGGCTTTCTTTCAACTCGTCTAATCCAGTGGCCTGAATCGCCGGGGTCCAGTCGGGGTTTTCAGCCAGGATAAACTTGATCAGCCCGGCGATGAGGACCCGCTCGCTCCCGGGCTTGTACCGGAGCGACAGGTCGGCGTAACGGTCGAATTTGGTCTTGCGAAGATTGGCCAACACCAGCCGAAAATTCGCGTTCTCCTTGGCTTCCATGAGCTTCCAGCCCAAAGGCGGCAGCTCCGGGGTGACGTCCGTGCCCACCACCAGGACCAGGTCGGCTTTAGAGAGGTCCGCCAGTTTCCCCAGGACAAAGGGGAAGCCGCTGCCCTGGCCTCCTTCCTTGACCACCAACGGCGAGTTGTAGGCGGGGACCAGGGCGCCGCCGGCCTCCACCCCCTCAACCTTGGGAGTCCCGAAAACCTCGGCCATGGCCTTGATGGCCCGGACATAATTATAACGGCCCGGGTTGTCCAACTGGTTGGTGGCCAGGCCCTCCCGGAAGAATTTCTGGAAGATATAGTTGGCTTCGTTGGTGGCCCGGGGCGACCCGACGCCGTAAACCGCCTTGGCGCCGCCGGCCTCCATGGTCTCCTTGAATTTGGCGGCCACCAGGTCCAGGGCTTCGTCCCAGGAAGCTTCCCGGAATTTGCCGTTGTCCCGGATCAGCGGGGTCTTGAGGCGGTCGTCCGCTTCCACCACCGGCCAGCCGAACCGGCCCCGGCCGCAGAGCAGCACGGAATCTTCGTTCACCACCCGGAGGATGCGGCCGTTTTTGGTGTGCGCCTGGTAGGTGCAGCCGCCGCCGCAGAAGGAGCAGGCCATCTCGGTCTTGGCCCCTTCCCAGGCCCGGGCCCGGTACTTGAACTGCTTGTTAATCAGGGCCCCCACCGGGCAGATGTCAATGCAGGAGCCGCAGAACTCGCAGTCCAGGGGCTGGGCGCCGCTGGCCAGTTCGGTGAAGTAGCCCCGCAGCGTGAAGTTGATGGCCATAGCCCCCACCCGGTCCCGGCAGATCTTGACGCAGCGGCCGCAGGTGACGCAGCGGTCCGGGTGGCGCTCCACCATCCGGGACACGTAGTCCGGATTGGGCGGCAGTTTGACCGCGTCCAGATCCACCGTGGAAACGGACAATGCATGGGTCAGGTCCTGGAGTTCGCATTCCCCGCCCTTGTCGCAGATGGGGCACTCCAGGGCGTGATTGATGAGCACCAGCTTCATCAACTCCTGGCGGAGGGCGGCAAGCTTGGGCGTATCGGTCACCACCTCCATGCCCTCGGTGATATAGGTGGCGCAGGCCGGGATGGGCCGGGGCGGCCCGGGCTTGACGTCCACCACGCAGATGCGGCAGGAGCCGATGGGTTTCAGCGCCGGATGGTAGCAAAGGTAAGGGATAAATATCCCGTTCTCTTTGGCCACTTCCAGGATGGTCGAGCCCGGTTTCGCCTGAATGGCCCGTCCGTCGATGGTCAGATTAACCATAAGTCAATCCTAAAAGGGTTTTTGGTTTTTCGTTTTTGGTTTTTCGTAAAAACAAAAAACTGAAAACAGTTGTGTGGGGTGGGCACGGCCCACCGTTATTGGTTTTTCGTTTATGGTTTTTGGTTTTTCGTAAAAACCGAAAAACGGTTTTTTAACGATCCACGTCCGCCAGCACGATGTCCATGGTGCCGATCATCGCGATCATGTCAGACAGCAATCTCCCCCGGCACAGCTTGTCCAGGGAGCCCAGCACCACGAAGGACGGGGTCCGGACCTTGACCCGGAGGGGCTGGGGCCCGCCGTCGCTGACAATATAAAACCCCATCTCGCCCTTGGGGGCCTCGATGGCCTGGTAAACTTCACCCGCCGGCGGGGTGATGCCCTCCTGGATCAGCTTGAAATGGTTGATCAGGCTGGCGATGTCGCTATAGACCATCTCTTTGGGAGGCAGGCTCACCCGGGGGTCGGCGCACTTGATGTCACCGGGCTCGGTCTTGGCGATCTTCTCCAGGGCCTGCTTGATGATGCGGTTGCTCTGGAGCATCTCGGCCATCCGCACCAGGTACCGGGAGTAGGTGTCGCCCTGGCTGTTCCCCAACGGCACCTCAAATTCAAACTCTTCATAGCTGGAGTACGGGTTGTCACGCCTGAGGTCCCAATCCACCCCGGAGCCCCGGGCCATGGGGCCGGACCAGCCCCAGTCCAGGGCGTCGGCGGCGCTCAGGGCGCCCACGCCCATGGTGCGCCCCTTCCAGATGATGTTCTGGGTCAGGAGGGTATCGTAATCCTTCCAGTTTTTATCGAAGGATTTGGCAAACTGCCAGGCCGCCGGGATAAAGCCCTCGGGCAGGTCCGCGGCCAGGCCGCCGATGCGGAAATAGAGCGGGAACATCCGGGCCCCGGAGGCCATTTCGCACAGGTCCATGATCGTTTCCCGCTCTCTGAAGGCGTAGAACAGCGGGGTCATGGCCCCCAGGTCGTGGCCGTGGGTCCCCAGCCAGAAGAGGTGGGAGGCGATCCGGGTCAACTCCACGATCAACACCCGGATGTACTGGGCCCGCTTGGGGACCTCGACGCCTAAGAGCTTTTCCACCGCCAGGCAAAAGCCGAAGTTGTTCACTTCCCCGGCCAGGTAGTCCACCCGGTTCATCAGGGGCAGGCACTTGTGATAGGTGCGGTACTCGCACATCTTCTCGATGCCGCGGTGGAGATAACCGATGTCCGGGTCGGCGCTGAGGATGAGCTCGCCGTCCAGCTCCACCAGGACCCGAAGGACCCCGTGGGTGCTGGGGTGGCTTGGCCCCACGTTCAGCAGCATGGTTTCGGTGCGTTGCATGGTTCCGGCTTGATTCATGGCAAAATTCTCGTTTCTCGTTTCTCGTTTCGCGTTTTCAGTGCGAGAGGTTAATTTTTTATGGTTTGGTTTTTGTCCCATCCACCAAAAACGAAAAACCCGAAACGGTGTTTATTGGCCCCTTAAGGGATAATCCTTCCGCTGGGGGTACCCCGCCCAGTCCGCCGGCATGAGGATGCGCCTGAGGTCCGGGTGCCCGTTGAACCGGATGCCCATCATATCGTATATTTCCCGCTCGTGCCAATTGGCCGTGGACCACACCTTTGCCACCGAGTCGATAACCGGGGCCAGGTCGTCCGCCAGCCGCGTCTTCAGGGTGATGCGGTCATGGTGCTTGTGGCTATAGAGGTTGTAGACCACGCCGAACCGGGGGCTGGCGGGGGAATAATCCATCCCGGCGATCATGGACAGGTACTTAAAGCCGGTGTCATGGCCGTCTTTGAGGGCCGCGCAGATCGACACAAGCCGGTCCGGCTTCACCTCGATGGCGGTGTCGCCCCGAAACTCCACCACCTCCACCACTTCTTCGGGGAACTTTTCCTGGAGCAAGGCCACCGCTTTGTTCATGCCGCCACCTCCCGCCGGGCCTGCAGGCCTTCCTTGTACCGCTGGGTCAGAAAGGGATCTCGTAAGATCTGCTCATGGAGCTTTAAAATCCCGTACAGCAAACCTTCGGGCCGGGGCGGGCAGCCGGGCACGTAAACGTCCACCGGCAGATACTTATCGATGCCCTGGACCACGGCGTAGGAGTCAAAAATGCCCCCGGAGGTGGCGCAGGCCCCCATGGCGATGACCCACTTGGGCTCGCTCATCTGGTCGTAGACCCGCTGGATGGCCGGCATCATCTTCTTGACCACGGTCCCGGCGATGATGATCACGTCCGCCTGGCGGGGAGACGCCCTAAAAGCCTCCATACCGAAGCGGGCAATGTCCCAGCGGTTGGCCGCGGTACAGATCATCTCGATGGCGCAGCAGGCCAGCCCGAAGGTGGCGGGCCAGAGGCTGTTTTTCCGCCCCCAGTCCACCAGCTTCTCCAGGGTGGTGGTTAAAACGTTATGGCCCAGATGTTCTTCGATTCCCATTCCAGTACTCCAAAAAGCGGTTTTTGGTTTTTGGTTTTTGGTTTTTCGTTATGGTTCTTATTGAGGCCGACTTGAATCGATTTGCCGAACTCCTTTTACCAAAAACTAAAAACCAAAAACTAAAAACTGTTTCATTCCCATTCCAGGGCGCCCTTGCCCCACACGTACACCAGGCCCACCGAGATGATGCCGATGAACACCAGCATCTCCCAGAACCCGAACCAGCCCAGGGACTTGAACACCACCGCCCAAGGGAAGAAGAAAATGGCTTCAATGTCGAACACGATGAAGAACATGGCGATGACGTAGAAGCGCACCGTGTAGCGGTGGCGGGCGTCGCCGATGGGGTCCATGCCGCACTCGTAGGGCATGTCCTTGCTGGGGAAGTGCTTCTTCTTGCCCAGCAACTCGGACAGGACCACGATCACGGCCACCAGCCCGATGGCGACCACCGTGAAAATCAAGATCGGCACATAGTTGATTAGCATAGGTTAATCCTTAAAATACACTGGCTTACAGTTCCAGCGAAATATACTCCGCCTGACTTTTCACCGCGCGGAATAATTGCCAGTTGCCTTCTCTATAACTATTAAAAATCGTTCCATGGCATTTACCCATATCAGGGTGGGTACTGCCCACCATTATTCGGCGGGCCATGCCCGCCCTACATTTTGGGGCGCCGGCCTCTTGCCGGTGTACTTGCACAGGCTGGAAAGCCTGTGCTACCAACATTTCCCTAATGCGAATGCTCTTCGGCCTGGCACACCCCCAGGGGGCAGCTTCCCGCCAGGTGGGCGTCGTATTCGCCCTTGAAGCGCTCCATGGTGGTCTTGAGGAAGGAATACGGGCTCCACCCCAAGGCGCAGTTGGCGCTCTCCACCATGGTCTTCCCGAGCGTCAGCATCCGGTCCAGGTCGGCCTGGGTGCCTTGGCCCGCCGCCACCTTGCAGATCATCTCGTAGAGCACCCGGGTGCCCCGGCGACAGGGGAGGCAGAAGCCGCAGGACTCGTGCTGGAAGAAATATAAGAGGCACTTGACCACGTCGATGACGCAGACGGTGTCGTCCATCACCAGCATGGTGCCGGAGCCCAGGCCGCCCTCGATCTTGGCCAGGGCCGCGTGTTCGATGGGGGTGTCCAGGTGCTCGTCCAGGATAAACCCCACCGAGGCGCCGCCGGGCTGGCAGGCCTTGAAGGTGCGGCCGTCTCTGACGCCGCCGCCGTACTTGTCGATGAGTTCCCGAAGCGGCATCCCCAGATTGGCCTCCACCACGCCGGGGCGCTTGACCTGGCCCACCACCTGCAAAATCTTGGTGCCCGCGGTGTCTTCCGTGCCCTTGGATTTATACCATTCGGAACCGTTGACCAGGATGCCCGGCACCGAGGACAGGGACTCCACGTTGTTGACGATGGTGGGCTTGTACCAGACGCCCACCTGGCCGGGGAAGGGCGGCTTCACCCGGGGGTTGCCCCGCTCGCCCTGGATGGACTCGATGAGCGCGGTTTCCTCGCCGCAGACGTAAGAGCCGCCGCCGGTCTGGACCTGAATTTTAAAAGAGAAGCCGGAGCCCAGGATGTTGTCCCCCAGAAGGCCCTGGGCGGTGGCGGCCTCGATAGCCTTATTGAGGCGGTACATGGACAGGTAATATTCACCCCGGCAGTAGATGTAGCCCACGCTGGCGCCGATGGCGTAGCCCGCGATGGCCATGCCTTCCAGCACCCGGTGGGGATCGCCTTCCATGATGTAGCGGTCCTTGATGGTGCCGGGCTCGCCTTCGTCGGCGTTGCAGACGATGTACTTGGGGGTGATGGGGCTGGGCCGGGTGAAAGACCACTTGAGCCCGGTGGGGAAGCCGGCGCCGCCCCGGCCCCTGAGGCCGGAGTCCTTCACCGTGTTCACCACCTCTTCCTGGCTCATGGACAGCGCCTTCTTCAGGCCCTCGTAGCCGCCCCGTTCCAGATAGGCGTCCAGGCTCAACGGATCAATCTGGTCCACGTTGGCCAGGAGCACCAGCTCATCGCCGCTGGCCTCATAATCGCTCAGAGGATTGGTGGTGCGGGGCAGCGTCCGGTAGTCCACGGTCTTGCCGGCCCGGTAATCGCTGAGGATGTTCTTGACGCGCTCCGGCGTCAGTCGCCCGAAGACCACCTCGTTGATCTGCATGACCGGGGAGACCTCGCAGACCCCCAGGCAGGCGGTGTGTTCCAGGGTGAAGAGGCCGTCGGCGGTGGTTTCCCCCACCTTGATCCCCAACTCGCCCTTGAGCACGGCAACGAGGTTCTCGGCCCCCATGATGTGGCAGGGGGGCGACTCGCACAGGCGGATGATGTACTTCCCCCGGGGCGTCGGCGAGAACATGGTGTAAAAGCTCATGACTCCGTAAAGGTAGGGGTAGGGAATATCCATGCCTTCGGACACCAGCTTGAGGGCTTCCAGGGGCAGCCAGTTGCCGCAAATGCCCTGAACGGCATGCAGGGCGGGCATCACCCCTCCCTTGATGGCGTTGTACCGGTTGACGGCATCCTGGATAGCGGATACTTGCTCGGGGCTCAACGTGGCGCTGACGGGGCTTTTAATCTCCATCGTTATCGATCCATTGTGTCGGGGCTTTGTGAAAACTTTCTTATTTGACGGAATTTTTATTACCAATTTCCCCTGGTGTCAAGCAAATTTTTCTTTTTTCTGGCCGGGGCCGACGGGCGGGAAAGGCAAGGCAGGAATAATCGCCGGGTTTTCTCTGGCTAACCCGTAAGTCAGGGGTTCCCGGTTTCACCCCCAGCCCCTTGCCTGGCCCGCAAGGTTGGGGCGGGCCCCAAGGACGATGAGGCCGTCCCGGGGTGGAAGAGCAAGGGATGGGGGAAAAGGGGAAAAGGCGAAAAGGGGAGGAATCAGGGAGATGACGATTATCTATAATTCTTCACTATTCTCTGCAAATGGCTTTTAATGTAGCCGCAAGCTCATGATGGTTTGCTCAGAATGGCAAGTCGGCGTTGGCCAGTTTTTCAACCGAAAACCGAAAACCGAAAACTGCCCTTACCAGAGGCGGTGGCGCACCAAATCCTGCCGCAACTCCTGAAGCGAGCGAAACTGCCAGGCCGTCAGACCCTGACGTAAGGCCCCTTCCACAAAGGACGCCTTATCATCCAGGAAGAGGATTTCCCGGGGCGGGCGCCCCGCCTGCCGGATGAGGGACTGGTAGATGGCCGGCTCCGGCTTGCGGCTGCCTACCTGGTAGGACAGGACGAAGGCCCGGAAAGGCTGCAGGATAAGCCCAAAGCGCTCCTTCAGATAATCGAAGTGCAAAGCATTGGTGTTGGACAGCAGAAACAGAGGGAAGCTGGACGCCAGGTGCTGTACCAGTTCCGCCATGCCCTCCATGGGGTCGAAGAGATCGCACCAGAGGTCGCAGAATCGGGAGTAGGGGAGGGCCACCCCGAAATGGGCCGTGACCCGCTGATAAAACTCCCGGGACGTGAGGTGGCCAGTATCGTAGCCCGGTTCCAGGCCGGATTCAAACACCTGGGCATAGACCTCCTGGGGGCTCAAAGCGGCCAGGGCGGCCAGACGCCGGCAGAAGCGCAGGTGATCCACCCTGACCAGGACGTTGCCCAGGTCAAAGGTGATCGCGGTGATTTTTGGGGGGGCAGAGTATTTCATGGTAAAATTTTAAAATTTACCATAATATTGACATAACCATTAATTTTTGAGGAGAGAAAAATTTTACGAACTTATTAATTCAGATAAATCTTGAGGTCTCTCATGGTTGAGCCAGGCTGGCAAAATACGCTCTATTTCGGTGATAATTTAGATATTCTCAGGAAGCATATTGCTGATGAGAGCGTAGATCTCATCTATCTTGACCCGCCTTTCAATTCAAATGCCACGTATAATGTTCTTTTCGAAGAAAAGAGCGGCGGAAAATCCGCGGCGCAGATTACTGCCTTTGATGATACCTGGCATTGGGGGATGGAATCGGAGAAGGCTTATCGCGAAGTAATCACTCAGGGGCCGGATAAGCTGGCGATGCTGCTGGATGCCTTGCGGTCGTTTCTTGGTTCTAACGATATGATGGCCTATATCACCATGATGGCGGTGCGGTTGGCGGAACTTCGGCGAGTGTTAAAGCCTTCAGGAAGTATTTATCTGCATTGCGACCCCACAGCTAGTCATTACCTTAAAATCTTGATGGACGCAACGTTTGGAGCTAAGAATTTCTTAAATGAGATAATATGGTGTTATAAGGAGCGGGAGCGGGTACTTCAACAATGGAACAAGAAACATGACGTTATTTTATTTTATTGTAAAGATATAAGCAGCCAAAGAATTTTTAACTGGCAAGCTGTTATGGAACAATATTCAGAGGTAACGTTGTCTAAATTTAAATATCAAGATGAGAAAGGACATTATCAAATTCGAGGAAGGAATGTAAAAGATTCTCCCATAAGAGCTGCTGATGGCTTAAGACTGGAACATGAACAAATATATCCGGGACTCACATATCGCGATTATTTGGAAGAACGAACCGGAGTGGCCCCGCGTGACTGGTGGGAAATTAATATCATTAATAAGGCTTCCAAAGAACGTTTAGGTTACCCAACCCAGAAACCGGAAGCCCTGTTGGCGCGCATAATTAAGGCCAGCACTAATGAAGGCGATGTGGTGCTGGACCCCTTTTGCGGCTGCGGCACCGCCATCGCGGTGGCGGAGCGCCTGAACCGCCGCTGGCTCGGTATTGATATAACCCATCTGGCCATCACCCTCATCAAAAATAGGCTGCGCACCGCCTTTGAGGGCGAATTATCGGATTATGCAGTGATCGGAATTCCCAAGGACCTTGCCGGCGCCAGGGCTTTGGCCCGGCAAAACCGATACCAGTTTGAATGGTGGGCTTTGGGATTGGTAGATGCCCGTCCGGCTCAAGAAAAGAAGAAAGGCGCAGACACCGGCATCGACGGTATCATCAATTTTATCGACGCCCCCAGCGGCAAGGCTAAAAAAATAATAATCCAGGTGAAAAGCGGGGGTCAGGTGACGGTCAGTCAGATTCGAGACTTAAAGGGGGTCTTGGAGCGTGAGAAGGCCGCCATCGGCGCATTTATTTCTCTGGCAGAGCCCACTGCGCCCATGTGGAAAGAAGCGGCCACTGCCGGCTTTTATGAGCCGGAGCATTTACCCGGCCGCCAATTTCCACGGATGCAGATTTTAACTATAGAGGAATTATTAATCGGGAAAAAATTGGTTTACCCTAGGATAGCGCCTGACGTCACCTTTAAAAAAGCTCCACGCCAACGAAAAGGACCATCTCTGGAGGATAAGCAGAACAACCTTTTATAGCCTAAAGCAGCCGGATGGAGGTGGCCAATGGTGCGTAGCAGGAGCCGGACGTGGACCGCGATCATCAGTTTGTTAGTGGGGGTGGTGGGCGCCAGCGTTTTTTGGCTGTACAGCCCGTATGGCCATGACCGGCTGGCCCAGCAGGCCGCAGAAGACTTGCAGACCCAACCGCTCCCCGGAGAGGGGAAAGGCGGGCCCGCGAGTCTCAAGAAATTGGCCTCCCAGGCCATGGGGTCCCGGTATCAGATGGTGGCCGACGGCAAGCAGGTGTTCCTGGTGGACCTCCAGAACGGACGGGTGTGGCGGTATTTCCACCACACCAAAGAGGCCGGGTTCAGCAAGGAAGACGAAGGTTTTCTGCCCATGGCCCTGTATTACGCCGGCCAGAAACATTACGCCGCCTCGGAGATCGAGCCGTCCCCCGGCGCCCCGGGGACGGCCCCCCAAGCCGCACCGGCGGGGAAGCAGCCGCAGTGAGCCGGGTGTGGCGGCAGGACCTGGCCTGGGCCGGGTTCATCCTGGGGGTGGCAGTGCTCTTCGGGCTGGTGCATCAATACCCCCTGGTGCGCGCCTCCTGGCGGGGCGAACTGGCCCCCCGCCTTTCCCAGGTGCGGGATCAGCGCCGGGCCGAACAGTTCCAGGGGGTGAAAACCATCAACCTGGCCCAGGCTTACGCCCTGTTTCAGCCGGGGCAAGCCCGGTTTATTGACGCCCGGCCCGCGGACGAATTTGCGGAGCTGCACGTCCCCAAGGCTCTCAATATCACCCCGGCTATGGTTCCGGCCGGCGTGGCCGAGAAAGTGGCGGGCCTCGCCAAAGACAAAGAGATCGTGGTGTACTGCGGGCAGGTCAACTGCGATCTGGCCTTGAAGGTGGCGGAAAAACTCCAGACCCTGGGATTTACCCGGGTGATGGCCTATATCGGGGGCTTCCGGGCCTGGGATGAAGCCGGCTACCCGGCGGACACGGGGAAATAAGGGGGAAATGGCGAAAAGGGGAAAAGGGATGGTTGCATTTGGTTTGACTAAACTTTTTACACCAGGTTGCCGGTGAGCCGCCCGAACCGGAAAATTGCGGTCTTTTCCTTTTCGCCCTTTCCCCTGTTCCCCAGTTTTTCCCCCCAGCTTTTTAGGAGTGAGACTTGCGGATAAGCAGGGGCGCACTTGGGCTCCGGACGCTGGAAGTGGTTTTAGGCGGGCTCTTTTTTTATGCCGGGCTGCAAAAAGTCCTGCACCCCTATGAGTTCGCCGAAGCGGTGCTGGCTTACCAACTGCTGCCGGAGAGCCTGGTGGGCGTGGTGGCGGCGGGGCTGCCGTGGCTGGAGGTCGCCGTGGGCCTCTGTCTGGCGGCGGGGATCAAACGGCGGAGCTGCCTGCTCCTCCTGGCCGGGCTGGTGGCGGGCTTCCTGGTCGTCATCCTCATTACCATGGCCCGGGGGCTGAAAATCGACTGCGGCTGCGGTCTGTTTTTTCAGCGACAGGTGGGTCTGGCCGTGGTGCTGGAAGACTTATTTCTGGTGGGATGGGCCGCGGGTCTTTACTGGTGGGAGCTGTTAAGGTCTGAAAAATGTGGGCCGGGGTCGATTGTCAAAGCCGCGCCTTGAGCCATAACAGGGTGCGCAGTGCGCACCCGACGAAAAACCCAAAAAAACGAAAAACCCAAAACCGTCTTTCACATGGCCAGATTCTTCAATTTTTACGATCCCCTGGAAAAACGTTACGTATTCAACAGCTTCCTGGTGGTGGTGGGGCTCATTGAGATCCTCATCCTGGTGTTCACCCTCATCTGGCAGATGGATGAGGGCATCTTTACGGAGCACCCGCAGGTTATCCCGTTCCCCTGGAGCCCGTACCTGCTGGCCGCCTTTGTCGCTCCCATCGCCCTGTTGTTCCTCTTCGGGGTCATTATCCAGGGGTTCGAATTTTTTTGTCAGGAGGCCCCGGAGGCCCGGGTCAGGGCCAAAGGCTGGGGCGCACGGCTGGGGCGGTTGCGCTACCTCCTGGGGCTCCTGGCCTTCATGGCGGTCCTGGGGTTTGCCATTCATGGAAAAAACGCCCTGCCGCTGGCGGCGGCGGCCATCAAGTTCATCGGGCTGGGGGGCGCGTATGGGCTTATCGCCTTGTTGGCCCTGGCGCTGCTCTATCTGCCGCTGCGGCTCTGGCTGCAATACCGCCTTAAGAAGCAGGCCATGGAGTATCAATATCTCTTGACTCTGGCGGAGCGGCACGGCGTGGTGGTGGTGGACCCGAAACTCCATCCGGAACTGGCGGCTGAGCTTCACGAGAAAATAAATATTTCCGCCGCGGCCGTCAATCTATTGCCTGGTCCGGATTTTTCGAAAGGCCCCGGCCCCAATAAATCGGACTTGTGAAATTTTTCCTTTACACCCGGTGCCATTCTGGGGTATGAATTGTCATTCAGCTATAAAATCGCTCACAGTTCCAGAAACAGGGCAGGGGAGGTGATATACTTTTAGCTTGGGAGTTTCGGTTAAAGACCTTAAACCTTAAGGAAATCATTACTTTATAGGAGGATAGCAGACGGTATGGATATTATGAGTTTTGCGTTGATCTGTGGCGCGGTGGGTGTGGTCTACGGCCTGTTCACCACCACCTGGGTCCTGAAACAGGACGCCGGCAACCCCAGGATGCAGGAAATCTCGGGTGCGATCCGGGAAGGCGCCAATGCCTTCTTGAACCGGCAGTACAAGACCGTAGCCGTGGTGGGCGCGGTCGTCTTTGTGCTCCTGTTCGGTCTGGGTAAATACACCGCCATCGGCTTCGTCATCGGCGCGGTGGGTTCGGCCGTGGCCGGTTATGTCGGCATGTACGTGTCGGTGCGGAGCAACGTGCGCACCGCCCAGGCGGCCTTTACCAGCATGGCCCATGCCCTGAAAGTGGCCTTCCGGGGCGGTTCGGTCACCGGCATGATGGTAGTAGGCCTGGCCCTGTTGAGCGTGGCCGGGTACTACAAGTTCCTCATGGCGGTTGATCCCAAGGAAGCTATGCACGCCCTGATCGGTCTGGGCTTCGGCTGCTCCCTGGTGTCGGTCTTCGCCCGGTTGGGCGGCGGCATCTACACCAAGGCCGCGGACGTGGGCGCCGACCTGGTGGGTAAAGTGGAAGCCGGCATCCCCGAAGACGACCCCCGGAACCCTGCGGTTATCGCGGACAACGTCGGCGACAACGTGGGCGACTGCGCCGGCATGGCCGCGGACCTTTACGAGACTTACGTCGTGACCGTGGTGGCCGCCATGCTGCTGGCCTTCACCGTGTACGGCGCCGGTTCTCCGGCCATCGTTTTCCCCATGGTCATCGGCGGCGTGTCCATCATCGCCTCGGTGGTCGGCACCTACTTTGTGCGTCTGGGGAAAGGCGACTACGTCATGGGCGCCCTGTATAAGGGTCTCATCGTTTCCGGGGTCCTGGCCATCGTCGCTTTCTGGCCCCTGGCCAACAGGTTCATGGGCGGCGTGGCCGCCAAGGCCGCCAAAGGCGCCGTGGGCTTTGCGATTCCGCCCTTCAACGTTTTCATGCTGGCGGTCATCGGCGTGGCCCTCACCGGTCTGATCGTGGCCATCACCGAATACTTCACCTCCAAGAGCTTTAACCCGGTGAAGTCCATTGCCAAGGCCTCCACCACCGGCCACGGCACCAACGTCATCCAGGGTCTGGCCATGTCCATGAAGTCCACTGCGGCGCCGGTTATCGTCATCGTGGTGGCCATCCTGGCGTCCTTCCACCTGGGCGGCGGTCTGGCCAACCCCGGCACCGGCCTCTACGCCATCGCGCTCACCGCGGTGGCCATGCTCTCCATGACCGGTATCGTGGTGGCCATTGACTCTTACGGTCCCATCACCGACAACGCCGGCGGCATTGCCGAAATGGCGGAACTGCCGGATGAGATCCGGAGCATCACCGATCCCCTGGATGCGGTGGGCAACACCACCAAGGCCGTCACCAAGGGTTACGCCATCGGCTCCGCCGGTCTGGCCGCCCTGGTGCTCTTCGCCGAGTACTCCCGCTCCTTCCCCGGGGTCATGACCTTTGACCTGTCCGACCCCCGGGTCATCGCCGGCCTGTTCATCGGCGGTCTGCTGCCCTACTTCTTCGCGGCTCTGTGCATGGAGGCCGTAGGTAAGGCCGCCGGCGGCGTGGTGGAGGAAGTGCGGCGCCAGTTCCGGGAAATCCCCGGCATCATGGAAGGCACCGCCAAACCCGAATACGGCACCTGCGTGGACATCGTCACCAAGAGCGCGCTGCGCCAGATGATGTTCCCGGCCCTGATCCCGGTTCTGTCCCCGGTCATCGTGGGCTTCATGCCGGGTCTCGGTCCCGTGGCCCTGGGCGGCATGCTGATCGGCTCCATCGTCACCGGGTTGTTCCTGGCGATTGCCATGACCTCCGGCGGCGGCGCCTGGGATAACGCCAAGAAGGCCATCGAAGACGGCCTCTACGGCGGCAAGGGCAGTGACGCCCACAAAGCCGCGGTCACCGGCGACACCGTCGGCGACCCCTACAAAGACACCGCCGGCCCGGCCATCAACCCGATGATCAAGGTCGTCAACATCGTGGCCCTGCTCATCGTGCCGCTGCTGGTGGGCAAATAAGCAGATAGTTACCGAGGGTGCGCCGGGCGCACCCTCATTGCACCGCGAAGCCGGTCCCGTCTGGGGCCGGCTTTTTTTAGTGTGCCGGGCATGCACAGCAGCTTGGAGGTGAAAGTCCTCTACCCAACCTGATGGAGGTGAAGGGTTAGCGAAGCGCAAGGGCGTCATCGTGAGGTGGGGTCTGAAGGAAGCGCGGAGC
>VGSJ01000061.1 GCA_016875015.1 Deltaproteobacteria bacterium | reverse complement strand
AAGTCTTTTTAGAGGCTTATGGATGCATGGGTTGGCACTACATTTCCGCCCTTCCCATCTATGCCACCTAACAATTTCAATGACTTATACCTATATCTGGGCTTACAACTGTCGAAAATGAGTTTGACGGTAATTGTCGGGCAACCAAACGTCTCGGTTGGTGGGGGTACTTTTAAAATATATTTGCCTGATATTATTAGAAAAAGAATGGTGCCGAAGGCGGGATTTGAACCCGCACGGGTATTCCCCACCACCCCCTCAAGATGGCGTGTCTACCAGGTTCCACCACTTCGGCACATGGGTGCTCATTTGCTTGGAGGTGCGGGCGAACCCGGCGGGGCCGGTTGAGCCGGGGCGGCCGGAACCGGAGTGGCCGGGGCCGTTTGGGTCGCGGCGGGTTGCCCCGCGCCCTGCATCACCGAGGGCGCTTGCTGCCGGCCCATAAAGGTCAAGCCGAGGGAGGTGCACATAAAGATAATGGCGACGATGGCGGTGAGCTTGGCCAGAAACGGAGCGGCCCCGGTGGAGCCGAAGACCGTCTGGCTGGAGCCGCCGAAAGCCGCGCCTATGCCTGCGCCCTTGCCGTGCTGCAAGAGCACGATGGAGACCAGGGCCAGGGACACGATGACATGAATGATCACGACGATGGTATGCATATCAATTATATAATATAGGAAAAACCCCGCCCGGGTGCAAGCCTTTTCGCCGCCCGGCAGAGGATTTTCTGAAATACTCAGGCCGTAAAACCATGCCGAAACGAGGCGGTTTAACGGCTAAGGATGTTTTCTAATTCTTCAAGCATTTCTATGTGAACGTCTGTTTGAAGGGGAGCAGCCGAATAATAACGGTTTTCGTTAAAAGGAACACCTTCTGCCCTTTCAAATTTGAAAGGGCCTGGGGGAAGGGTTATGGTTGGATTAGTCCAGAAAGAAATACCATAGGTTTCAAATAAAATGGGGTGGTGATTATGGCCTACAATTAATGAAGTTAGACGTTTCGCAAAATTCTCTAATTTAGGGTTGAGAGTATTCAATGATTTATCGGTTTTAACCCATAATTCGCTATGATAGAGTTTTGACCTAAGAACCTCTTGGTATGGAACTAAATCAAACTCCATGGAAATCCAATTGAGAAATTCGTTAAGAAAAGAATCAGAATCCTCAGTAGAAGATCGTGTATCTACAACCAAGCCATCATTATATAAAGTAAGGTCAATACTTATATCATGTTGAGCGTCTTTCTGAAAGGAACCTCCACTAAATTTGATTTCTTTAATTTCCTTACCAAAACCAAGTTCTTCTGGTTGAATGGGAAATTGCTGAAATTTATATTTTTTAGTGATGGGTGGTATTAAAGCAACTAAATTAAGACCACGAGGATTAAGGTCAACCAATTGGATAAGCCAAATAGCCCGAGCTTGCTTAACTGATAATAGTTTCATGCCACCCCCAACAGCCCTCGTTCAATTCCATTATCTCTCATCTTCCTCTTCCTCAGCCACGAATCCTCAATTTGTGGTTTTACCTTGCTCTGGGCAGCCTCGGCGCTGGGACCGCGAACTACCCTTAACATTGGTTTCCCACCCGCAAGATCTTCTTGTGTTTCAGGAAAAGCTTTGGCTGCAGCAGCAATGTCTCCCTCCTCTCTTTCTGCAAAGACAGGATCTTCCTTAAATGATGGTCGCTCCAAAGCTTCTCGGCTAAATCGTTCAATATCCGCTAATCGTTTGCCGAAGCTTTCAAAAGAAACACAAAGGGTGAGATCGAAAGCCTCTGCCAATTTTCGCAATACATTGATGCTCCAAGAGGAATAATTTACGTTCTCCATCAAAGAAATTCTTGGCTGCTTCATATGGGCGTGCTTGGCCAGTTCCTTTTGACTCCATTCGTGCTTTTCTCGGAGCACTTTAATCTGCGTGGCAATGCTTGAATTCAAAAATTCATCGACATAGCCATGTCGATAATCTTTATCCTTGAAACTTTGTTTCAGTCTATTTGCTAAATCGCTCATGCCTGCACCTTTTATCTGCATGTGCCAATAGATCAAGTCGACGTGCTTCGGCTTTCTCAGGGGCATCTGAAGGTACATATTTTACATCCCGTTCTACTGCCCCGCATAGGAATGTAAATTCGCTTTGCATAGAAAAGACTTCAGGTCCACGGCAAAGCATCGGACGTAGAGCAACTTGGCCATTTATTGCAAGCTCCATAATATGCTTACACCGTGTATTTTGTAACAGTCCAGGAGGCAGTTTGTCTCCCGCCCTTTCCAGCATATCAACTTTGCTATCCAATCGACCTCGATCTCTTCGTTGCATCGGCAGGCTATCCGCCCAATCTTGCATCACATTCCTGCCATGGAAATCGAGATAATCAAAGAGCAGGAATTTTTTATTCATATTATCACAAATTTATTATATAAAGCAAAACCTTGTTCATTTGCAAGATATATTAATTTTGTTATATACCATAAAATCCGCTTACCAGCGGGGTTAGGGTCCGGAAAAAGCAAATCCCCCTACCCCGCCGCGGCGATAATCGGCAGGAACAACTCGGGTTTGAGGGACGCGCCCCCTACCAGGGCGCCGTCGATATCCGGCTGGGCCAGGAGGATGGCGGCGTTGTCCGGGGTGACGCTGCCGCCGTACTGAATGCGGATTGCTTCGGCCGGAGCACCCAAAAACTCCCGCAGCAGGCTGCGGATGAAGTGGTGCACCGTCTGGGCCTGCTCCGGGGTGGCGGTAAGTCCGGTGCCGATGGCCCATACCGGCTCGTAGGCGATGACCAGGGCGGCGCCGGTGGCGGGTTTCAGCGTCCCCAGACCGCCTTCGAGCTGGCGCCGCACCACCTGGAGGGTTTGGTCCGCCTCTCGCTCCGCCTGGGTCTCGCCGATGCACAGGATGGGGATCAGCCCGGCCGCTATGACCGCGGTGAGCTTGCGGCTGACGGTCTCATCGGTGTCGCCGAAGTGCCGGCGCCGCTCGGAATGGCCGACGATCACGTAGCGGCAGCCCACATCGGCCAGCATGGCGGGGGAGATGGCGCCCGTATAGGCGCCCTGCTTCTCCCAAAAGGCGTCCTGCGCGGCCAGGCGGAGGTCGGACCCGGCCAGTTCAGCGGCCACCGCGGCCAGGGCGGTGTAGGGCGGCGCCAGGGCCACCTCGGCCCGCCGGCCCGGGGCCACCCCTTGCCGGATGTCCCGGGCCAGGGTCCTGGCCTCGGGCAGGGTTTTGTGCATCTTCCAGTTTCCGGCGATCAGGGGCCGGCGTTCAGGCATCCTCGTTCCTCCGGGCCCATTCCTCCAGGGCCAGGATGCCCGGCAGCTTTTTGCCTTCCAGCAGTTCAATGAAGGCGCCGCCGCCGGTGGAGACATAGGAAAATTTCTGGAAGTCCCCGGCCTTGTGCAGGGCCACGTCGGTGTCGCCGCCGCCCACGATGGTCAACGCATAGGAATCCGCCACCTTCTGCACCATGGCCATGGTGCCCCGGCTGAAGGCGTCGTATTCGAAGGCCCCCATGGGCCCGTTCCACACAATGGTTTTGGCGTTTTGCAGGGCCTCGCCGAAGAGGGTCACCGTGGCCGGGCCGATGTCGGCGATGAGCCAGTCCTTGGGCACTTCCTGCACCGGGATGATCTTGGTTTCAGCCTGTTTGTCCAGCCGGTCGGCCACCACGCAGTCCACCGGGAGGTAGAATTTCACGTTCCTCCGCAAGGCCTCGGCCATGATTTCCTTGGCGACATCCAACAGGCTGTCCTCTACCAGGGATTTACCCACTTCATAGCCCATGGCCTTGAGAAAGGTGTTGGCCATGGCCCCGCCGATGATCATCTTGTCCACGTGCTGCAAGAGATTCTTCAGGGCCGTGAATTTACTGGAAATCTTGGCGCCGCCGATGAGGGCCGCCAGGGGCCGGGCCGGGTCTTCCATGGCCCGGTGAAAGTAATGCACCTCATCCCGCATCAGGAAACCCCCGACGCAGATGGGGGCGAAATGGGTGACCGCTTCCACCGAGGCATGGGCCCGGTGGGCCACCGCGAAGGCGTCATCCACGTAAACGTCGATGCCTTTCATCAATTCCCGGGCAAAATCCTGGTTATTTGCCTCCTCCTCGGGGTGATAGCGCAGGTTTTCCAGAAGGAGCACATCGCCGGACTTCATTTCCGCCTTGGCCTGATCCACTTCGGGGCCGACGCAATCCGGCGCCAGCTTCACATTCTTGTGCAGCCGGTACGCCAACCGCCGGGCCACCGGCGCCAGGGAGAAGGCTTCCTCCCGCTGGCCTTCGGGCCTTCCTAAATGAGAAGCCAGGATGACCTTGGCATCGGCTTCCAGGCAATAATTTATAGTGGGCAACACCGCCCGGATGCGGGTGTCGTCGGTAATGTTGCGGTTCTGGTCCAGAGGGACGTTGAAATCCACCCGGATGAAAAGGGTCTTTCCCTTGATATCAATCGCGTCAATATATTTCACCGGCAACTCCTCTTGCTTGCAGATTAACCTACGTGGCGACCGACGTACGCCGCCAGGTCCAGCATTCGGTTGGAAAAACCCATCTCGTTATCATACCACGCCATCACCTTTACCAGGGTCCCGCCCATGACGTTGGTGAGCTCGGCATCCACCACGGCGGAATAAGCAGAGCCGTTATAGTCCGTGGACACCAGGGGCTCGAAGGACACGGCCAAAACGCCCTGCAAGGGGCCCGCCTGGGCCGCGACGAAGGCCTGGTTCACCTCCTCCCGGGAAGTAGCCCGGGTCACCGTGACCACCAGGTCCACCAGGGACACGTTGGGCGTGGGGACCCGGACGGAGAGACCGTCCAGACGGCCGGCCAGGGCCGGCAAAACTTCGGTGACCGCCCGGGCGGCGCCGGTGGAGGTGGGAATCATGGACAGGCAGGCGGCCCGGGCCCGTCTGAGGTCGCTGTGGGACCCGTCCAGGAGGCGCTGATCCATGGTATAAGAATGACAGGTGGTCATCAGGCCGTACTCAAGACCGAAGGCGTCATGCAACACTTTGACCACCGGCGCCAGACAGTTGGTGGTGCAGGAGGCGTTGGAGATGATCCGGTGGCGGGCCGGATCGAAATCCCAGTGGTTGACCCCATAGACAAAGGTGGCGTCGAGCGTTTTCCCGGGGGCCCCCAGGATAACTCTTTGCGCCCCGGCCCGGAGGTGCCCTTCATTGGAAGCCCGGTCCCGAAAAGCGCCGGTGGATTCCAGGACGATGTCCACCCCCAACTCCTTCCAGGGGAGGCCTTCCGGGTCCATAACTCGGGTGACCCGCACTTCCCGGTCATTAATGATGAGGTTTTCCCCCTGCGCAACCACGGCGCCCGGGAACCGGCCGTGGACCGAATCATATTTAAAAAGATGAATATCCCTGGCGAGGTCGGCCCGGGAGTTGATGCCCACCAATTCCAGGTCCTTATCGGTGGTTGCCATAAGCCGGGTGAGACACCGGCCGATACGCCCGAAGCCATTGATGGCTACCCTGACCGCCATTTTCCCTCCAATGCCAATCTCCTGGCCGATAACGGGCCTGAACGCTTACCAATCTTGGCTTAATGTTAATCAGAGTTGTTCGGGCCGTCAATGATTTTATCCTTCCGGCGGGATTTTCCGCCAAGCGCATCATGGGGGTATCGTAGGCTGAGGCTTGCTGCGCCGCTTTTTTTGTGGAGAGAGGCCGCCCGGGGGAACGCCGCGCCCTGCCTGTAGCCTTGCGCACCTTCCGCGAGATTCCGGCCCCGCGCCAAGGGAAGCGTTGCCTTTCGCTCTTGCTATTTCGCCGGTTTTCAGTTAGTTTTCTACTTTAACTTTATATCGGGATAGCCCATGGCCAACCTCGTCCGTCAGTTGGGACAACGCTCGTTGAATATCGTCCAGGAAGCCGGAGGCATGATGATCTTCCTCCTGGAGAGTCTGGCCCTGGCCTTCGTGCCGCCCTTCCGGCTCCGGCGGGTCCTGCAGGAAATTTATCAGATCGGAGTCAAATCCACCGTGATCGTTATGCTCACCGGCGCCTTCACAGGTATGGTCATGGCCTTGCAAGGCTACTACACCCTGAAACAGTACGGTTCCGAGGGGGCCCTGGGGTCGGCGGTGGCCTTGAGCCTGATTCGGGAGATGGGCCCGGTGCTTACCGGCATCATGGTCTCGGCCCGGGCCGGGTCCGCGGTCGCCGCGGAGATCGGCATCATGCGGATCACCGAGCAGTTGGACGCCCTGGACACCATGGCCGTCAACCCCATCCAATATGTGGTGATGCCCAAACTGCTGGCCGGGGTCATCGCGGTGCCGTTGCTCACCGCGATCTTCGACGTGGTGGGCATTCTGGGCGGCTATCTCGTGGGCGTGGTCCTCCTGGGGGTCAGCTCCGGGTCTTATTTCGCCGGCATGAAGCAAAGCGTGGTGGCCCTGGATATCAACGGCGGCATCGTCAAATCCCTGGTGTTCGGCATCACCATCATCCTGGTGGCCTGTTACAAGGGGTATCATACCGGCCCCGGGGCAGAAGGGGTGAGCAAAGCCACCAACCAGACCGTGGTCCTGTCCGCGGTGCTGATTTTAGCGTGGGACTATGTACTTACGTCCTTCTTCATGTAAACCATGATCAAGATAATTAACCTGGTCAAATCCTTTAACGGTCAGAAAGTCCTGGACGGCATCAACCTCACGATGCCCACCGGCCAGATCACGCTGGTGATCGGCAAGAGCGGGGTGGGCAAGAGCGTGCTCCTGAAGCACATCGTCGGTTTGCTGAAACCCGACTCCGGCCAGATCATCATCGACGGGCAGGACATGTCCCGGCTGGGGGGCCGCGATCTGCGGGAATTCAAGCGGCGCTTCGGCGTGCTGTTTCAGGGCGGGGCCCTGTTCGACTCCCTGAACGTCTTTGAAAATATCGCCTTTCCCCTGCGGGAAAAAACCCGCCTGCCGGAGGCCGAGATTGCGCAAAGGGTTCGGTTCCGTCTGGCCCAGATGAATCTGACCTCGGAAGTCGAAACCAAGCTGCCCGACGAACTGAGCGGCGGCATGAAAAAGCGGGTGGCCCTGGCCCGGGCCATGATTCAGGAGCCGGAGATCATGTTTTTTGATGAGCCGGTTACCGGGTTGGACCCGCCCATGGCCAACACCGTTTTTCATCTTATCTCCAAGACCCATCAGGAGAGCGGCTATACGGCCCTGGTGGTCAGCCACGACCTTCCCGAGGTCTTTCAGGTGGCGGACCAGGTGGCCATGCTCCACAAGGGCCGCATCATTGCGGCGGGCGCCCCCGAGGAGATTCAAAACCATCCTGACCCGGTGGTCCAGAGTTTCATCCGGGGGGAAGTCGATTTTCTGGAGGCCTAGACAATCTTATGAGAAGAGCCAATCTGGAGATGACCGTAGGTTTTTTCGTCCTGATCGGCCTGGCTTGCCTGGCTTATCTTGCAATTAACCTGGGCAAGATGGAGATTATCGGCGCCGGCTACCAGGTCTTCGCCAACTTCGAGAATGTCTCCGGGCTCAAGACCGGGGCCGCGGTGGAAGTGGCCGGGGTGGAAGTGGGGCGGGTAGATTCCATCCAAATCACCCCCCTTTCCCAGGCCCGCATCAGTCTGAAGTTGGAGCCGGGGGTCAAGGTGCACGACGATGCCATCGCCTCCATCCGCACCAAGGGGATCATCGGAGATAAATTCGTCAAGTTGTCCCCGGGAAGTTCTGAAAAGCTCATCCCCGCGGGTGGGAAAATCATCAATACCGAATCCGCCATCGACCTGGAAGAATTGCTCAGCAGCTATATCCACGGCAAGGTCTGAGACCTGGGGCGGGAGAGGGAAAACCAGCCCCGGTGAGCGCCCGGCGGTTGGCGGCGTTTGACTGGTCGGTTTTTGATCTTATGGGGATATGAAGCGATAAAATCCTCTGGAGCAGCGCCCGTAGCCACCTTGACAACTCCCCGCGGGGTAAAATGGCAGTGGTTGCCGCGGCGAACCCCGGGTTCCGGGAAAAAGCTTCAGGGGCCAGAAACCAAGGAGTTCGTCATGAGCGGTTTGCTGACAAGGACCGTGATTTTCGGGTTAACCTTGAACCTGCTGGTGGGGGTTGCCGGGGTCTGGGCGGGGCCTCCCACCGAGATTGCCAAGCAGGTCATCGAAAGGGCGTTGGAAGCTCTCAACGATCCCTCCTCCCTGGGGGAGGCCCGGCGCCAGAAGGTCAAGGGCATCGTGGACCCCTACTTCGATTACCAGGAAATGGCCAAGCGCTGCTTGGGACCCGCCTGGGGCAAACTCAGCGCCGGCCAGCGCCAGGAGTTCGTGCAGCTGTTCGCCCAACTGCTGGAGGCCTCCTACTCCGATAAGATCGAGAAGTACGCCCAGCGGGTGAAAATTGACTATACCGGCGAGATTCTGGACGGCGATTATGCCGAAGTGCGCACCGTGGTGGTGCGGGCCAATGACCGGATCCCCATGAATTACCGCCTCCTCCAGGAAAGCGGCACCTGGAAGGTCTACGACGTGGTGATCGAGGGCGTCAGCCTGGTGAGCAACTACCGGTCTCAGTTCAGCCGGATTATCCATGAGTCGTCTTACGCTGAACTGCTGCGGCGTCTCAAGGCCAAGGTCTCCGAATTAACCCGGACCGGATGAGGACCATTTTTGCCCAGAAAGGCGGCAACGGACCATGGTCGTCATCCTGCCGGTTTTTCGCCGGTTCCGGCCCCGGGGCCTGACCTGGCTGCGCCCGGCGGGTCTCGGTTACCGGCGGGCCGGACTCGCCCTGGCCGGCCATAAACCTTGACCCCCATGAATCCCGAACCGGCCCCCACTCCTCGCTATGCCGTCCTGCTGTTGATCTGCTGCGGGGTGGTCCTCGGGTGCTACTTCGGCACCTACATGCGCTTCCCGGTGGTGCCCCTCTACGCCCGGTCTCTGGGCGCCGACATGGTTCTGGTGGGCCTGATCAACGGCGCCTTCCTGCTGTCCGCCGGGGCCCTGTCCCTGCCCCTGGGTCTGGTCGTCAACCGCCTGGGCATGAAGCTTCTGGCCGGGGTGGGTCTGCTGATCCTGGCCGCCTCTTCCTTTCTCCTGGCCGTCAGTTCTACGCCGCACCAGCTCATCTGGATCTACCTGTTTTCCGGCGCCGGGCTGGCCGCGTTCGGCCCCACCACCATGTCCTATGTGGCCGGCATCTCGCCGCCCACCCACCTCGGCCGGTCCTATGGCTGGTACACCACGGCGCTCTACGTCGGTATGAGCCTGGGGCCGGCGGCCGGGGGCTTCGTGGCGGAGGCCTGGGGCTTTCCCCTGGTGTTTATCCTGTCGGGCCTCAGTATTTTCGTGACCTTCTGGGCCATGTTCTTTTTCCTGCCCCGGGCCCGCCACGTCATGCCGGCGCCCCCCATCCAACCCGCCCTGGGGAAGGCCGTCATCCGGGACGTCGGGAAAAACCTGCCCTTGTTGGGCGCCTGGCTGGCCACGGGCGGGGGGTGCTTCGGGTTGGGCGTCTTCATCACCTTCCTGCCCTTGCATGCCCACGAGCAGGGGCTGACCTACGGACAGATCGGTCTGGTCTTTGCCGTCCAGGGCGTGGTGAACGCGGTCTCCCGCCTCCCCTTCGGACACCTGAGCGACCGGGTGAAACACCGCACCCTCCTGGTGGTCTGGGGGCTTCTGGGGGTGGCGGCCTCTCTGGCCGGCTACGGGGTGGCCCGGCGGCCGCTGCATTTCATCCTAAGCGCCGTGACCATGGGAATCAGCATGGGCCTGACCTTCACCTCGGTGGCGGCCCTCTGTGTCGAAACCGTCCCTCCCGAACACCGGGGCATCGCCATGGGGGGCTATAACTCCGCCATCTACCTGGGCATGATGGTCAGCGCCGCGGGCCTGGGGCCCATCATCGGCCTCGTGGGCTTTAAAGACGGCTTTCTCCTGACCACGCTCATCACGGTCCTGATTACCGGAAGCGCCTTTTTCCTCATGAAGGGTTTCATTCCGCCTCAAACCCGGTCCGTCAGTTGAAGCCACCCACTACCTTGACAATTTCAGGGGGATTATCAAACGGTTATATAATCCCCCCTGCCCCCCTTTAGAAAAGGGGGGTAAAATACTGGCCTTTATTGGGGCTTTTTTCTTAAGAGAAAAACCATCTTAATTTATGAAGCGTCACACTAGATCCAACGGCGTGTCCTTGCGGTAGGCCAGGGCCTGGCAGGAGGCGATGAGCGTCCCCCGGGGGTCGGTCACTTCGATGAAGTAGGTGGCGGTGCGCCGGCCGGCGTGGAGTTCCCGGGTCGCCGCGGTGAGGCGGTCCCCCATCTTGGCCGCGGCGTGGAAGGTGAGATTCATGTTAAGGGCCACCGCCACCGTGCCGTGGCCGTTCACCGCGGCCTGGAAGGCCTCGTCGATCAGGGCGAAGACGGCCGAGCCGTGCACCATCCCCAGGATATTGGCCATCTCGGGCCGGCAGACCATGCTCACCGTCGCCCGCCCCGGCCCCACTTCTTCCAGCTCCAGGCGCCAGAACCGGCTGATCTCCTGGGCGGCCACCCGCTCCTTGAATGCCGATAGGAAGGTTTCGTCAACTTTGGTCATTTTCTCCCCCCGGGAGCTATTGTTTCCCGTTTTTCGTTTTTCGTCTCCGGTCTTCGATCTTCCTGGCTTTTGCTGATAGCTGACAGCTGACAGCTTTACGAATAAATCTCCGGAAACTGGTTTTTCCAGCGCCGGTGGAGCCAGAGCCACTGTTCCGGGCAAGACCGGACCCAGGCCTCGATGACCCGGTTCTGGAGTTCCAGGTGGCGCCGGATGTCGGCCTGGGCGTCGGAGGTTTTCATCAGGGGCAGCGCCGGCAAAATCACCATGAGGTGGCGCCCGTCCGCCAGGCGCCGGGACAGGGTGGGCAGGACCGGCACGCCCCGGCGGGCCAGGAGCGCCGCCACCGGGGTGGTCCGGGCCGGCCGGCCGAAAAAGTCCACCAGGAGACCGCCCTCGGTGGTGGTGTTCTGGTCGATGACAATCCCCACCGCCTGGTTCTGACGCAGGTGTCCCAGAATCTCCTTCATGCCTTTCTGTTTAGCCACCATGGAGTTGCCGCCCCGCTGCCTGAGATACCGGGCCAGCCGCGCCGCCCACGGGTGGTCCATCTCCCGGCCCACCACCGCCACGGGGTAGTGTTTCAGCCCGAAGGCCATAACGGTGTATTCCCAGTTGCCGGCGTGGGCCGCGATGGCGACCATACCCCGACCCTGGGCCAGGGCGGTCTGAACGTGCTTCTCGCCCACGATGATGACTTTGCGGCTGATCACGGGCAATGGGGCCAGGAGCAGTTCGCAAACTTCCCAGGCGAAGCGCACGAAATGGCAGAAGACCCGCCGGGCCAGGCGCTCCCGCGCCCCGGGGCTTAAGGTCCCGCCATAGGCAAACTCCAGATTGGCCAGGGTGATCCGCCGGCGCCGCCGGTCCAGACGGTACCAGAGGGCGGCCAGGCTGCGCATTAGCCAGTCTCCGCAGTGGGCCATGATGCCGCTTCCCTCGTCGGCCGCCCCTGCCGTCGTTTTCACGGGCGACTCCCGGAGGGCACGGTGGCCGGGTCCGCCGCGGCCGGATCCCGGGATTGCCGCTTAACGTCAGGCAGCTGACGCCGGCCATAGAGCCGCACCGCCTCCTCGCCCACCAGATCGACAATCCGGGCCATGAGGAGCCGGGCCGCCACCTCTTTGCCCCCGTGGTAGGCCGCCTTGCGCCCCCAGTACCAGGGATTGGCATAATTAACGGCGGCCCAGCCCCACCGCACCGCTTTGTCCAGATGGCGGCGCTTGATGAAGTCATAGCCCCAGTGGTTCTTGAGGCTTTGATACATCTCGTGATAGCGCATCACCGTCCCCAACTCCACATCCTTGAAGGGCCGCATCGGCATGGTGTCCAGCCAGGCGGCCAGCCGGGCGCCCACCCGGTTGTGGAGCGCCACCAGGTTTGCCAGGGAGGCTTTGAGTTCCGGACGGTCGTCGTCGGGATAGTAAGCCCGGGCGATATCTTTGATCAGCTCCAGGGACATCTCGTTGATGGCCTTGAAGGAAATGGCGGCGCCCGGCAACCATTTGAGCAGGTAGTGGCGGCGGTAACTGCGGATGATCGCCAGGGCGGCCCGGTCTTCGGCCCGGGGGTCCGGCAGGGTTATCATAACCCCATCCGGGTCCCCTTCCTGCCGCAGCAGGTCCTGGATGACCTGCTTCCTGGTCCAGAGGCGCACCGCCAGCAAGGATGCCCCCCAGAGAGTTAGCAGCATTGCTACGGCCAGGAACAGCCAGTGGTAAGCCAGGGAAAAATTCATCATGGCGGCAAGGCGGCTTGCGGTTCCCGGGGCGGGGGCGCCAAGCGATCGCCATTGCCGGTGAGGGCCGCCTGGACGCAGTTCATCCCCGCCCTTCCCCTTTCCGGTTCTGGCGCAGCACCTCATACACCGCCTCAATCTCGGCGGCCATCTGTTCCATGGAAAACCGCTCGACCACCAGATTGCGCCCGCGGCGCCCCAGTTCCCGGCGGTAATCCGGGTTCGCCATCAGTCGGCCCATGGCCTGGGCCAGGGCGCGGGGGTCCCGGGGAGGCGCCAGCAGGCCGGTTTCCTCATGAACGATCACTTCCGGAATGCCGCCCACGGTGGTGCCCGCCACCGGCCGGGCCATGGCCATGGCCTGGAGGAGGGACTGGGGCACCCCTTCGTTGGCGTAGGACGCCAGGACCTTCACGTCCATCAGGGCAAACCACGGCGCCACCCGGTCCTGAAAGCCCGCCAGGCGCACCCGGCGCTGTATGCCCAACTGAGCGATTTTCTCTTCGATCACCACCCGGTAGGGACCCTCCCCCACCAGGAGGAGAAAGGCCCGAGCGCCTTGTTTGAGGAGATCATGGAAGGCCTCCAAGAGATCGAGATGGCCCTTCCAGGAGCGCAGCACCGCCACGCTGCCGAAGATGAAGGCATCCGCGGGTATCTGCACCTGGGCCAGCAACTCCCGGCTTTTTTCCTGGGGAGCAAACTCCGCCAGTTCCACCCCGGTGGGGATGGAATAGATGTGGCGGGCCGGCACCCCCAGGCGCTCTATGAGCAAATCCTTGGTGACCTCCCCGGTGGTGACGATGGCGGCAGGGGTCTGGTAGAGCCACCGGGTGCGCCGGTTGTCTCTGACCAGGGTGGACAGATGCCGGGTCCGCACCAGCAGGGGCCGGTTCCGCAGGCTCCGCCAGGCCAGGGTCCCCACCCAGGAATCCAGGGAGCTGTGGGTGTTCAGGATGTCAACCTCCCCGGTGGCCAGGAGCCGGAGCAACTTGAACCAGGCGCTGAAATTGCGCCTCCCGCCGAAGACCAGGGGAACCGTCAGGAAGTCTCGTCCCCGAACCCGCAGGTACAGTTCTCCCCGGCAGTCACAGGCAAAAACCAGCCGGTGGCCGCGCTGCCGCATAGCCTTGGCTTCCACCAGGATGCGCCGCTCCTGCCCGCCCCAGCCCAGGGAGGACTCGGTATGCAGGATTGTTAAAGACTTTTTTGGGGGTTTAACCAGCACAGAGGCTTCCTATCCTTGGTCACGTGGGCTTTTCGGCGCCCGCCAGCCGCACTAAATATGTTTGCCCCGCCGCCAGAGTTCCAGGTACAAATCTTCGAGCCTTACCAGCATGGCCTCCAGGGAATACCGCGCCGCCACGGTGCATCGGGCCGTCTCCCCCAGACGCCGCCGCGCCTCCGGGTGGAGGTATAACTCCAAAATGGCCCGGCCCAGGGCATCGGGGTCGCCGGGCGCCACCAGGCAGCCGTTGACGCCGTCCACGATGGCCTCCTGGGAGCCGCTCACCCGGGTGGCCACCACAGGGACACCGGCGCCCATGGCCTTCAACAGCGCCAGGGGCAGGCCCTCCCACAGGGAGGGGTGCACGAAGAGATCCAGGGCGCGATAGATTTCGGGAAGGTCACGCCGGGTGCCCAGGAACCGCACCGAACTCGAAAGACCCAGCTCCCGGACCTGGCGCCTTAAATCCTCCTCCTCCCGGCCTTCCCCTACCAGAAGCACCGCCAGGTCCGGAATCTGCCGTTGCAGTTCCGGCAGCGCCGCCAGAAGGTGGACATGGCCTTTCTGCTCCTCAAGGCGGCCCACGGCGCCGATGACCAGGTCCCCCTCTGACAACCCTAAGCGCTCCCGGGCCTCCTTCCGGCTCAGACGCGTGTTTAATTCGGCCAGGGGAATGCCGTAGGGCATCAAAAGCAGGCGGCCGGCCGGCACCCCATCATACCGGCGCACGTCCTGCCACACCTGGACGCTCCCCACCAGCACCCGGTCCGAGGCCCACCCCAGGAGAAAATTCCACACGCGGCGGTGAAATTTAATCCGGGTGTAGGAATTGTGGACCGCCGCCACCACCCCGGGGAGTCCCAACCCCAGCGACCCCAGGCGGCCATAGAGGTTGGGGTGATAGAGGTGGGTGTGGAGGATGTCCGGTCGGCCGGCTTTGAGCAGGCGCCGCACTTCGCCCACGACCCGCCAGGTAGAGGTCCGTTTGATATCCAGCCCCAGGCTGACCACCTCATAGCCCCTGGCCCGAAGTTCCTGGCCTACGGGGCCGGGCGGGCCGAGGGTGGCCACCGCCGCCGCGAACCTCTGGGGGTCCAGGCCCCGGACTATGGCCGCCACCAGGTCTTCCGCCCCGCCCACCGGCATGGCCGCCAGGAGATGGAGCACCTTAAGGCGCCGGGCCGGGAGTGCCGGTGGCGCCGCCGGCAGACCGGCAATAGGCCGATTTCGCTTCAGCCACACGGCTATGGTGCGTTCCCTGTCCTTTCCTGCCGCGAACGGCGCGATATAGACAGCCTCGCCGCAGAGTTGCCCTGCTCCCCGGCGGTGACGCGGCCCACCTCACCGACCATTATACCAGAACCTCAGTAAAAAATGGTACACCCCCGTGGTGATGGCGCCGCCGCTCCCCCCCCCCGGTGCGGGCCGCTGACCCGATTTCCGGGGGCCGGGTCTTAAGGTCGCTTGCCGGCGCGGCCCTATCCTCCCCAGAGACAGCTTTAGGGTATGGTGATGAACCATCAAAATAAAACCGGACATTTTAGGTGCTATGAACACCGGACATCTGTATGTGCGCTTGACAACCGGAAAGTGCAGAGTTGACAAGGGGGGGAGTTTCTAATAAATAGAATACATGGTTTGGCCGAAAAGGAAATTGTACATTCGGACTTTTGGCTGCCAGATGAACGTGGCCGATTCCGAACTGATGGCCCAGGTTTTGGGGGAGGACTTTGACCTGACGGTTCGGGCCGAGGACGCGGACCTCTACCTGATCAACACCTGCGCCATCCGCCGCAAATCCGAAGAGAAGGTTAAGAGTCTCCTGGGCAGTTTAAAGCCTCTGAAGCAGGCGCACCCCCAACTCATCCTGGCCGTCGGAGGCTGCGTGGCCCAGCAGGAAGGCGAGCGATTGCTGGCTTTCGCCCCCCATCTCAACCTGGTGTTCGGCACCAAGGGCATTTACCGGCTGCCGGAATTGGTGGACCGGGCCGCCCGGGGGGAGCGGGTGGTGGACGTGGCCCTGGAACGGGATTTGCCGGATTCGCCCCATCGTTCGTGGCCGCCGGGGACGGTCCAGACCATGGTGACCATCATGCGGGGCTGCGATAACTTCTGTTCCTTCTGCGTGGTGCCCTATGTGCGGGGCCGGGAGACCAGCCGGGAGCCCGGGGCCATTGTGGACGAGGTTGCCGCGTTTGTCGCCGCCGGAGGCCTGGAAGTGACCCTTTTGGGCCAGAACGTCAATTCCTACGGCCGGGGCTTGCCTGAGCCCATAACTTTTCCCCAGCTGCTGCAGCGCCTCAATGGGCTGCCGGGCCTAAACCGGCTGCGGTTCGCCACCTCTCATCCCCGGGATCTGTCGCCGGAGCTGATCAACGCCTTTGGCGAGCTGCACGCCCTGTGCGAGCACCTCCACCTGCCGGTGCAATCCGGCGCCAACCGAATCCTGGCGAGGATGAATCGGGGTTACACCCGGGAACACTACCGGGAAAAAGTCGCGTCGCTCAAGGGCGCCTGCCCCGGCATCGCCCTGTCCACCGATCTGATCGTGGGTTTTCCCGGGGAAACGGAGGCGGACTTCATCCAAACCCTTGACCTGATGAGGGAGGCCGGATTCGACCAGGCCTTCTCCTTTAAATATTCCCCCCGCCCCCAGACGCGGGCGGCGACTTTTCCCGATCAGGTGCCGGAAGACGTCAAGGCGGAGCGCCTGGCACGCCTGCAAGCCTTGCAGGATGAACTTACCCAGAAGGCCCACGCCCGCCTGGTGGGCCGGGAGCAGGAGGTCCTGGTGGAAGGCCGCAGCAAGCGCTCCCCCCAGGAATTGTGCGGGCGGCTCCGTACCAACCAGATCGTCAACTTCATCGGACCCCGGGAATTGGTGGGAGATTTGGCCCGGGTTGCTATAACCGAGGCTCACCCCCATTCCCTGAAAGGCCGGTGGGTCGAAGGTTCAGCCACTGCGTAACCGTGGGAGAAACGCCTGAGGACATCCCCAAGGGAGGTATCATGCTCAGAGAGATGACGGTTTCCGGGTTGACCATCGACCCCTTCACCAATAGTCCCATCATGATCCTCAAAGATGTGGACTCTGACAAAGCGGTCCCCATCTGGATCGGGTTGCTGGAAGCCACCGCCATCGCCAGTGAGTTGGAGAACATCAAGTTCTCCCGCCCCATGACCCACGATTTGTTGAAAAACATCATGGAGATCATGGAGGCGACGGTGACCAAGGTGGAGGTCTGCGACCTGAGGGACAACACGTATTTCGCCCTCATCTATATCATCCGGGACGGCCAGGAAGTGGGCATCGACGCCCGCCCCAGCGACGCCATCGCCATCGCCCTGCGCACCAAGGCCCCCATCTTTGTGGCCGACGTGGTGATTCAAAAGGCCCGGCGGGTGGACCTGACGGCCAAAGAAGCCATCACCACCGAGGACGCCAAGAAGTGGACCGAGGTGCTGGAAGGCCTGGACCCGGATGATTTCGGCAAGTATAAGATGTAAGAAAACCGTTTTGGGTTGAAAAACAGATAACCTGACCATCACTCGCCTGCACCTCTTTCGACTGTCACCCGCCGGGGCGGCATCCTGATGGATTCGCCACTGGCAATCCAATCCGGGAAATGATATAAAACCGTATTCAATACACTGGCTACTGGGAACGGTGTTTGTCTTTCTTGTTTCTTTTCTAACAACGAAAAACCAAAAACGAAGAACCCTCCTGATGATAGATCTCCATACTCATACCCTGTATAGCGACGGCGAGCTTATCCCCTCGGAGCTCTGGCGCCGGGCCCAGGTGAAGGGCTACCGCTATCTCGCCATTACTGACCACGTGGATGCCTCCAACTTCGAGGTGGTCTTCGCCCGCCTGCAAACCGCGGCCTTGAGCCTTAACCGGGGCGACTACCCGGTGCTCATCCCCGGTCTGGAGTTTACCCACCTGCCCCCGGCCCTCATCGGCCCCCTGACCGCCCAGGCCCGGGCCTTGGGGGTGCCCCTGATCGTGGTCCACGGCGAGAGCCTTGTGGAGCCGGTGGCCCCGGGCACCAACCGGGCCGCCATCGAGGCCGACGTCGACATCCTGGCCCACCCCGGCCTCATCACCCTGGAGGAAGCCGCCCGGGCCCGGGAGCGGGGCGTCTATCTGGAGCTGTCCGCCCGCAAAGGCCACGCCCTGGCCAACGGCCACGTGGCCCGGGTGGCCCAGGAAGTGGGCGCCTCCCTTTTGGTCAACTCCGACGCTCACGGCCCCTCGGACCTTATCACCCGGCACCAGGCCGAACGCATCGCCCGGGGCGCGGGCTTAAGAGACCCCGCCGTCCAGACCCTCTTCGCCGAAGCCGAGGCCCTGGCCCACCGCCTGTCGGAGCTGTAGGACGACAAGAATTTAGGGGAACCTCGCTTTTTTGGAAAGAGCGAGGTTCCCCCAAACCCCCTCCTGGAAAAATGTATCAGGGTGGGCACTGCCCACCATCTCCTTAAAGCCGTTTCAGCGGAAGTTCCACACTTTTTCTGGGCAAAATTGAGGTTAACATATTGATAATTAAAAAATAAATTGGTTTTTGAGCTTAAGATATGTACCCATGTAATTATAATTAATAACTTGATTAATGGCAATTA
>VGSJ01000060.1 GCA_016875015.1 Deltaproteobacteria bacterium | reverse complement strand
TAAAAGACCGGGCTTTCCGGCCAGTGCCGTGCTCGGTTTCCAGCTTGCCCAAAACATGTCTCGGAATAAGTTTAAGCATCTGATGAAAGATTGTGTTACAATGGGCCATAGTCCGAAATCTCCTTTCTGTTTGATGAGTTATGGCTAACACATTATAACAGATTCACAGGAGATTTCGGGCTTTTTTTAATCCGTTAACCGGACAGAAATGATCTTAAGTGGAAAAAGGCTATTCATGAAGGAGAAGTGCCTCCTCCTGTCCTTAAAAAAGAATTAGCAACTCATGGCTGTATCCATGTTGAAGCGCCATACATTCAAATGTTATACGATTGGGCGGATGAAGAAAACACCGTTGTGGTAATTTGTGGTTGGAGAACGGGTGATTGAATCAAGTCAATCAATTTAGATCTTGCTCGTTTACGATCTAAAAAAATGGGTGCTTGGCGCGGGAGAGATTGCCGCATCCAGATGCGATGGAGAACTAAAACGCCAGAGGACCTACCTCAAAAACTCTTTGGTCGGCCACCGCCGGCCAAAAGCCACCCAAAACCATGAGCCCAAACCAGCCCGGCTAGGATTCCCGGCCCTTGAGAGAACCGGTTCTTTTCAGGTACACCATCAGGACGGCCAGAGCGGCGGGGGTGACCCCGGAGATGCGGGCCGCCTGTCCCATGGACCGGGGCCGCACCTGCTGCAATTTTTCCCGGATTTCCCGGGAGAGCCCCGGTACCCCGTCATAGTCAAAGTCCGCCGGGATGTGTTTGCCTTCCCCCTGGGCGAATTTTTTGGCCGTCTCTTCCTGGCGCTTGATATAGCCGTCATACTTGTGTTGGATTTCCAACTGCTCCACCACCTCCGGGGGTACCGGCGGCGCTTCCCCGGCCAGGCGGTACAGGGTGGCAAGATCCAGTTGGGGGCGCTTCACCAGGCTCAAGAAGGGGGTGGGGATTTTTATGGGCGCGGTGCCCCGGGCCGAAAGCTCCCGGTTGACTGAAGGCGTGGGAAAGAGGCGGCGGCCCGCCAGGCGCGCCTCTTCCTCCTGCATCAGCCGCTGCTTTTCCCGGAAGCGGTCCACCGCCTCCTGGTCCACCAGCCCCAACTCATACCCCCATTCCAGGAGGCGGGCGTCAGCGTTGTCTTCCCGGAGGAGCAGGCGGTATTCCGCCCGGGAGGTGAACAGGCGGTAAGGCTCCCGGGTGCCCTTGGTCACCAGGTCGTCCACCAGCACCGCCATGTAGGCCTGGGAGCGGCGGGGCAGAAAGGGGGGGCGGCCCAGGATCTGACAGGCGGCGTTGATGCCGGCCCACAGGCCCTGGCCGGCGGCCTCCTCGTAGCCCGAGGTGCCGTTGATCTGCCCGGCCAGAAACAACCCCCTGATCCGCTTGGTCTCCAGGGTGGCCTGAAGCTCCAGGGGGTCCACGTAGTCATACTCGATGGCGTAGGCCGGGCGCATGACTTCGGCCTTTTCCAGGCCGGGGACGCTCCGGAACAGGGCCAGCTGGACCTCAACCGGCAGGCAGTTCCCCAGGCCCTTGGCATAGATCTCGGTGGTGTCCCGCCCTTCCGGCTCCAGGGTTACCTGGTGGCTGCTTTTTTCCGGAAACCGCATCACCTTGTCTTCCAGGGAGGGGCAATACCGGGCGCTCACCCCCTTGATCACCCCGCTGTACAAGGGCGAGAGGTGGATGTGGTCCCGGATGAGTTTATGGGTGGCGAAGGTGGTGTGAGTGACAAAGCAGCTCACCTGCTCTTGGGGAAGCCGCGTGGTGCGCCAGGAAAAGGGGCGGGGCCGGGGATCGCCGCTCAGCGCCTCCATGCCGGCGAAATCGATGGACCCGGCCGCCAGGCGCGGCGGCGTGCCGGTTTTGAAGCGCCCCATCCTCAAGCCCAGGTCCAGGAGGCAGGCGGCCATGCCGGTGGCGGCGAACTCCCCGGCCCGGCCGGCGGGGATGCGGCGCTCCCCGATGTGGATGAGGCCATTTAAGAAGGTGCCGGTGGTGATGAGCACCGCCCGGGCCCGGTAGGTCAGCCCCAGGGTTTCCAACACCCCCACCACCCGGCCGTCCTCCACCAGAACGCGGTCCACCATGGCTTCCCGGAGATCGATGCGGGGCTCTTTTTCCAGCAGGGATTTCATGGCCAGGCGGTAGGCCTGCTTGTCGCACTGGATGCGGGTGCCCCGGACCGCCGGCCCCTTGGAGAGGTTAAGGGTGCGGAACTGGATGCCAGTTTTATCCGCCAGGTGGCCCATCACCCCCCCCAGGGCGTCGATTTCCTTCACCAGGTGGCCTTTGGCCAGCCCCCCCACCGCCGGGTTGCAGGCCATCTGGGCCATGGTGTCCAGGTTGAGGTTGAAGAGCAAAACCTTCAGACCCATCCGGGCCGCGGCCAGCGCGCCTTCGCACCCGGCGTGGCCGGCGCCGACGACGATCAGATCATATTCTTGCGGATAAATGGTCATGGGGAAAATTTCTGGCTTGAATTACCGGGATAGATGCTTATGATAACTTGCAAATACCCAGAGATTCAAAATTAACCATTATCAATGGCGGAGGTGAGAATTATGACGGAACGCACATTTTCAACGTTGGAACCCAAAGGAGAAGTGGCGGTGGCCCCGCGCCCCGAGGGCCTCAAACTGATATTGTATACCGGCAGCGGCGCCAAGAAGGAAGAGCACGTCGGCATTACCATGGACCGGCAGGCCGCCTTCCAGTTCGCCATGGAAATCCTGCAACACCTCTATCGTTTGGGAGAAGCGGGAAAATAGGTTGATCCAGGCCAGGGGTCAGTAACCGGCGAAGGAGTACGCCGCACCAAGTCTCCACGGCCGGGCCGCTGACCCCTGAGGCTCACCGGTCCCACTCCACCTCCCGCACCAGGTCGATGAATTCCTGGGACTCGCCGTAGGTCTTCATGGCCTGCTGGTAATCGATCCAGGTTTGCCAGAGGGCCACCCACTCCTGGTTGTGCCAGTAAAAGGGACTCTCTTCCCCCTTTTTTATCAGGAGCAAGTCCTCGTACTCCTCCTGGCAGAAGGGGCAGAAGCGGTAGGGACCCTTTTGGCGCTTGTACATTTCGTGGGTCTCGAACTGGACCCCGCACTTGGCGCAGCGGGCCAGGCAGCGGGTGCACTGCACCACCTTGCGCACCGCCTCCATCTTCTTGGCCCGGTCCACCTTGGCCTTTTTCTTCTGCTCCAGCTTGATCCGGCCTTCGATATCAATGACTTTGGACATGGCTGATCTCGATTCAGGGTTAGGGATTAATCGGGTAAGTTGCTTCCTTCCAGCCCTAAAAGCGTTTGCTGCATCGCCTCTAACTCCTTGTCGTCTATCCCCCATAAGCTCGCCGCAGCTTGGTCGATCTTAAATTCCAATTCGGCAATCTTTTTTGTTTCATTCTTAAGGGCGGCTTCGTGGCATTGATCAGAAAGATTCGACAACTCTATATGAATTTTATTTTTCTCATTAAATTTGGGCATTTTAATGTATTGGAGAATATGGGTAGAGATCTGTGTGCCCACGGCGTAGGTTTTGACAATAAATCGGGCAATTGCCGAGTTTAAAACCGCGCAAAGATAGTGCGCAGGTTCCTTCTTTTCAAAGGGAACTTCCACTAATTTATGGTCCGGAATCACGATGTTATTTTTGACATAATTTAATGAATGTGAACCAAAAACTGCGCAGGTTAATTCCTGAGCAATGTATTTCCAAACTACTTTGTATGGTGACAGCAGAAAATCCCCGGTTTCAAAAAGGGCGTAGAAGGCCAGCTTCTTTCTGGATAAATCAAACATCTTACGTCGAGACAGATACTCTCGCATTTCATGGAAATAAGCGTAAGTTTTCGGATACTTTCTTTTTAATATTTTCTCCTCAATCGCCGAATCACCTTGATGAGGGAAAACTATGGCAAATTGGGGTGAGCATTTCCACCGCTCCGTATCGCGTCCTCTCAATAGTGGATAAATCAAATCATTTTCAAATACCCACTGCATTGTGGGAAGGTTTTTGTCTTTGGAAAACTCGGTGGTGTTCCTAGCCACAATCAAGTTGCGCTCGGATTTGAGGGCTTCCAACCAGAATAGGCCATTGCCGCCCCGGGTGTCACACCCTTTCCAGGCGCGATAAGATTGCTTTCCCTTCTGCATCTTATCAATCGTGGCCTTTTCCACCTGGGGCGGCAGGATGATCCAGGGACTTTCAAGACCGGCAACCGGATAGGCGTTCCTCTGGACGCGGCTTGTAACCGCCTTGACTTGATCCAGCGTCTGATCGCTTGATGGAGTGGTCCTTGATTTCTTTTTCCAGACGATATACGGAACCGGGTATTGGGTAGCCCTCCTTGAAAGCCTGGCCACTATGGTGGCGGTTCGATTAGTCGCCCCTTCAAAAGGCTGAATTGCGGTTAAATCATCCACATTTTGGATTTCTATTCTTTTTAACCATGAGATTTGAAATCTTCTGAAACCCTTTCCGCCTTCTTTCGATTGGAAAACGCTCTGGGTAATAACAAACCCAAGCTTCCCAGCCTCCTTAAGAAAATTGTCCATTGTCGCATAAGTGAAAATCATGGCCAGTTCGGTGTTGCCTTTGGCAAATCGAGCCCTCCAGCCTCCTTTGGGAAAGAGGTTGTACTTATTCCAGATTTCGGCGGTATCTTCCCGGTATGAAGCTGGTAAATTTTCATAAGCAACCCAGGGCGGATTTCCCGCCACATAATCGACTTTTCCGATAAATACCGGTGCGAAGGCGTTTTTAATTATTCGAGCCCAGATGCCGTTTTGGTTATCCTGATTGAGTGAATGAAGTTTGTTATAGAGTTCGAGATGCAATTCTTTCCCGACGATAGGTAGGTTCTCTTCTTGGCAACGCTGAATAAATTCCTCCGCCTCATAACGCTTGCGGACGCAAAATTCCAGGGTATCAGCATACTTATTAATCAGTTCACGAGAGGTCGTAACCTCAACCGGTATGTTAAAATCTCCCTCCGAAGTCTTTATTTTCCTAGCTTGCCCATGTGGTCCGATAAATAAATTTCCATAGGCCATGGGGGTTGCGACGGAGTCGCATAGATAAACGGGGATTTCAACCCCAGAGGCAAATTTAAGCAGATCACGGATCGCCAGTAAGTAGTTGGTTCTCGCCGCCATGACTGCTAAAGGATTGAGGTCAAATCCAATAATATTATTAAGGATTTTCTCTATAAGCTCGGCTTCCCCGTAACCGCAGGCATGGCGGTGCTCCTCATACCATTCCTTAACCCGATTTATGGCCATAACTAAAAAAGTGCCGGAGCCGCAACCAGGATCAAGTAGGCGTTTATCAGGATTGCCATCGTAGCCGATTCCGTTCAAGACGTGTTCCGCTAACCAATCGGGAGTATAATATTCGCCCAGGTCATGACGAACTGTTTTGGGGAAAAGCCCTTGATAAAGTTTCTTTAGCAGGTCACGGCTTTCAGCCGGTTCGACACTTAACGTGGTCGGGTCATATTGATCTAACGTATTTACAATACTCCAAACCATCTCCGCTAACTGGTCATCCCAAGCGTCTAGATACCAGGAGAATATATCGCCTTCCAAAAAATTTGTGATTCCCAGTTGCGACCAGATTCCGCCATGCTCGATATTCTCCATTTCATTTCTGAGCTTCATGGCATTGGAAGTACCGGCGCATTTCTTAATTATGGAAACCCCAAGCGGTGAAAATGAAGAGGCTATCTCCGCAGCAAGAAACTTCATAAAAATGGCATAGTAGGAATGAAGTGAAAATAGTAATTCAGCAGGCTTTGCTTGAGAAATACCATAATAATCCGCAAGCGTATTTATTTTATCATTACTACCTTCAACATCATAGCCGCATACTTCCCCAAAAAGTATCTTCCATTGATCGAAGAAGGTGAGAGCTTTTTTACTATCAGTCTGCGTTATTACTTGATAGATTACTCGGATATATTTTTCTGCTGTGTTACTTTCGGCACCAAAATCACCGACAAGATGGTCGGGGGTGAAAGATTTACCCTTGGCACCCAAGGAGACCAACGCCCGCAGAAGCCTTTCCACCGTGTGAGGTGTGGCAGGTTGAGGGTTTTCGACTTCAAATTTATTGCTCCGATAGCGGACGAAGATGAGGTTATTGCCGTCAATGCCAACGCCGAATAGTCTCTCCGGGGCGATTCTTTCTTCTTTTTTAAAATCCGTAAAGCGCTGTTTGATCTGTTGAATAATAGCCTTAGTACCCGGTGAAATAGGGTCAGCCCCAATCTTGCCAACTCCCTTTGGGTCTTTGTATTCGATTATTACCCCTCCATATTTTGAATCAATCCGACCGCCTGCTAAGCCATACTCATGTCGCCCCTTGACCTTAATTTCGGCGTTCTCAAGAAAATGGTCTATTAATTTATTGCACTCATGGCGAACGTCTTCTTCAGATTTAGCCCATCCAACGATAATTTTCATCTCATTGGAAATAGCCGTTGAACTGTCATGAATCAATTTTTCGATGTTGGTTTCTAATGTCATCTGGTCCCTGAAATGGTACCCGCTTTTTCCAATCCTAATAAAAATCCTATGATTAGGCCTATTACCCCAAGTATAGAATATCAGGCGGGACAGACCGGGTCAAGAGAGGAGCTAAACCTTAATCCTTTTCAGGATCCCCGCTGTTGCGGTCCGGGTCCAGGTTGAACAGGCGCCGCACCAGGTCCAGTTCCTGGTGGGGGTTTCGGGGGCGGCGGTTGCGCTTCAGGAAGATGATGGGGTCGTGGAGGAGTTTCTGGGTGACGGAGGCGGTCAGGACCTCCAGGGCCTGGCGCTGCTCCGGGGTGATCGGGGCCAACTGGTTCAGGGTCTTTTTGAGCTCCGCCCGGCAGATGGCCTCGGCCTTGTCCTTCAAGGCGATGATGGTGGGGAAGACTTCCAGGGTTTCCAGCCAGTGGAGGAATTTCAGGGTCTCGGCGGCCACCAGGCGCTCGGCCTTGGTGGCTTCGTGCCGGCGGCGCTGCCAGCCCTGCTGCACCACTTCATTCAGGTCGTCGATGTTGTAGAGGTAGACGTTGTCCAGGTCGTTGATGGCGGGGTCCAGGTCCCGGGGCACCGCGATGTCGATGAGGAACAGGGGCCGCTGCTTGCGCCGCCGCATCACCGTCTTGATCTGGTCCCGGGTGATGAGGATGTCCCCGGCGCCGGTGGAGCTGATGAGGATGTCGGCGAACAGGAGCTGCTCCGGCAATTCTTCCAGGGAGACCGCCTCACCATGGAACCGCCGGGCCAGGGCCACACCCCGGGCCAGGGTGCGGTTGGCCACGGTGATTTTGCCGGCGCCCTGGCCCTTGAGGTGCTCCAGGGCCAGTTCCGCCATCTCGCCGGCCCCCAATAAAAGGATGTTTTTGCCGGCCAGGTCCCCGAAGATTTTCTTAGCCATGGCAACGGCGGCATAGCTGACGCTCACCGCGTGGTCGCCGATGCCGGTTTCGCCGCGCACCCGTTTGGCCACGGAAAAAGCCTTGTGGACCAGGCGGTTGAGGATGGGCCCGGTGGCGTGGTGCGCCGTGGCCTCCCGGTAAGCCTGCTTCACCTGCCCCAGGATCTGGGGTTCTCCCACCACCATGGAATCCAGGCTGGCCGCCACCCGGAAGAAGTGCTGCACCGCCTCCCGGTCCCGGTGGACATAAAAGGACTCGTCCAGGTCGCCCGGGGCAATCTCCGGGTGGCGGGCAAAAAACTCCCGGACCCGGGCCGCCGCCTCATCCGGCGCCTCGGAGACGCACATCACCTCCACCCGGTTGCAGGTGGTGTACAGCAGGCTTTCGGAGACTTCGGGCCAGCTTTTCAGGTGGTCATAGGCGTGAGCCGCGTCCGGGATGAGGCCGGCCAGCTTTTCCCTGAGGGCCACCGGCGCGGTCTTGTGGTTGACGCCGCAGAGCAGGAGGTTCATGGCGCCTGAATGAAACTGGAGAAACTGTGGTAGCCCGTGAGCCACAGGTTGGCGCCCACAAAGGTGACCACCAGCACCAGGAAACCGCAGATGGCCAGGAGCGCCGCCCGCCGGCCCCGCCAGCCCACCGTCAGGCGCTCGTGCAACAGCACCGCGTAGATGAGCCAGGCGATGAGGGTCAGAATCTCCTTGGGGTCCCAACTGAAGAAGCGGCCCTGGGTGTGCTGGGCGTAGAGGGAGCCGGAGATGATCCCCCCGGTGAGCAGGGGGAAGCCGATGGTAAGGCACCAGTAATTGAGGTTATCCAGTTGGGACAGGGACGGCAGCCGGCGGTGGAAAAACCCGAAGCGCTTGCTCTTGATCTGGCGTTCCTGGATCAGGTAGAGGATACCCCCCAGGCCGGCCAGGGCCAGGGCGGCATAGCCCGTCAGCGTCAGGCAGATGTGCACGGTGAGCCAGAAACCCTTGAGCAGGGGGGAGACGGTCCCCTGCCGCGCCGGCAGGATCAGCGTCCCCGACACCATCAGGGCCGCCAGCGGCGCCACCAGGGCGCCCAAGATCTTGATGGGGTAGCGCCAGATCAGGACCAGAAAGGCTGCTACCAGGGCCCAGGCGAACAACAGCAGGGCCTCCCCGAAGGTGGCCGCGGGCAGGGCCCCAGCGGCCCAGGCCCGCGGGATGAGGGCCAGGGTGTGGCACGCTAAGCCCCCGGCCATGACCCAGACTCCGGCGCGGTAGTAGCCCTCCCGCTGGGCCAGAAAATAGGCCAGCCAGAGCCCGGTGGCGCCAAAGTAGGCGAAAAGGGTCAGATAGAGGAAAAGACTGTTCATGTCATTGTGCTCTACCCTTAGATCTTCTGACGGGCTGGCGGTCCACCCGGATAACCTCATTTAGACTTGGTGAACGAGTTTACCCAGTCACCCAGGTTTACTGATTGCCAGTTAAACACCGACAAGATATTGGAGAAATCATCGGTCCACAGCGCGTCCCCGGGCCGGACCGGCAAGGCTTGCCACCGCTGATCCCGGGCCAGGCCCCCTAGGTCCGCCTGGGTGCGAGCCATCACCGCCCAGGTGGAGGGGAACTTTTTCTTCTTGCGATCTTCGTCACTCAGCTCCAGGTCGGAGTTGCTCAGCGAGATAAACCCCGCATCCCGGGCCAGGTTCCCCAGCACCGGCTTCAGGTCGAGATAGCGATTGCTGATGTGGAAGACCAGAACCCCACCTGGCTTGAGCTTGGCGAGATACAGGCGGACGGCCTCCCAGGTAACCAGGTGGATGGGGATGGCATCGGAACTGAAGGCATCCAATATTATCATATTATAGCATGAATCGGGCGCGTCTTTCAGGGAAAGGCGGGCGTCCCCCAGGATGACCCTTACCTTCGTCGGGCAGTCCGACAGATACGTGAAGTATCGGGGGTCCCGGGCGATTCTTTCCATGGCGGGATCAATTTCATAAAAGGTAAAATGCTGTCCTGCCTGGGCGTAAGAGGCGATGGTGCCGGTGCCCAGGCCGACGACCGCTACTTCCTGCTTGGCCCGGGGGCCTGAAAAGACCGCAAAAACCTGGCCTAACGGTCCGGTGCGGTGATAATAGGTCAGGGGTTCCCGCCGCCGCGCCGGGTCCAGACTCTGAGCCCCGTGGATCGTAGAGCCATGGGTCAGGATGCGGTAGTGCCCGGCGGCATCTTCAGCTACCTTTGAAATTCCAAAAAAGTTGCGCTCCTTGAGCAGCACCCGCTCAGGTTGGGCGATGAACCACGTCCCGGCGAGAATCAAGACCCCCAGTCCCAGACCCAGACGCCAGGGTCGGAAGCGAAAACTGTAACAGAGCGCCCCGGCTGCACAGGCGGTGATGAGGAGAGCCAGGAGCTTGTAACGGTCCGGCAACGCCTGGAACACCTGGCCCAGGAGAACCAGGAGCACTGCCAGGATCAGGGGCAGGAGGATGTCCCACCGCCGCGCGTGGGACTTCTGATCCGCCGGACTGAGACTGGGCCGGAGGAGGCACGCCACCACAATAATCAGGGGATATTCAATCACTGCGTTGAAGAGGATGGGGGCCAGCAAGGCGTTGAATATGCCTCCCAACACTCCTCCCACCGAGATCCAGAGATAAAACTCCGTAAGATAATCCGCTGGGGGCCGGGAATGCATCAATTCCCCGTGACAGACCATGGCGATGACGAAGAAGGCCAGCAGATGGAAAGGCAAGGCCTGCCAGATCGTCGTCTTAATCTGGATGAAAAAGAAGACGGATAGAGGAATAATGACAAATGGCTCCAGAAACACCATGATCCGGTGGGGGATGAGGGGCTTGCGGGCGAACACCAGGACAAAGGTGAGCAGGTAGATGATCAGGGGAATGATCCACAAGAGCGGCACCGAAGCAATGTCGGTGGACAGGAAGGTGGTCACTCCCAGGAGCAGGCTGGAAGGGGCAAAAGCCAGCAGGACCCACCAAACGCGCTGACTGATGCTTAAGGGGCCGGCGGCGGGATTGGCGTTGCCGCTCCCGGTTGCCGCGGCCGGGGGGGCAAGGCTGATCGCGGCCCCGGTCTGGCCGGTGGCTCGCCATACCATTACCCCGCACAGTGACAGCAGGGCGATCAACACCAGGTAGCCACCGGCCCAGGCCCAGGATTGGTGATGCAGACGCAAGTAAGGTTCGATAATCGTCGGATAGGCCACCAGGGCCAGCAGACTGCCCAGATTGGAGGCGCCGTAGAGAAAATAGGGGTCGTGGGCGAAGGCGTGGCTCGTTTGGGCAAACCACTTCTGGAGCAGAGGGGCAGTGGTGGAGACCACGAAAAAGGGCAATCCCACCGAGAGCAATAACAGCAACAGCAGCCAGGCGACGGGATTGGCATCGGCCGGCGGAGTCCAGCCATGAAAAATCCCGATGGGCAGAGTAAACAGGACCACGAGCAGCAGGGCCAGGTGAAAGGCGGCCTGCCGGCGCACTCCCAGCCATTTAGGCGCCAGGTGCGCATAGAGATATCCGGCCAGCAGCGCCCCTTGATAAAACACCATACAGGTGTTCCACACCGCCGGGCTGCCTCCCAGCAAGGGCAGGGCCATCTTGCCGAACATGGGTTCGACCATGAATAACAGAGTGGCGCCGAAGAACATGGCGAGGGAGAACAGGATCAGCAAGGGTATGCGTCCTCAGTGCTAAACGTATTGATCTTAACCGGGATCGGGGGATGGCTGGGGGCCTTCACCCCTCCGTCCCCTTCAAGGCCTGGGACACCAGTTCCCCCAGGACCGGAGCGCTTAAGAACGAACCCAGCACTTCGTGGAGCAGCTTAAGCACCCGGGCCCGGTCCCCCCGGGCCACCGCCTCCCTCAGGGGGCTGCGCACCAGGCGGTGGAAGAGGGGGCCATTGTCGGGATGGCCTCGCCGCTCCGTCAGGAGTCGGGTGCGCACCCGTTGGAGCAGGTCCAGGTAGGGCCCGTATTCCGGACCGAAATGCTGCTGCAGTTCCTCGCGCAACTGGCGGGCCAGAGCCGGGCTGGCGCCGCCGGTGCTGATGGCCAGGGTCAGGTCCCCCCGGCGCACCTGGGCCGGGACAATGAAGGTGCAGTATTCCGGGGCGTCCGCCACGTTGACCCAGATGGCCCGGGCCTGGGCCGCGGCGCTCACCCGGGCGTTGACCTCGGGGTCGTCCGTGGCGGCCATGACCAGGGTCATGCCTTCCACCTGGACCTCGCGAAAGTCTTCCGGGAGATAGCTGATCTCCCCCCGGATGGCCAGGGCCGCCAACTCAGGGGTCAGGGTCCGGCTGACCACGGTCACCCGGGCCCCCGCCGCCATGAGGTCTTGGACCTTGCGTTCCCCCACCGCGCCGCCGCCCACCACCAGGCAGGGCTGGTTTTCAATGACGGCGAAGATCGGGTAGGTTTTCATGGAGCGCGACGCGGGCGCGGCTCCGGGCAGGAGAGATCGGCGCCAATCCGAATATTTATCTGCATGGCTCAATTTATCAAGCCTGCGGGCGCTATGCAAGGGGAATGCCAGGGGCGTGCGGGCCAAATCTCCCCTCCGGGCCTTTGGCATTGACAGGAAGCCGAAATCTTGGTTAGATAGTAAAGTAAAGAATACAAAGCCCACGGTGGATCAAGGACTTGCGGCCTGACCATGAACATGCTTCGTCTCGTTGCTATCTGGCTGACCCTGGGGGCCGCGGCCTTTCCGGGTCTAGGGGCGCCACCCAGTTGGGGGGAACCACCCGGTATGAACCTGAGCACTGCTGATAAACAGCTCTTGCTGCAAGTGGCCCGGGACAGCATTGCCGCCCAGTTGAAGGGGAAGGCCGCCATGCCGGTGCAGGCCTCATCCCCCGTGCTGGAGGAACTCCGGGGGGCCTTTGTTTCCCTGCATCGCCGGGGGCAACTGCGGGGTTGCATCGGCTATATTGAAGCCGTCAAACCTCTTCTGCAAACGGTGAAGGAAATGGCGCCGGCCGCAGCTTTTCAAGATTCCCGCTTCCGCCCTTTGCAGGCCGACGAACTGGCGGACCTTTCGATTGAGATCTCCGTGCTGACCCCCATGCGGCTCATCAAGAGCACCGATGAGATTGAAGTGGGCAAACACGGCCTCTATATCGTCAGGGGCCTGAACCGGGGCTTACTCCTGCCCCAGGTGGCCACCCAGTATCATTGGGACCGCCGGACTTTCCTGGAGCAGACCTGCAACAAGGCGGGCTTGCCCCCGGATGCCTGGAAGGATCTCAACACCCAGATCTTTATTTTCAGGGCGGAGATTTTTACCGATCATCCCCCCCAATAACCAGCTGCAGGTTTACCTGAGGAGTCTGAATCTCCATGACGCCCAACGACACTTCTGAACCGGGACATCTCCCCGCGCCGGTGACGCCGCCCCCTGGGGGCCTGCTGCTCCTGCTCTTACGGTACCGCTTCTTCATTATCGTCCTGGTGGTGGTGCTGTTCTTGGGGGCGCTGTTTGCCTGGGGAGCCTGGCGCGGCGGCTCGACCATGCCGAAGTCGGCGGAATCTTCGGTGGCGGCGGCCCCCAAAGAACTGGAACTGAAAACCCTCATGCCGGCGTTCCCTAAGGGCGCCCATGAGGCCGGCTCCCCGACCACGCCCTCTTCTCAGGGGATTCACAAGCCGGCGCCGGCCCCGGTCTCCCCCAAGGCAGGGTCGAGCCCCGTCCCGCCGGCCCCGGCCCTGGCGACGCCGCCCCGGAAACCGGTCAAGGGCGAGGTCTTCACCCAGGCCTTGGTCAAGATCATTGACGATCAGGTGAATAAGCCCTGGTTCGGATGGCGCCCCAATACCATCGTGTTCGGCAAGATGGGTCTGACGGACAACGCCAACAACATCCAGCTGGGGGTCCTGGAAGTGGCCCGGCGCACCGTGGTGGTGCTCAACGAGCACATGACCCGGTTCGCCACCACCGAGGCCTATAATCCCCAGGTCAACGAAGCCATGAATTTCTTCATGGTCAGCCCGGATAAATACTGGTTCCCGTCGGCCTCCGGCAAGTACCGGGAGGCCGCGCAAGACCTGGAAAAGTATATCGAAGGCTTAAAGGCGGGGCGGGCCCGGTTCTATTCCCGGGTGGATTACCTCATCGCGCTGTTGAGTAACTATAAGGACCTGTTGGGCAGCAGTTTTTACAACCTCAACAAGGACAAGGAAGCCGACGGCCAGCCTGTCTCCTGGTTCATGGTGGACGACTATTTCTACTACTCCCAGGGAATCGCCCTGGCCATGGCCGAGATGCTGGAGGCGGTGACCAAGGAATTCCACCAGGAACTCCAGAAGAAGAACGCCCACAAGCTGCTGGGGGACGCCATCCACGCCCTGCACGCCGCTTCCCATCTCAACCCCTGGGTGGTGACCAACGGCGCCAAAGACGGCATCCTGGCTAATCACCGGGCCAATATGTCCACCTATATCGGCGAAGCCGAACATGTCATCTCTACTTTGATGTCCCAACTGGCCACCAATTAGGTCGGGCAAGGGGGCTGAGCCTTGAGGCGCCGCCGTCGGCGGGAATTTAGTTGAAATTCCCGCCGCTTTGTTTTATGGTGGTCTGGCAACGGCGCAAGGAGGTTCCCCATGCTGGTCAGCCAGATCATGAGCTCGAAAATTGTCACCATCTCTCCCGGCAAACGCGTTGGCCAGGCCCTGAAATTGATGCAAAAACACCAGATCCGCCACCTGCCGGTCATGGAGCAAAACCGCATGGTGGGGTGGATCACCTCCCGGGACCTGCGGGAGGTCCTCCTGGCCTCCATGCTGGAAGACATCAAGGTGGGAGACGTGATGGTCCAGGCGCCCCTCAGCGTCACCCCGGACACCGAGGTGGAGGAGGCGGCCCGCCTGATTCATGAACATAAAATCGGCGGCATGCCCGTGATGGAAGGCGACCAGATGAAGGGGGTCATCACCATGCTGGACCTGATCTCCGCCTTCATCGCCATGCTGGGCCTGCTCAAGAGCTCCTCTCGCCTGGACCTGCTCCTTTCGAACCGGTCAGAGGCCCTGGACGCGGCTACCCGTATTATCAAGGAGGCGGGGGGCAAGGTCATCAACGTGGCCCTGGGCCCAACCCAGGGCGATAAGCGGCCTTACTATTTCCGCCTGGCCAAAGTCAACCTGGAACCCATCGTCACCGCGCTGGAGCGACAGGGCTACAAGGTCCTGGATACCATTGCCTGAGATCGGCCCGAAACCGGCCGGGGAAAATGCGGCTTTTACCGGATGGGGGGGTAATACCGTGTTCGTTTTGTAGGGGCGGGTTTGAAACCCGCCCCTACGAGAGATATCAATAGGTTATCTGGATGGTTTGTTTCATTTCAAAGGGAACACGGTATAAGGCCCCCCGGGGGGGGCGGCGGTCTTCTCCGGCAAAGGGGAAGGTTCCGGACCGGCAACCCGGTTTTTTCCGGCTTGCTTGGCCCGGTAATGGGCGTCATCCGCTTCTTTTACCAGGTCATCCGTACTCATCTCCGGCCTTAACCCCGCCACGCCGATACTGACTGTAACCTTGAGGGCTTGTTCCAGCCGGTTCATGGAAGACTGGGCGATGCGTTGGCGCAGTCTCTCGGCCAACACCATGGCCTGCTCCGGGGGCGTCTGGCTCAAGAGCATGACAAATTCGTCGCCGCCGTAGCGGCAGAGCAAGTCGGCCTGCCGGATGCCCTTCTTCAGAATAGCCCCCACTTGCCGCAAGATTTTATCACCCTTCAAGTGGCCCAGGGTGTCATTGATCCGCTTGAAATCATCGATGTCCAGGAAAAGTAGCGATAGCGGCGCCTTGTAGCGGCGGCTCTTCTCCACCTCATAGTGGAGCGCTTCCTTAAAATACCCGTAATTATACAGGCCGGTCAACGCATCCCGGATGGCCATGCTCTTCACCTGGTCGAAGAGCACCAGATTCTTGATGCCGGCCTCCCCCTGGAGAATGAAGATCCGGAAGAGTTCGACTTCCTCCGGGGTGAGAGGCTCGTGGCGCCCGGCCCCCGCCGCCAGGGTGACGTTATCTACCTCAAGTCTCTCCCACAGCATGGCGGGGAGCGGGGTCCCGGCGGGAGAGGCTGGGGGATCAGGCGCCAATTGCCCTTGCAGCAAGTCCTGAAAGGTTTGATACGTGGCATCCGGGACGTCCGGCCGGCGCCGAAAGGCCGAAAGGGGTAGCTCCGCTTCCGGGCCTTGGAGTTGCAGGCCCAACAGTTCCAGGGGGAGGCTGTCCCAGATGAGATTGACCAGCCCCCGGACGAGTTGGTCCCAGGTAAGGGGGCCGGCCAGGGTTTCGGCAATTTGCCTCACCTGGGTCAGCTCCCGGGCCCTTCGGTTGACCAGCTCTCTCTGGGCTTTCGAGATGTTTTCCACCAGTTCCCGGTTTTCCAGGGCCAGGTGGCGCCGTTCCAAGGCCCGGGCCACCAGGGTCTGGAGGTCGGCCAGGCGCAGGTCCGCTTTCAACAGGTAGTCATAGGCCCCCAGGCGCAAGGCCTGGATCGCGCTCTCCAGGCCGGCATGGCCGGTGAAGAGGATAACTTCCGTATCCGGGGTGTGGGTCTTGAGGTGGGAGAGGATCTCCAGGCCGGAGGGCCCGGGGAGCATCAGGTCCAGGAGGGCCAGGGCGAATTCCTGTTGTTGCAGCGCGGCCATGGCCTCATGGCCGTCCGTCACCGCGGTCACCATATACCCCTCCTGGCCGGCCAGAAACTCCTGGAGCGTTTCCCGCAACTGGTGGTCATCATCCGCCAGAAGGATTTTTTCTCCGGCCATCAGTGCCAGCCCTCCGGGGAAATCACGGTATCCCGGTGAAAGTTTTCATCGTCCACCCGGGGGTAGTCCAGGTTATAGTGCAGCCCCCGGCTTTCTTTGCGCCTCAGGGCCATGCGGATGATGAGGTCGGCCACGTAAGCGATATTGCGTAGTTCCAATAAATCGCTGGTGATCAAAAATTTCCAGTAATATTCGTTAATCTCCTTCAAGATGGGGCCGATTCGGTCCTGGGCCCGGAGCAAACGGCTGTCGCTGCGCACAATGCCTACGTAGTTCCACATGAAGCGCCGGATTTCATCCCAACTATGGGAGACCACCACCCCTTCCTCACTATCCTTGGCCCCGTACGTATCCCAAGCCGCCACCGGGGCCGTGGGTTTGGCCAGCAATGCCGGCAGGGTCTCCCGGGTCGCCTGGGCCGCCTGGTGGGAAAAGACCAGGGCCTCCAAAAGCGAGTTGCTGGCCAGGCGGTTGGCGCCGTGGAGGCCGGTCATGGACACTTCCCCCACCGCGTAGAGGCTGGAAATGTTGGTCCGGCCCCAAACGTCCGTCACCACCCCGCCGCACATGTAGTGGGCCGCGGGCACCACCGGGATGGGCTCGGTGGTGATATCGATGCCGTATTTCAGGCACTCCTGATAGATGTTGGGAAAACGGCTCCTGACGAAATCCGCCGGTTTATGGCTGATATCCAGGTAAACGCAGTCGGCGCCGGTCTTTTTCATCTCCAGGTCGATGGCCCGGGCCACGGTGTCCCGGGGCGCCAGGTCTTTCAAGGCATGGTACTGCTCCATGAAGGCCTTGCCTCTATGGTCGATGAGAAAGGCTCCCTCTCCCCGGAGCGCTTCGGAGATGAGGAAATTTTTGGCCATGGGGTGATAGAGGCAGGTGGGGTGGAACTGCACGAATTCCATGTTGCCGATCCCGGCCCCGGCCCGATAGGCCATGGCGATGCCGTCCCCCGTGGCGATGTCCGGATTGCTGGTGTAGAGGTAGACCTTCCCGACCCCGCCCGTGGCCAACAGGGTGATACGAGCCATGAAAGAGTCCACCTGGCCGGTGGCTTTATTGAGGACATAAGCCCCCAGGCAGGTTCTTTCGGCCTCGGTCACCACCTGACCCTGGCGCACCACTCGCTCTAGGGTGATGAGGTTAACCCCCATGTGGTTTTCAAAGACCTGGATGTTGGGGTGGGCCAGGACCTTCTCCACCAGGATGCGCTCCACTTCGGCGCCGGTCATGTCCTGGGCGTGAATAACCCGCCGGTGGGAGTGGCCGCCTTCCCGGCCCAGATCATAGCCGTTGTCCTGGCCTAGATCGAAATGGGCCCCCAGGTCGATCAACTCCCGGATGCGCGCCGGACCCTGGCGGACCACCAGTTCGACGATATCTGGGTGGGACAGGCCTTCCCCCGTGGTGAGGGTATCCTGAATGTGGTATTCAAAACGGTCATCCGGCCCCAGGACCGCGGCGATGCCCCCCTGGGCCATCTTGGTGGAGGTGTCCGTCAGGCCCCGCTTGGTCACCAGATTGACCCGGGCAAACTCCGCCACCTTCAAGGCGTAACCCAAGCCGGCCAGCCCTGAGCCGATTACCAGAATGTCTGAGGCGTGCTCCAAGTTCGGGTCCTTTGTGAGAAGCGGTCAGCTATATGTTACATGATTTTCCACTCGTTCCCAAGTTGTACTTGGGAACGAAAATGGTTGCCAAACTGAACTTGGCGGGTAAAGGCGTTCCCAAGTTCAGTGTGGCGCTTCATAATTGATGGTTCCGTAAAAAGTAAGAATTTTCAAAAAACCGGGTTGTAACTCATTGATTTTATTGAAAGCGAATTCCATAAATAGAGCCTTTTCTGACTTTTTACGAATCCATCATAATTACTATGACATTTAAAACCACAGCTTTTACCCCCCTTTTCTAAAGGGGGGTAAGGGGGGATTAGATAACCACTCATTTCTGTCCGGTTAACGGATTAAAAAAAGCCCGAAATCTCCTGTGAATCTGTTAAAATGTGTTAGCCATAACCCATTAAACGGAAAGGAGATTTCGGACTATGGCCCATTGTAACACAATCTTTC
>VGSJ01000059.1 GCA_016875015.1 Deltaproteobacteria bacterium | reverse complement strand
GCGTGGACTACCAGGGTATCTAATCCTGTTTGCTCCCCACGCTTTCGCGTCTCAGCGTCAGTTTCGGTCCAGGAAGTCGCCTTCGCCACCGGTGTTCCTCCGGATATCTACGAATTTCACCTCTACACCCGGAATTCCACTTCCCTCTCCCGAACTCAAGCCAACCAGTTCCAAATGCACTTCCAGGGTTAAGCCCTGGGCTTTCACATCTGGCTTGACCGGCCGCCTACACGCTCTTTACGCCCAATAAATCCGAATAACGCTTGCACCCTCCGTCTTACCGCGGCTGCTGGCACGGAGTTAGCCGGTGCTTCCTTCAGTGGTACCGTCAGACCTGAGGATTATTCGTCCCCAAGCTATTCTTCCCACTTGACAGGGCTTTACGACCCGAAGGCCTTCTTCACCCACGCGGCATCGCTGCGTCAGGGTTTCCCCCATTGCGCAATATTCCTCACTGCTGCCTCCCGTAGGAGTCTGGACCGTGTACCAGTTCCAGTGTGGCTGATCGTCCTCTCAGACCAGCTACCCATCGGAGCCTTGGTAGGCCATTACCCTACCAACTAGCTAATGGGACGCGGACTCATCTCAACCCGGTAGCTTTGATCAAGAGGCCACCTTTGCCGACCGGTCCGAAAACCAGCCGGATTATGCGGTATTAGCCCACCTTTCGATGGGTTATCCCCCAGATAGAGGTAGATTATCCACGCGTTACTCACCCGTGCGCCACTTTACTCGCCCGGCGAACCGGGCTTTCTCGTGCGACTTGCATGTGTTAGGCATGCCGCCAGCGTTAATTCTGAGCCAGGATCAAACTCTCCAGTTTTACTTGGAGTTTTCCCGCACTCGGGCTCACTATTTAGTTTTCAAAGAGCAAGTTTTGCTGATTCGTATTGTATCAACTTTTTCGCCGATGTCAAGAGGTTTGTTCCGCTTCCGTCTGCGCCCCCCCGAGCGGCAACTGTCTATGTAACCAATCCCTTATTCCCTGTCAAGCACCTTTTTCAAAAAAAAGTGGCCATAGGTTAGTGGCCAGTTTTGGGTTTTGGGTAGCACAGGCTGGAAAGCCTGTGCTAATGACCTCTTCGCCCCACCCCAAGGCCGCCGCTTCCACGATCTTCCCAGTCTGCCGGACCCCGTCCGGGCTGGCTGCCCACCTTCAGGTTTCGGAACCCAAATCAATGGCCGGAGACTTCCACCCCTGGCCCCAATGCTTAACCAATAAATAATACCACACCAAAATCTATCCGCAAGCCCTCTTATGAAAAATATGAAAAATATGAAAAAAAGCGGTCAGGGGTCAGGGGCCAGCAGTTAGCCGTCAGCAATCAGCAATGAGCCGCCAGGTTTCAGTTTATGGGCTTTTGGATCAGGCCCATAGGGAGGGCGCGTCCCTGGGGAAACCGGGGAAATTAACGATTTTGGCCTTGCAAGTTTTTCTAAAGGAATTACTATTATCGGGTATTAGCTATTTTTTGACAGGAGGGAATACATGGCTGAAGATTTACTGGAAAAGGGGGCGATACTGCAACGGGACAAAAAAACCTACGCGATTGCGCCCCATATTCCCGGCGGGATTATTACTGATTTCAACCTGCTGCGCCGGGTGGCCGACGTGGCGGAAAAATATGGCGTCAAGGCCATCAAGCTCACCTCGGCCCAGCGCTTTGCCCTGGTGGGACTTAAGCCCGAAGACCTGGACCCGGTGTGGCAGGAACTGGGCATGGCGCCCGGGGCGGCCATCGGCCTGTGTGTGCGCTCCATCAAGATCTGCCCCGGCACCACCTTCTGCCGGATCGCCCAGCAAGACGCGGTGGGGGTGGGGCTGCATCTCGACGACAAGTATCACGGCATGCCCCTGCCCTTCAAGTTCAAGATCGGGGTCTCGGGCTGCCCCAACAACTGCTCCGAGTCCGTCATCAAGGACTTAGGGCTGGTGGGCGCGGCCAAGGGCTGGCGGGTGCTGGCCGGCGGCTTCGCCTCGGGCCTCAAACCCCGCCTGGCGGACCTCATCGCCACGGATCTGACGGATGTGGAGGTCATCAGCCTGGCCGAGCGGGTGCTGGACTGGTACAAGCAGGCTGACAAGAAAAAACGTCTGGGCCGGATCATTGACGAGATCGGCCTGGCTACCTTCAAGGCGGAACTGGGTTTGCCGGCCGCCTGACCTGAGTTTCCCTCACCCAACCATGCCTTAGGCGGCGGCCCCGGGGCCGTTTAACGTCATAAACAAAGTTACCCGGGGCGCCGGGGTAATCCCGGCGCCTTATCGCTTCATAACCTGCCGGTATGCTGTCACCCACGCCCCAAGCTCCGGCATAACCTGTCTTCTCTCCCCGGCTCCAAATGAGAGTCTTGCACTATCAGACCAGAGCCGTTATAATAAAAGATTAAGAAGATTGCTGCCTGGAACTTGCCGCGGAACACAGCCAGCCAAGACCGACTGGCCGGGCCTTATCCCTTAGTCCGGCCCGGAATCGCGGTCATCTCATTTAAAAGTTCGGAGAAATCGGAGGCACCGGCGGGACCGCGGTGCTTTGTTTGGTGCGTAGGACGCTACACGGATAAATGGTGCGCAGTGTCTACACGGTGCGTAGGTCGCTACCTGGCGGGCCAGGCCCGCCCTCTATTGCAATTGTAGTAGGGGCGGGTTTTAAACCCGCCCCTACCGGGCGCGGCTCGCGGCGCCCCGACGAGTTAGCGCAATAATCGGAGAATTTATGCAAGTTCGTGACGACTTACGCAACTTAGCCATCATCGCCCACGTGGACCACGGCAAGACCACCCTGGCGGACGCCATGCTCTGGCAGAGCGGCATTTTCCGGGAGAACGAACAGGTGGTGGAGCGGGTCATGGACAGCATGGACCTGGAGCGGGAGAAGGGCATCACCATCATGGCCAAGAACATGTCCATTACCTATAGGGGCGTCAAGATCAATATCGTGGATACCCCGGGACACGCGGATTTCGGCGGCGAAGTGGAGCGCACCCTGAACATGGTGGACGGCGTCCTGCTCCTGGTGGACGCCACGGAAGGGCCGCTGCCCCAGACCAGGTTCGTCCTGGGCAAAGCCCTGGAGCAGGGACTGCCCGCCATCGTGGTCATCAACAAGATTGACCGCCCGCACCGGCGCATCCAGGAAGTCCTGAACGAAGTCTACGATCTGTTCATCGACCTGGACGCCACCGAGGAGCAGTTGGAATTTCCGGTGATCTACACCAACGCCAAGGCCGGCATCGCTTTAACCGACCCCGGCGGCCAGGGGCAGGACCTGATCCCCCTGTTCGAGACGATTCTATCTGCCATCCCCGCCCCGGTCTATGACCCGGAGGCCCCCCTGCAGTTCCTGGTCACCAACCTGGATTACAGCGACTACGTGGGCTTGATTGCGGTGGGGAAAATCGTCAACGGGGCGTTGCGCCAGGGGCATGAAGTGGTCCTGTTGAAGCGGGGTAAGGAGGCCGGTAAAGTCCACCTCAGCCAGGTTTTAAGCTACGACGGCCTGGACCGGAACTCCCGGGAGGTCCTCACCGCGGGAGATATCGCCGCGGTAGCCGGGGTCCCTCAGGCCTTCATCGGAGACACCCTCAGCGACCCCGATGACCCCCGACCCCTGCCCGTGATCACGGTGGAAGAGCCCACCATCTCCATGATTTTCTCCGTCAACACCTCGCCCCTGGCCGGCAAAGAAGGGCGGCTGTTGACCTCCCGGCACATCAAGGAGCGCCTGGACAAGGAAGTGCTCTACAACGTCAGCATCCGGGTGGAGCCGGCGGCGACCCGGGACGCCTTCCGGGTGAGCGCCCGGGGGGAGCTACAACTGGCGGTGCTCATCGAGATGATGCGCCGGGAGGGGTTTGAGTTGTCGCTGTCCAAGCCCAAGGTCTTGACCCAGGAAGTGGACGGGGAGACCAGAGAACCCCTGGAACTGGCGGTGGTGGATATTCCTGAGGAGTTCGTGGGGATCGTTACGGAAAAGCTGAGCAGCCGCCGGGGCCGGCTCATGAAGATGGTCAACCATGGCTCCGGCCGGGTCCGCCTGGAGTTTGAAATCCCCTCCCGGGGCCTTATCGGCTTCCGGGGCCAGTTCTTAAACGACACCCGGGGCACGGGGCTGCTGAACGCTCTCCTGGTGGGCGCCACCCCCTATGCCGGGGAGATCGTCGGCCGCATCAACGGCGTCCTCGTCGCGGACCGCCCCGGCCGGGCGGTGGCGTATGCCATTTTCCATTTGCAGCCCCGGGGGACCATCTTTGTGAAGCCCAATGACCCGACGTACCGGGGGATGATCGTGGGCGAAAACACCCGCCCCGATGACATGGGCGTGAATATTTCCAAGGAGAAGAAACTCACCAACATGCGGGCCGCCGGCGCCGACGAGGCCCTGCGCCTGGTGCCGGCCCGCCAGTTCACCCTGGAGCAGGCCATGGAGTTCATCAACGACGACGAGCTGGTGGAAGTCACCCCCCAATCCATCCGCCTGAGGAAACGCCAAGCCGGTTAAGGCCGGGGGGCGTCGGGGCGGCTTACAAACCGCCCCCCCCACATCAACTTTCAGGTCTCCATAGGGCGTGCCGTGCATGCCGCCTATGGCGGCCACGGGCCGCCCGATGCGGTTTACCGACCTCTCCTGGCGGCGGGGAAAATCCGCCGTCTCCCGACTCCCCAGGGCCATTGGCCGGCCGGCTCTCCCGGGTGCGAAAGGACTTTTCGGGCTGCAAAAAAAGGGCGCGAATCGCATAAAACCCCTTTCAAAATGGGGGTGATATGCTTATATTGTTGAGACATTTACCGTAATAGGGAGGTCTTCGATGGAAGTACGCACCATTCTCTGGCCCACAGATTTGTCCAAGAATTCGATCAAGGCCGCCAAACATGTGTCATCCCTGGCCGACAAGTACCAGGCCAAAATCATTCTCCTGTACGTCGGGGTGGATTTGATGTCTTATTTCCGGGCCTATGGCGATCCCGGTAAGGATCAACTGCAGCATTTTCAGGGCTGGGAATTAAACCAGGCCAAAAAGCATCTGGAAACGGTATGTGAGCAAGAATTGAAAGCCTGTCCCCATATCGAGGTGAAGCTGGTGCAGGGCGACGCCGCCAGCGAAATTCTGAAGACGATCAAGGCAGCCAAGGCCGACCTGGTGGTCCTGACCAGCCACGGCCGCGGCCACGACGAGCTTGACCAGAAGAGCGCCGATTTCGGCAGCGTGGCCAAAAAAGTGATGGCCAACTCGCCGGTTCCGGTCCATTTGGTCAATCCCTATAATAACTGAAACGGGATTGAGTGAGTTCGCCGGGGTGCGGCCCTGGCACGGTTACCCCGGGCGCCCGGGGCGATCCCTCGGGGTTGTTTCCGTCTGAAGGTTTACGGCGAGGGCGGCCTCATGCCGCCATCCTGCGGTACCCGCAGACGGGACGGCCAATCGCGCCCTCCTCTGTCCGTCAAGCTAAAAAAAAACGCCGGTCTCAGTCCGAGTCCGGCGTTTTTATCTGTGCAAAATAATCAGTTCAGGTTTCGGTCACAACAATGGCGCCCGAGGGACAGGCCTCAACACAGCTCTCGCACCCCAGGCACTCGTCGATATTAACCACCACGGCTTTATCATCCTGCATCTCGAACACGCCCGTGGGACAAATATTAACGCACTCCTCGTCGCCGTTGCACTTATCGGTATCGATTTCGACTTCCCAGCCCATAAGATTCACCTCCCTTATATATGAGTAGATATGAGAAACATGAAAAGACGCCGAACTGGACTGCCAGGCCGGCGTCTCATAACTGAACGATTCACTTTATGTTTCAGTCACGGTGAGGGCGCCCGTGGGGCAAACTTCTATGCAGCTCTCGCAACCCAGGCACTCATCTTCGTTGACCACCACGGCTTTATCATCCTGCATCTCGAACACGCCCGTGGGACAAACGTTGACGCACTCCTCGTCCCCCGTGCATTTGTCGGTGTCCACTTCAACTCGCCAGGCCATTACGCTTCACCTCCCTTATGCATAAAAGTCAGACATGCCCCTAGGACTTGATTTCTTCCTTGATGGAGACCGCGATCTTATAGAGGATAGTAAGAATCAAAAACCCCATGGCCCACACCCCCAGGGAGATAATAGCCTCGGGCATGGTGGGCCAGTACTCGACGACCTGCTCCATGGGATTGGGGACGAAACCGCCGGTCATGAGCCCCAGGCCTTTGTCGAGCCAGGTGGTGATAATGACCAGGCCGCACAGGGCTGCCAGGGTGCTCTCATTCTTCCGGAGCTTGGGGTTGACCAGGAATAAGGCCGCCAAGGTCATGCCCACGATGGAAAACCACATCAACGGCACCAGTTGGCCTTTACCGTCCAGGCCGACAAACAGGTATTGGAAGTGGGCCATGTGGTCGGGGAGCTGACTGTAGAACACCGTAAAGACTTCGCAGAAGAAGAAGAACACATTAATCAGCGTGGCATAGGTGACGATTTTGGCCAGGGTCTGGATCTGCTCCTTACCGGGATCAAACTTGCTGTACTTCCGGACCAGCAGGCAGAGCAGAATAAGCAGCGCCGGGCCGGCGGCAAAGGCCGAGGACAGAAACCGGGGCGCCAGGATGGCGGTGAGCCAGTAGCCCCGTCCGGGCAGGCCGGCGTACAGGAACGCGGTCACGGTGTGAATGGAGACAGCCCAGGGAATAGACACATAACTCAGGAACTTGACCCATTTGGGCGGCGCGATGGAATGACGTTCGCATTCCAGCACGTTCCAGCCGATGAGGATATTGAGGACAAGATAACCGTTCAAGACGATGATATCCCAGAACATGACCGAGCCGGGAGTGGGATACTTAAAGACATTGAAGACCCGGTCAGGACGCCCCATGTCCACCAGAACGAAGGTGACGCACATGGACACTGCGGCCACCGCCAGGAATTCGCCCAGGATGGTGACCCGCCCGAAGGCCTTGTAGTTGTGAAGATAGTAGGGCAACACCACCATCACCGCCGAGGCCGCCACCCCGACCAGGTAGGTGAACTGGGAGATGTAAAGACCCCAGGACACGTCCCGGCCCATGCCGGTGATCCCCAGGCCGACATTTAGTTGCTTTAAATAGAAGAGAAACCCCAGCGCGAAGAGTCCAGCCAGGATCGCCAGCAATCCATAGTACCGTTTCGTACCGACCAGCGCCTTTTCAAGCATGACCTACCTCACACGATATAGTAAACTTGCGGGTTCGTACCGAGATGGGCTTTCCGCCGGATGGTGAAGTACTTCCGGAGGTACTCCCGCACCTGGGATTTTTCATCCTCCAGGTCCCCAAAGACCATAGCTCCCCGGGAGGCTTCCACGCAGGCCGGTTGCAGCCCCTGGGCCAGCCGTTCATCGCAGAAGGTGCACTTTTCCACCACCCCGATCTCCCGGGTGGGATAACCGGGATACTGTTCTTTGACGTACGGGCGGGGATCCATCCAGTTGAAACTCCTGGAGCCATAGGGGCAGCCGGCCATGCAAAAGCGGCAGCCGATGCAGCGGTGCATGTCCATCATGACGATGCCGTCCTCCCGCTGGAAGGTGGCCTTGGTGGGACACACCCGGACGCACGGAGGATTAGCGCAATGGTTGCAGAGCACCAGGAAGGACATGTGCTCCACTTTTTCCGCCAGGTGCGGCGGCGCATCCCCGGGAAAGGCGTTGTGGAAATGCGCGGTCCAGAGCCACTTGATTTCGTAGCGGTTGGCCACCCCGGGGTTAAGTTTCAGCTTGTCATCCGGGGGATTGATGAAATCAGGGACATTATGGACCCGGTGACAGGCGGCGGCGCATTTCTGGGCCGTGGCATCATCCAGTTTCTTCTGGTTGATCACCAAGGCCCATCTCTTGGCCTTCATGGATCTGGGAGCCGGGATGATCTCCGCCTCTACCCGGCCGGGCGCCAATAATTCAAAAGCCCCTTTACCTCCCAGCCCCAAGAGGGTGGAGAGTCCGGCTATTCTGATGAATTCTCGTCTATCCATACCCATCACTTCGCCTCCGCCAGCTTCTTGCCTGTTTCCAGGTGGCATCCCCAACAGTTAGGCGCTACCGCAACATAGTTATGGCATTGATCGCAAAATTGGGCCTTGTTCGAGTGACACTCCATACAGGTGTTGGTCAGGCTGGCAAGGTATTGTTTCTTATCGGAAGCCACGAAATTCCGGCCACGGCTGGTGGTAACTTGCTGCTCCTTGGTGCGGACCACGTTATCCCGCCAATCCACGAGCAACTGCATGTGGTTGGCGCGCATCCACTCTTTGGGCATCACGCACTTTTTGTCCTTCTCGGCCAGTTTCTGAATAACCGGCGTATCGAGATTGGGCGTCGGCGCGGCCACGGTTTTCCCCAGGTTTTGCCACAGCGGGATGGTAACCATTACCAGGAAGATCACCAAGCCGGCAATGACCTTATTGCGGTCGAAGATCTTCTTTTCGACCTTCGGACGTTCTGCAAAAACCCCGAATTCGTTCTTGTAGTCGGCCATGTTATTCCTCTTCCTCCCCGGCTTCCTCCGCTAATTCGCCAAAGCCCACCAGGTCGCGGTCGCGGAGATCGGTGGTGCGCTCTATCTCGTCCGGGAATATCAGGGCGTTGCCCACCAGTTCGCTGATGCCGGTGATCCCCACTTCCGGCACCCAGTACTCCAGCAGGGTAGGCAGGGTAGCCCGGTCCAGGGCGCAGATGCAGCCCAGGTGGTTCACCCCGTATTTTTCGTGCACGAACCGCACGGCATTGGCCCGGGGGAAGCCGCCCTGCATGCGGAGTTCCATATTCTCGTTGGCGTTGATGCCGCTGGAGCTGCCGCAGCAGAAGGCCTTTTCCCGGATGGTGTTGGGGGGCATCTCCACGAAGTTGCCCTCGGGCAGCACGTTGTTGATGATGTAGCGCGGCTCTTCCAAGATCCCCATGCCCCGGGCGGTGTTGCAGGAGTCATGAAAGGTCAGCTTGATATGGGCGTTGCGCTGGGGATCCAGGTTCAACTTGCCGTGGTGAATCAGGTCCGCGGTGAATTCGGAAATATGCACCATTTTGTGGACCGTGGCGTTCTCGAAGCGGGTGCCGGTGATGGGGGATACCGGCTTCTCCAGGAAGTCCACCGGCCCCCACCAGGTGGACATGTACTGGTTGCACACCCGCCACATGTGGCCGCACTCGCCGCCCAGGATCCACTTTACCCCCAGGCGCTTGGCTTCGGCATAGATCTTGGCGTTGAGCCGTTTACCCATTTCGTGGGAGATGAACCAGCCGAAGTTGCCGCCCTCGGCGGCGTAGGTGCTGAGCGTGTAGTCCAGGCCGATGTGCTCGAACAACAGCAGGTAACCCATCATGGTAAAGGTGCCGGGGTCGGCGAAGTAGTCGCCGGAGGGCATGACGAAGAGAACCTCGGCGCCCTTGCGGTTATAGGAGGGGGTGGTGGTGATGCCGGTGACGCGCTCGTTTTCCTCGGCCAGGAAGTCCACCATGTCCTTGAAGGCCTGGGGGGGGGCGCCGATGTGGCTGCCCTTGTCGTAGCACTGAGCCACCGAAGCCATGGCCCAGTCGATATTCAGGCCCACCGAGGCCAGCAGCTCCCGGCCCAGGAGCGTCATCTCCGCCATGTCGATGCCGTAGGGGCAGAAGAGCGAACAGCGCCGGCAGATGGTGCACTGGTACAGGTAGAAGAACCATTCCTTGATGACGTCTTCCGTCAGATCCCGGGCCCCGGCGATTTCGCTCAGGACCCGGCCGATCGTCTTAAAGTAGCGGCGGTAAACCGACCGCAAGAGTTCGGCCCGAAGGACCGGCATGTTCTTGGGGTCGCCCGTGCCCAGGAAGAAGTGGCACTTGTCGGCGCAGGCCCCGCAGCGGACGCAGATATCGAAAAAGAGCTTCAAAGAACGGAACCGTTTTAGCCGGTCGTCCATGCCCTGCAAGACGATTTCCTTCCAATCCTGGGGCAGGGCCCACTCATCATCGGGCACCGACCGGGCTGCCGGGTAGGGGTAGTTGATCCATTCCATCCACTTGGGGCTGGCGGGGTTACAATAGGTGCCCGGCCGGAAGTCCGGCTTGACGTCCATCCAGCCTTTCTCGGGCGGCTCATAGCTTAACCCAGGAAGCAGCTCTGCTGGTGTCGGAACTTTGGCCATAAAATCATTGCTCCTTTTCGACCGGGATCCCAGCCTCGATCATGGGTTCCCTAAACGTATCTTCATATTCTGCATACGAATGGAACTTGACGGGATAGTTCCAGGGGTTGACGTGCATGACCCAGCGGTTGTTGCAGGTCAGATTCCGGGTGGGGCTCATGAACACCCCGGGGGCGTGCATCAGCTTGCTGAAGGGAAAGTAGGCAAAGAGCGCACACACTAAAAAGAGATGGACGTAAAAGAGGGCGCTGAGGTTCGCCGGCAGCTTGGGATGCAGGGTCACCAGGCCGATGGCCAGTTCTTTCACCGCCACGATGTCCGTCTTGAAGAAATACCGCAGGAGGATCCCGGTGAGCCCGATGGCCAGGATCAGGAGCAGGGGGAAGTAATCCGCCGCCAGGGAGATGTACCGCAGGGTCGGATTGGTGATCCGGCGGAACAACAGGTACCCTACGGCCGCCACCAGCACCACGCCGCTCAGGTACACCGCCGGCGTAAAGAACTGGAAGAAGCCGTCCATTTTATCCAGCATCAGGACGACGCCCATGGTCGGTTCGGTGAAAAATCTCAGATGGCGCAGGATGACCACCAAAAAGGCGTAGTGGAAGGCGATGGCCCCCAGCCACAGCCACTTGTAAGACCAGTGAATCAGCCGGGCGCCCTCGGGGTTGTCCGGGTCCTTCACCAGTTCCGTCCGCAGGTTCCGAAACAGGCTCCGGAAGGCAAACACTTCCAGGGCCATGCGGCCGATCAGATGCGGGGTGTCGGCCGGGTTGTCCAGCTTCTCCCCCAGGTTTCGCTTGATCCAGGGCAGGGACCGGCCCTGGGCGGCGGTGGTGGGAATCCGGAAGGGCACCGGCGACCGGGCCCACTGGATGACCCGGTAGATCACGCCCTCCAGGAAGATCAGCGCGGCCAGGTAAGGCACCACCACCCCAAACAGGAGCTGCAGATTGCCCTGGACTCCCACGTAGGCGATAATTATCAGTCCCAGGACCGCAGACAAGGCCACAAAGAAATGACGCTTAAAAAAATCCATAGTACTGTCACCTCGTTTCAGTTAACCGTTTGCTGCCAATACCTGCTACGGGCTGTCGTCGCCGATGCCGGCTTTGCGCATTAATCCGCTGATCCTTCTCTTCGCCTCGTCGGCCTTGATTTCGCAGATCTTTTCCCGGCGCTTGGTGTAAACATCGAATCCCAACAAGGCCAGGCCGTCGATACGGGACTCCAACTCCAAGACCTCCGCCGCCAGGTTCTCTTGCCGGATTTCTTCGGCCAACTCCTGGCGGATGACGTTTTTCAACAAAAAGATGAAGGCCAGGGCCTGGGAGGGAGCAAAATCCTGGAGCGCCCGGATACGGATAATTTCATCAAGACAGGTCAGAATCTGATCCCGCTCCAGCTCCTGCAGGAGGGTGCCGTATAACCCTTCCATCCCCTCGGAGATCCGGTATCCCATCGGATTGTCGAAACGGTTCTTTTCCTTCCGCAAAAAAATTGCCGTCTCAGGGGGATAGCTCTCGTAAATCGTGGTGAGCCAGCGACCCAGGATGGCGGATTTTTTCTGCGATAAAAGAGTGGCTATTTGCATCAAAAGGTTTCGATTCACCCAAAAACCGGATTAGGCTTTTATAGTTAGTGAATGTTAAAACATTCACAAAATCGGTGTCAAGGAAAAAATCACCGGCGGCGCGCCTCTGCACCTAACCTTTCGGGATAGCACGACTTCTCCGCCGGCCTGGTTTTTGCGGGGTGGCCCCCTGACAGGGCGGCGGCCCGGGGCGCCTCGGACCTTGGCCAGCAGCCAGGCGTCAGGCCTCGGGCGGCGCCGGATTGACCGGGGGCTCCTCCGCCTCAGGAGCCGCGGCTATCGGGCTGCCGCGCCGGTCGCGCTTAGCCTCTACCGCGGGAACCGTCCGGTCCCGGAACACCAGGTAACTGAACCAGTAAACGTTGACCAGAAAGAGGATAGTCAAGCCCACCAGATAACCCCGGCCCTCCACCCCGATGGCCTGTAGAAGGAATCTGGCCCCCACGAAGCAGAGAAACAACCGCAGGAAAAAGCTGAACGCGGTGCCCATGAATTCATCCTATCCAAATCGGGGGCGATTGGCAAGGCCGGTGACTGGCCCCGTTCTGCTCTCCCATTTTTCCTGGTTCCCAAGCTGCGCTTGGGAACCTAATTGAAGGTAAAACTCTGCTTTGCCAAATATTTCGCTATATTGGCTGTATATCCTCCCTTTTAAAATCCGTTAAAGTGAGTTGATATGCAGTAGGCGATTATGAGAATGCGCTCCGCGATTCTCACAATCGCCTACTGCATAATGAAATGTGGTTTGGTGGGGGGGCAGCACTGTAAAACTCAAATATGATGCCCCGGTAAAAAGTCAGGCGGCCATTTTTAACTCAAATGGGCCGTAATATGCATCGGGGATGAAAAAGTTGGCAATTGCGGTCGTGAAGGCTTGCATTTGCTCTTTGACAAGCAAAATAAGCTGAGCCAGGGGCGATTTGGGCCCCGGACCGGTCACGGTGGCCCGCCTTCTGGCCCGGCGCACCGCGGTGGCCCGATAGAGGTTCACCCCCACGGCCTTTAAGGTGGCGCAGAAGCGTACTGCTTTGAGGCCCCGGACGCGCAGGTGTTTGACCCCGGTCAGCCGGTCATATTGGGACATGGTGCCCTCAACGCCGGCCCGCCAGCGGTAACGGTCTCGAAAGTCCAGAGTCTGCTGGTGGGCCCGGCGCTGCGTCAGACGAATGGCCTTCTCATCGTAGCGGAGATAGTGATAATGCTTCCCGGGTTTGACCGGGCAGAGGGCGCGTTGGGGGCAGGCCTGGCAGTTGGGCGATGAAAAGGCGGCTCTGTACCGGTGCTTGCGTCAGTTCGTGGCCACCGGCGCTTCCCCTTGGGGGCAGGCCAGGACCAGGCCTTCCGACGACATCTGAAAGTCCGCCAGAGAAAAGCCCGCCGCCGGGGGCGGCCCGGTCACGGGGGCAACAACCTCCACGTTCAGGGCTGCGGCCTGCTGGCAGTTGTCGTCGCTGCCATAAGGAGTGTCCGCCAGGACTTCTTCCGGCCCTAGTTCCCGGGCTTGGGTATCTTTCAGAGCGGGCAACAAGGCCTGGGTATCACTCTCATAGGACGGCGCCACGGCCACGTGGGTAATGAGATTCAGGGTCTGCGCCTTGACCTGGGGAGCCTCCGAGTCACAGTAGGTTTCCATCACCTGCACCTGGTAGCCCTGCCCCTTATGGCCACTGTAGCCGGCCTCCGGATCGGCGGGATTCTGCAGGGATTTGGCGGAAATCTCCCGGGCCGGCTTGACGGTTATTTCCTCCGGGCCGCGGTCGGCCGCCGGCTTCACTTCACAGTGCTCGTGCAACACCCGGTGCAGCATGCGGTAACTCAACATACGGCTGACTTCCGGATGCTCCCCGAATCTCTCCACCAGGAGGAAAATTTCCTGACACACGGTATACAGCTCTTTCGAGGGGCGGCCCAAATCCGACCGGAACCAGGGGGCGATCTGATCCACCGGCAACTCCGCCAGGATTTCTTGGCGGAACAGCCCGGCCCAGGAGTTTTCCAACAGCTTGCGCCGCTTGGGACCTAAGTGCGCCCAGGGGTCAATCAAGTGGCCTTGTCGGGGGTCGTTGCGACTAATCATGATTTTCGATTAACCCTTTGATTTTTCATAATATTATGCCATAACAGCCAGACGGGCGCAAGAGAAAAAATACCATAATCCACAATTAATTTAGATAGTTAAATAAAACTACTTTTTACGGGTTCATCAAATTTACGTCCAGAACAAGGGAATCACCTTAAACGAAATGCACGAGAGGGCCTATCATGCTCTGGGACTCCAACCTAAGGGCACAAAAGAGAAGCGGGAGGTTATTGACCAGACCAGGGCCTGGATGTGCCGCAATTTTTATGACATTCGCACCTTCGGCGCCGTGATGACCACCAAAGTAAATTGTGGGCAGGTAAGAGGGCCGGTGCAACTCACCTTTGCCCGCTCGGTGGACCCCATCATCCCCCTGGACCTGAGCATCACCCGGGTAGCCATAACCCTGAAGGAGGATGTTGAGTTCGTGGAAACGGAAAAAGGCACGGAAGGCGGCAAGGTCACTGAAATGGGCCGCAAGGCCATAGTCCCCTATGGCCTCTACGTAGGTTACGGCTTCGTTAATCCCCATTTTGCCGAGCAGACCGGTTTTTCAGCCGATGATCTGGCCATCTTCTGGGAAGCCTTAACCCGCATGTGGGACCTGGACCACTCCGCCTCCCGGGGCCGCATGGCTTGCCGCGGCCTGTATCTCTTCACCCATGACAGCAAGTTGGGTAAGGCCCCGGCTCACAAACTCTTCGATCTGATCCGGGTGGACCGCCGGGACCCCCAGGCCCCACCACGGCGCTTCGGCGACTATGAAGTCTCCGTGCCGGCCCCGAAGGACCTGCCCGAAGGCGTCACCCTCACCGTCCTGGAGGGCTGAAGCGGGAGCTGAGCAAAGGAGGCGCACGCCATGATGGAGGAACTGGATAAACCGGCTGCGGAGTTCGATGAGAGCGACCTCATCTCCATTTCCGCCCTGGAGCACTATGCTTACTGCCCCCGGCAGGCTGCCCTCATCCATGTCGAGATGGTCTGGGAGGAAAATATCTATACCCAGCGGGGGCGGTTTGTCCATGAAATCGTGGATCAACCCGGCTCCGAAACCCTGGGGGAGATCCGCGTGGAGCGCTCCCTGCCTCTATGGTCCCGCCGCTGGGGATTGGTGGGCAAGGCGGACGTGGTGGAGTTCCACGGGGATACTCCTTATCCGGTGGATTACAAGCACGGCCCTCGGCGGCGCCGGGAGCATGACGACTTGCAGTTGTGCGGCCAGGCGGTCTGCCTGGAGGAGATGACCGGTCAGGAGGTGCCGCGGGGAGCCATTTTTCATGCCACTTCCCAGCATCGGCGGGAAGTGATCTTCGACCCGGCATTGCGTCGGCGTCTGCAAGAGGCGGCGGTGCAACTGCGGGAAATTTTGCAGGGCCATACCCTGCCGCCGGCCCCCAATGACAAACGCTGCCGCCAATGTTCCTTAAAATCCTCCTGTCTGCCCACGGTGGTTGGCTGATGCCAAGCGGATGGCCCGGCTGGCGTCCGCCCTATACCGGGTGGAGGACGACGGATGAAGACCTTGTTGAACACCCTCTATGTTCAGACCTCCGGGGCCTATCTGCACCTGGACCATGAGACCCTTAAAGTGGAAATCAACAAAGAGGTGCGATTGCAGGTGCCGTTACACCACCTGGGCAGCCTGGTGCTGTTCGGGGAAGTGATGGTCTCCCCCGGTCTTTTGGGCCGCTGCGCCCAAGACGGCCGGTCCGTCACCTGGCTCAGCCGCTCCGGACGGTTTCTCGGTCGCCTGGAAGGGCCGGTTGCCGGCAACGTCTTGCTACGCCGGGCCCAACACGAGGCCATGGACTCGCCCCTCCGAACTCTGGAGGTGGTTCGGAACCTGGTCGCCGGGAAGCTAAAAAACCAGCGGAACGTTATCCTGCGTAGCGCCCGGGAAACCGACGCCCCCCAGGACCATGAACTCTTAGGCCATACAGCTCAACTCTTGGGCGAGATTTTGCTCCAGTTGCCGGCAGTAACTGACCTGGATACCCTCCGGGGCCTGGAGGGCGACGCGGCCCGCCATTATTTCGCCGGGTTCAACAGCATGGTCCTGGCCGACCGGGAAACCTTCGTCATAACGGGCCGCACTCGCCGGCCCCCCCTGGACCCCACCAATGCCTTGCTTTCTTTTCTCTATGCCCTGTTGTTGAGTGATTGTGTGGCGGGCGCCCAGGGGGTCGGCCTGGACCCCCAGATGGGTTTTCTCCATAGCCTGCGGCCCGGGCGGCCCTCCCTGGGATTGGACCTCATGGAGGAGTTCAGGCCCATCCTGGCGGACCGGCTGACCTTAACCCTTATCAACCGCCGCCAGTTAAGCGAGCCGGACTTTGACCGGCGCACCGGCGGCGCTGTCCTCCTGAATGACGCAGGCCGCAAAAAAGTGGTGGTGGCCTACCAGGAGCGGAAACAAGAGGAGATTTTTCATCCCGGGGCGCAGCAAAAGATGCCCCTTGGTCTGGTGCCCCATATCCAGGCCAGGCTGCTGGCCCGGCACCTTCGGGGCGAACTGGTGGCCTATCCTCCTTATCTCCACAAGTAGGGAGATGTTCTATGATGACCGTCCTGGTGACCTATGATGTTTCCACGGAAGACGCTGCGGGCCGACGCCGCCTGCGCCGGATGGCGCAGCAGTGCAAAAACTTCGGCCAGCGGGTGCAAAAAAGCGTCTTTGAATGTGAAGTTGATGAAATGCAGTTTGAGAGCCTGATCCGCGCCTTGGTGAAAATCATCCATAAGGAGGAAGACAGTCTCAGGATCTACCGCTTGACCGAGCCCCTGGAAAAAAATGTCCGGGTTTTTGGTTGGGATAAGAAAGTGGACTTCAGCCAACCTCTCATGGTCTGAGAGCGAACCCATAGCGGGGGTAAAAACCGGGGAGGTTCGCACTCCGATAATCATGAGGAAAATCGGCCGGATCAGCCGAAACTGGCTTTTATGCCAACGGTGGCAAGCCGGCGTTGCAGCCGGTTCGCCCGGAAAGGCACGATTAACCGTTTAAAAACCGGCCGGGAAAGGCCGGGGGATGCACCCGGTCTTCGGGCCGGGTGAGGATTGAAACCAAGATAAATGTGTGGCGGCAGTTAAAACGTCCAGCCAGATGCACCCGGTCTTCGGGCCGGGTGAGGATTGAAACAGGGAATCCAGGGGTTCAACCTCTATCTCCCGGCGATGCACCCGGTCTTCGGCATTAATGACTTTCGGAACACCTATGTGGCCCATCAGGAAAAAGAACTGACCGATGCCGGCCTGGCCGAGAAAGAACTGAGGTCCTGGATAAACGGCTTGAAAACGTTAAGCAGTTCTCATTGAAGATAAAGGCGTACTTTACTAGTAAAGAAGTTCAAAGTCTTGGTTTTGCAATGCTTCACGGGCAAAAAGGCTTCGCAGTCGCAAATTGACTGCCGCGGTGATAAAATAATCTGATGGATGGCGACGAGATAATCTATCCCGGGCAATCCTAAAGGAGATGGTATGAATCGCATCGCTTTTGAGGTCCCGCCGGAAAGCCTGTTGGCCCTCAAGCTTTCCCCTGAATCCCTGGCCGTAGAACTCCGTATGGCGGCCGCAGTGAAGCTCTTTGAATTGGGGCGCATGTCTTCCGGCGCGGCGGCGGGTTTGGCCGGGGTGCCTCGGGTGGTGTTTCTCTCCCGCTTAGCCGATTATGGCGCGGATACCTTCAATCTGACCGAAGAGGAACTTCGCCGGGAGACAACCCTTGCCTGAAGTAATCTGCAACACTTCACCCCTCCAGCACCTGCACCAATTAAAGTTGCTGCACCTGCTGCCGGCGCTGGCCGGGACCGTCATCATTCCGTCGGCGGTGGTGGAAGAGTTGGTTGCGGGGCAGAAATTGGGCATCGATGTGCCTGAAGTAGATAAACTGGAGTGGCTCACCATCCGTCAACCGATGAGCGCGGCGGTTTTGCCGCTGGTGACCGACCTGGGGCCGGGAGAATCGCACGTATTGGCTCTGGCGCTGGAAATGCCGGGAGCAGTGGTAATTGTGGACGATTTCCTGGCCCGACGCACCGCAGAGGCTTTGCATATCCCCCTGACCGGGACCCTGGGAGTCTTACTGGCCGCCAAGCGAGCCGGTCTGATCGGGGAGATCGCCCCCTTCTCGACAACCTCCAGAACTTGCGGTTTTGGGTCAGTCCTGTTACCAGCACCGCGGTGTTAAAGCTTGCCGGTGAACTTTAAATGAAAACCGTCAGCCATAATTGATGCCTTGCGGTTCCCTGCCTGACCCCGGCAAGCATGGCCTGCGGCTCCATTAGCAAAGTTTCTAAGGTTCCAAGATCAATGAAATCGGGGGCAGATAATCTACGAAGAGGCGATATGAATCTTGACCGACTAGTTGACCATTTTGTGAAACCGTCCGGGAGAGCAGGCCAGCCTGGATCATGGTGGTGGGGTCTGGTCGGCCGGGGGCCGAGACAACTTTAGCAACTTTAGCAGGTTTAGCAGGGGGGCATTCTCAAAATTTAAATTTTCATGGTCATCGATTTGGCCTTATCGTTTCCTTTGACTTTATAATATAACATTGTTATATATATTGCCATGAATGGAACTGCATTACGCACCTGGCGGCAAAAGATGGGGCTTTCTCAGGCCAAGCTGAGCAAGGCTTTAGGGGTGAGCACTATGGCCGTGGCCTTCTGGGAATGGGGCCGACGGCGCATTCCCCCCCTGCTTCCTTTGGCCCTGGAGGCCCTGGAACACAGGATGATGAAAGGAGGTAAAGATGGGTTTACTGGTGGAATGCCCGGAGTGCAAGAAGCGGAATAGCACCAAGGTGAAAGCCTGCAAATGTGGTTTTGCCCTGGCGAAGTTTTCAGGTCGGGTCTGGTGGATTGAATACTATGACCAGGACAAACGTCTGAGACGGGAGCGCATCGGCCCCAATAAGGCAGCGGCGGAGCAAAGGTACCGGGAAGTGATGAGTGCCCGGACTGAGGGGCGATATATCAAGAAAAGCCCGGATGCCATTACCCTCTTTAAGGACCTGGTCCAATGGTATCTTGACCTTCCGGAAGTGAAGGCCAAGAGGTCATACAATAAAGACATCATGCACACTAAAAGGCTCATCGCCAGCTTTGGGGACCGACTGCTAAAGGACATCAACCCGGCCATGGTGGAAGCCCATAAACAAAATAGGCTTGCCGACCCATCGGGGCGCACCCCACAATTTCTTACCAAGCCCGCCACCGTCAACCGGGAGCTTGCCTGCTTAAAAACTATTTTCAATAAGGCATTGAGGAATGGCAAGGCAGAGTATAACCCGGCTTTAGACTCATTTTCGACAGTTGTAAGCCCAGATATAGGTATAAGTCATTGAAATTGTTAGGTGGCATAGATGGGAAGGGCGGAAATGTAGTGCCAACCCATGCATCCATAAGCCTCTAAAAAGAATTGACAA
>VGSJ01000058.1 GCA_016875015.1 Deltaproteobacteria bacterium | reverse complement strand
AGGGCTGGGGTGAGGGGGAAGTATTCTTCTCTGAGCAAAAAGGGCGTGAGCTAATTTATCCACTGTTGGTCCACGTAGAGCGAGCCTCCTTTATTTGCAAGAACCTAACCGTACACTGCTGCCCTGCCCCTCTTTTTCAAAGGGGGGAACTTCGCAGAATCCCTTAGAAAGTCCCCCTTTGGAAAAGGGGGATTTAGGGGGATTTGATTTTTTACGTAAAGACTTATGCAATCGCGCGGTTTCGCCCTACCTTTTGCCGGGTCAGCCGGCCCGGGCCCTCAGGGCTTAAAGGACGCCAACTGGTAAGTCCGGCTTTCAGATTTGGTTCCCTCTTTGGATTTTTGCTTGATGGTGACCAGGCTCTTGACTACGCCTACCTTGGGGGCATACCATTCGTACCCCATGACGGCGGTGCCGGCATCATTTTCGCCCACCTGCTTCACCTTAACGCAATCCTTAAAGGTTCCGGCCGGGACCTTGACCTCATCGGATACGCTTTCAATCGTCAGACTCAGGTTCAACGTGCTGTTTCCCACCTTGGTGGCCATGTTCCAGCTACTTCCCGGGGCGATGGGAAACTTAAGATGGCATTCTATCGGGGTGATAAGACTCGGCGGCGCATTTTCGCCCGGCTGCTCGGCGTAGCGGTAGACCCCGGTATCATCCTGTTTTATTAACTCGATAAAAATCGTGCCGCCCAACTCCCATTTCCGCGGCGTTACTTTGGTTCCCTGCACTTCCCGGGGAGCCAGATTGGTAATGAGTAATTTTTTCGTTCCGCCCTGGTCCGACGTGACGCTGTACTCCCACCGCATGCCTTCTTTGAGGGGGAAATAGGACTCGCTCAGTTCGTCGCCCCGGCCATGGCCGGGCGTGAAGAGAGATAAGGCTAACAGCCACGCGGCGACGCTAACCGTCGTTCTCATAATTACCTCATTTAATAAAGTTTCGGTCTTTCTTAGCCCCTAACGGCCAGGAGGCCCGGAGCCCCGCCCTGGGCTCCGGCAGTTTGGCGCCGCAGGCCTCACACGCGCCCCGGCCCAGGTCCGCGTAGCTGGCCAGCTTTTGGAAATGGCCGCAGCGGGCGCAACGCGCCATCGGGCGGTAATCGATCCAGCCCTGGCCCTTCCAGTAACGGAGGGTGCCGTATTTGCGCCGGTAGAGGAAAACCGGATACAGGATGCCCAGGATAATGAGATGCGCCACCGCGATGAAAAACAACTTCGCGGATAACAGAATGCTGACTCCCATGCCCAGCAGAAACATGGCCGCCAGGCGCCAGGATTTATCCCAAATATCCCGGTCCGCGCAGGTCCAGGGCAGCCGCACCCCGATCCAGAGGTTGGGGCCATGCCGTCTCAGGAGCATGTATAGCCCCAGCCCGCCGAAGATGAGGGCCATGGGATAGGCGACGGGGGTGGGAATCACCTGGGGCATGGATTATCTCGAGACGAAAGTTCGGTATGCGGTTTCCGCACCTTCTCCCCCATCTCCAAAATCTACTTCCCCTCCAGCTTGGCGGCGATCTTCAGGCGCAGGGCGTTTAAGCGGATGAAGCCGGTGGCGTCCGCCTGCTGGTAATCGCCCCCTGCCTCGAAGGTCACCAGGGATGGCTGGTACAGAGATTTTGGGGCTTTGCGCCCCACTACCGTGACGTTCCCTTTGTACAGCTTCAGCCGGGCGGCGCCGGTGACGGGCTGCTGGGCCGCGTCGATCAGTTTTTGCAGGACCTGGCGCTCCGGGGCGTACCAGTAGCCGTAATAGATAAGTTCGGCATACCGGGGCATGAGGGAATCTCGTAAGTGCATCACTTCCCGGTCCAGGGTAAGGGATTCCACGGCGCGGTGGGCGGCCCGGATGATGGCGCCGCCCGGGGTTTCGTACACCCCCCGGGATTTCAGGCCCACGTAGCGGTTTTCCACCAGGTCCACCCGGCCGACGCCGTGCTCGCCGCCCAGGTCGTTGAGCCGGGCCAGGAGCGCGGCGGGGCTTAAGCCGGCGCCGTCCACCGCCACCGGGTCGCCGCGCTCAAAGTTAATTTCTACATATTGCGGCGTATCCAAGGCCGCTTCCGGCGACTTGGTGAGCACGAACATATCCGCCGGGGGCTCGGCCCAGGGGTCTTCCAGGATGCCGCCCTCGAAGCTGATATGCAACAGGTTCCGGTCGCTGGAATAGGGTTTATCTTTAGTCACCGGCACCGGGATGCCGTGCTTTTCGGCATAGGCCAGGCACTCGGCCCGGCCCGCCAGGTCCCACTCCCGCCAGGGGGCGATGATGGCGAGATCCGGGGCCAGGGCCTGGTAGGTGAGCTCGAAGCGCACCTGGTCGTTGCCCTTGCCGGTGGCGCCATGGCTCACCGCGTCGGCGCCGACTCGAAGGGCCACCTCCACCTGGGCCTTGGCGATGAGGGGCCGGGCGATGGCTGTGCCCAGGAGATACGCCCCCTCATACAGGGCGTTGCCCCGGAACATGGGCCACACGAAGTCCCGGACGAACTCTTCCTTGAGGTCCTCGATAAAAACCTCGTCGGCGCCGGTGGCTTTGGCTTTTTCCGCCACCTCCGCCAGTTCCTCGCCCTGGCCCAGGTCCGCGGCAAAGGCCACCACCGGGCACTGATACGTCTCCTTGAGCCACTTGAGAATCACCGAGGTGTCCAGGCCGCCGGAGTAGGCCAGGACGATTTTGTTGATTGCGCTCATTTGTTTTTGTTCCTATTATTATTTTTGAATTGAACATATCGTCATTTTATTTTCTGCTTAAGGATAATGCTATCTACAAATTCTGCGTATCTCTCATAATAAGGTCTATGGTACTCATGAATATCTAAAAACTCTTGATACTTAAGAAGAGATTCTGTCCAGAGTTCAGTCCAGGTATAGGTTAACGGATCAGGCAATCTTAATATTTTAAGAGAATAAGTAAACGCTAGATATTCATATAATTGCAATAAGGTCATATATCTTCGAATGGATTTTTTATTGTCTTTGTAATATTTGTTATATTTTTCTATGTTCATGTAGTCTTCAGGGATAAGGTGTATCTGTTCAATTGCACGATCGGATACAGGTTCATAGGTTTTCCAATACATTTCCATACGGTCCCGAAGAATCTGGGCTTTCAATAATCGATTTTGCATAAATATTTGCAGAAAAATAGCTATTAATGATACAAATAAAACAATTAAAATACCTAGTTGTATATAGTCAGCCCGTAGGGCGGGAAAGCGAAGCGCATCCCGCCTTTATCATTATGCCATCCATAGACTTCGAACAATAATCATCTGTAGTCCAAGTAAATATATTGCAGCATAAGCGAAGTCTAACCTGGAATTACCGATGGCGGGATGCGCTTCGCTTTCCCGCCCTACACCTCTGCACAGGCGGGACGCCTGTGCCACCAGGGATTATTCCATTTACTAACCCCTAACCCCTGATCCCTATCCCAACAGCCACTCCAGCAGCGCCTTCTGGAAGTGCATGCGGTTTTCCGCCTGGTCCCAGGCGGCGGATTGGGGGCCGTCCAAGACTTCGGCGGTGATCTCCTCGCCCCGGTGGGCCGGCAGGCAGTGGAGCACGATGGCCTCGGGCGCCGCTAGTTTCATAAGTTCGTCGTTCACCTGGTAGGGCTTAAAAATCTCCAGCCGGGCCGCGGCCTCCTCCTCCTGGCCCATGCTCGCCCAGACGTCGGTGTTGATCACGAGCGCCCCGGCCACGGCGGCTTCCGGGTCCTGCCCCAGATAGACCCGGGCGCCCTGCTGTCTGGCCTGGGCCAACAGCGCGGCGTCGGGTTCGTAGCCCGGCGGACAGGCCAGGTGCAAGGCGAAATCCAGATGCATGGCCGCGGTGATCCAGGAGTTGGCCATGTTGTTGCCGTCCCCCACCCAGGCCACTTTGAGCCCGGTAAGATCGCCGAAGCGCTCCTCCATGGTCATGAGGTCGCTCAAGACCTGGCAGGGGTGGTGCGTGTCCGTGAGGCCGTTGATCACCGGAATAGTGCTGTGGCGGGCCAGTTCCGCCACCGTGTCCTGGGCGAAGGTCCGCACCACCACCCCGTCCACATACCGGGACAGCACCCGGGCGGTGTCGGCCACGGGCTCGTTCCGGGACATCTGGGTCTGGCCCGGGGCCAGGTAGATGCTGGCGCCCCCCAGTTGGGCGATCCCCGCCTCAAAGGAGACCCGGGTGCGGGTGGAGGGCTTGTCGAAAATCATGGCCAGGGTTTTTCCCGTCAGGGGCGTGGGGTTCTGGCCCCGGTAATGGAGGGCTTTGAGTTCCCGGGCCCGGGTCAGGAGGTGCTCGATCTCCTCCCGGCTCAGATCCAATATAGTCAACAGGTGGCGGGTCATGGAAACACCATCTTGAGGGCGTCCCGCAGGGTTCCTATGGCCGCGTCGATCTCTTGGGGGGTGATGATCAAAGGCGGCAGCAGCCGGATGACGTTCCCCTGGGTGCAGTTGAGCAGCAGCCCCCGCTCCCGGCAGGCCGCCACCACCGGGGTCCCCTCTTCGGCCAATTCCAGGCCCCACATGAGGCCCAGGCCGCGCACCTCTCGGATGACGGGTATCTCTGCCTGCAAGGCTGCTAAGCGCTTGGACAAAAAAACGCCGCGCTCCCGCACCCCGGCCAGGAACTCCGGGGCGCTCAACAGATTCAGGGCGGCGTTGGCCGCGGCGGCCACCACCGGCCCGGCCCCAAAGGTGCTGGCGTGGGTCCCGGGGACGAAGGCCCCGGCCACCTCGGCAGTGGCCAGGAGCGCCCCCATGGGCAGGCCGTTGGCCAACGCCTTGGCCAGGGTCATGACATCCGGGGTGATACCGAAGTTTTCCTGGGCGAAGAGTGTCCCGGTGCGGCCCAGGCCCGTCTGGATTTCATCCAGGATCAGCAACAGCCCCTTGTCGTTGCACAACTGCCGCAGGCCCTTCAAATAATCGGGCGAGGGCAGGCAAACCCCCCCCTCTCCCTGGATAGGCTCCAGCATCACGGCGCAGACGGTGTCGTCCACCGCGTTGGCCACCGCCTCCAGGTCGTTGAAGGGCACAAACGAAAAACCCGGCAGCAGGGGATCGAAGCCCTGCCAGAACTTGGACTGGCCCGTGGCCGACAGCGCCCCCAGGGTGCGGCCGTGGAAGGAGTTCTCCATGCAGATGATCCGGTGCCGGCCTTCTCCGAAGCGCTCCCGGGAGTAGCGCCGCGCCAGCTTGATGGCCCCTTCGTTGACTTCGGCGCCGCTGTTGGCGAAAAAGACCCGGTCGGCAAAGGACAGGCGCACCAGCGCCTCGGCCAGTTCCACCATGGGGGTGGTGTAGTAGATGTTGGAGACGTGGACCAATTGCGTCAGTTGGGCACAGGCGGCCTTGGCGATGTCCGGGTGAGCATGGCCCAGGTTAACCACCGCCAGCCCGGCCAGGCAGTCCAGGTACTCTTTGCCTTGATCGTCCCAGACCCGGCAGCCCTCGCCCCTGACCAAAACCAGCGGCTGCCGGCCGTAGGTGTTCATGACGACTTTATCGGCGCGTGCCATCCATTGGTTACTCATGATTGCAGTCTCTCTTATCAGCAGTTAGTCGCGTAGGGCGGGCATTGCCCGCCATTGCGGGGATGGTGGGCATTGCCCACAAAAAACTCTCGCTGGTTAGCAATTAGCCCTGAGCAATGGTGCGTAAGACGCACCCTACTGCTCACCGCTTACGGCTCACTACCCCGCGATCTCCGTGCCGATGCCGGTGTCGGTAAAAATCTCCAGGAGCACCGCGTGGAGGGCGCGGCCGTCCAGGATGTGGGCCTTGGCCACCCCTTCTTCCAGGGCCTCCAGGCAGCACTTGATCTTGGGGATCATGCCGCCCACGGCAATCTCTTCCTCCATCAGGGCAATTGCCTGGCGGCGGGTGAGGCTGGAGATTAGGCGGCGGTCTTTGTCCAGAACTCCCGGCACGTCGGTGAGCAGAATGAGCTTGGCCGCGCCCAGGGCCGCGGCCACCGCCCCGGCCACCAGGTCGGCGTTGATATTGTAGGTTTCGCCGGCTTCTCCCACCCCCACCGGGGCGATCACCGGGATGAACTGCTGGGCTTGCAGGGTGCGGATGAGGTGGGTGTTCACCGCGGTCACTTCCCCCACCAGGCCGATGTCGATGATCTCCGGAGGTTCGTCCTCCCGGGGGCGGTAGAACTCCATTTTCTGGGCTTTGAGCAGCAGTCCGTCTTTGCCGCTCAGCCCCACGGCGGCGCCGCCGGCGGCGTTGATCAGGTTGACGATCTCCTTGTTGATCTTGCCGGCCAGGACCATCTCCACCACGTCCATGGTGCTCTCGTCGGTGACGCGGAGGCCGTCCACGAACCGGGTGGGGATGTCCATCCTGGCCAGCATCTTGCCGATCTGGGGCCCGCCGCCGTGCACCACCACCGGGTGGATGCCCAGGTACTGGAGGAGCGTGATGTCCTGGGCGAAGGCGCGCTTCAGTTCCGGCTCTTGCTGGGCGGCGCCGCCAGACTTGATCACCACGGTCTGCCCCTGAAAGGCGCGCATGTAGGGCAGGGACTCCAATAAAATCTCGGCCTTGCGAATCAATTCGTTCGTCATGGAGTTATGCATATCTCCTTAAAGAAGAATGACCCTGGGCGAAAAGGTGAAAAGGGAAAAAGGCGAAAAGGAAAGCCATCAAGTTAAATTGTGGTTCTCCCTTTTCCCCTCTTCGCCGTTTCGCCTTTTCCCCCTGCTTTACAAAATATACCGGCTCAAATCCTCGTCTTCGATGAGCGCGGCCAGGCGTTCCCGCACGTAGGCGTCGGTGATGGTGATTTCCTGGGCCGTGAGGTCCGGGGCCGTAAAGGAAATCTCCTCCAGGAGCTTTTCCATGACCGTGTGGAGCCGTCGAGCCCCGATGTTTTCGGTGCGGTCGTTCACCCTCGTGGCCAGGCCGGCGATCTCCTTCACCGCCCCGGGGGTGAAGGTGAGCCGGATGCCTTCGGTGTCCAACAGGGCCCGGTACTGTTTAATCAGGGCGTTTTCCGGTTCCGTCAGGATGCGCTCGAACTCCGTCGGCCCCAGGGAGTGGAGTTCCACCCGGATGGGGAAGCGGCCCTGCATCTCCGGGATCAGGTCCGACGGCTTGGACAGGTGAAAGGCCCCGGAGGCGATGAACAGGATGTGGTCGGTGCGCAGCATCCCATGCTTGCTGTTCACCGTGGTGCCTTCGACGATGGGCAACAGGTCCCGCTGCACCCCTTCCCGGGAGACGTCGGGTCCCCGGGTGCCGTCCCGGCCCACGATCTTGTCGATCTCATCCAAAAAGATGATGCCGTTTTGCTCCACCTTGCGCCGGGCCTCCTCCACCACCCGGTCCATGTCGATGAGGCGGCCGGCCTCCTCCTGGAGCAGGTATTCCCGGGCCTCCGAGAGCTTCACCTTGCGCTGCTTGGTCTTGCTGGGAAAAAGGTTGCCGAGCATGTCCTTGAAGTTGAAATCCATTTCCTCTATGCCCGCGGCGGAAAAGATCTCCACCACGGGGGTGCCCCGCTGGCTGACTTCCAGATCCACGAGGCGTTCTTCCAGGCGCCCGGCCCGGAGCATGGACCGGAGCTTCTCGCGTGTGGTGTCCTTTTCAGGTTTAGGCCCATAGGTCTTATTAAGATCTGGATTTGGGTCGCTTAACATTTCGATTACGCCCTCATCGCGGGACCCCTGACTGCTCTGCTCCGGGGTCGAGCCGGGGAGCAGCAAATCCAGCAACCGCTCTTCCACCGCTTCTTCGGCCTTGGCCTGGACCTTGTCCCGTTCTTCGGCCTTGACCATGTTGACGGCCAGCTCCATCAGGTCCCGGACCATGGATTCCACGTCCCGGCCCACGTAGCCCACCTCGGTGAACTTACTGGCCTCGATCTTCAGGAAGGGGGAGGCGGTGAGCTTGGCCAGGCGCCGGGCGATCTCGGTCTTGCCCACCCCGGTGGGGCCGATCATGATGATATTTTTCGGGGCGATCTCATCTCGGAGGTTCTCGGGGACCTGCTGGCGCCGCCAGCGGTTCCGAAGCGCGATGGCCACCGAGCGCTTGGCGTCGTTCTGCCCCACGATGTATTTGTCCAACTCCGCCACGGTCTCCCGGGGGGTCAGGTGATCCCCGGACGTGGGGAGGAATTTGAGCAATTTCATGGTTGCCTGCCTTTATCGTGTAGGGCGGGCACGGCCCGCCGTCTTCAGGAGAAACGTAGGGTGCATCTTACGCACCATAGAGCGGCGCGTGAGACGCGCCCTACGGCTGCTGTATCGCGTAGACATCGCCCGCCGTCTTCCTTGTGTTCAAACGTTACATGATATGGCGGGCAGTGCCCACCCTACCTTAACTACTAATATTTTCCCAGCAGCAGGTTATTCATTAATAATTTTATAAAAATCCTTGGCTAATTTTGAATCATTATTTAATAAACGATGATATTGTTTTAACGCATTTTCTTTGTCACCCCAGATTTTTAATTTAACTATTCCATCGACAAACTGTGCATAAGCCATACTTTTCTTGGCATAATATATTTTAATATAAGTATCTAAATTTAACTCTGCATACATGTTCTTAGCTTTATCAGCATATTGCAAAGCAGAAAGATAATTTTCTTGCTTATTATCTTGGTTGTTCAGTGCTAATTGAAGATAAGCATAAGCCAAAAAAGCTAATTGATAAATATTTGACTTGTAGATATTTCCCTTTATTAAATCAATAGCTTCGATATATTGGCCATTTTGCATTAATTCAACAGCTTTGCTTACAATAAAAAGCGCAAGGCCATAAACTGGTTCTGATTTGTTTTGCATATATCATTACCGGCATGTAGGGCGGGCATCGCCCGCCGTCTTCGGGTCTTGGTTTATATGATGGCGGGCAGTGCCCGCCCTACTGATTTTTACAACTCCTCAATCACAATCTCACTATTCGTATAAACGCACAGCGACGCGGCGATGGTCATGGCCTCCCGGCAGATCTCCACGGCGGTGAGCTGGGTGTGGGCCATTAAGGCCCGGGCTGCGGCCAGGGCGTAAGGCCCGCCGGAGCCGATGGCCATCACCCCTTCGTCGGGTTCGATGACATCTCCCGTGCCGGAGATGAGCAGCGCGCCGGTGGCGTCCACCGCCAGGAGCAGGGCCTCCAGGCGCCGGAGGATGCGGTCGGTGCGCCAGTCCTTGGCCAGTTCCACCACCGAGCGGGTGAGGTTCCCCTGGTGCTTCTCCAGCTTGGCCTCCAGGCGTTCGAACAGGGTCAAGGCGTCGGCCGCGGACCCCGCAAAGCCCACGATGATTTTGCCGTGGTAGAGTTTGCGGACCTTTTTGGCACGGTGCTTCATCACCATGTCGCCCAGGGTGACCTGGCCGTCGCCGGCCACCGCCACCTTATCGCCCCGGCGCACCATGAGGATGGTGGTGCCGCGGAATTTCTTCTGGTCAACCATATCGGTTAGCTGTCAACCTCCAAGCCCAATCGCACCGGGCGAAAAGGGGAAATGGGAAAAAGGCGAAAAGGGAAAGAGAAAAACCACTTCATGTCGGCCTTTCCTCGTTCCCAAGCTCAGCTTGGCCCTCGAAGCGGAGCTTCGATGACATTTGGGTTCCCAAGCACAGCTTGGGAACCAGATAATTAAGTTTTGGTGGCACAGGCTTTCCAGCCTGTGCCCGGACAGCCGGGGGCGGCTGTCCTACATTTTTTCGTTCCCAAGCAGGAGTTGGGGAACCAGGTAAATTGGGTTTGGATGACCTTCGGGTTATGAGCCCGACGAGCTTCCCACGATTTTTTCCCTTTTCGCCCTTTCCCCTTTCCCCCTTTTGCCCTACTTACTCCGGGGATGAGCCTTGTCGTACTCCTCCATCAGGTAATCCAGGTTAACGTGGGTATAACGCCCGGTGGTGGAGATGGAGGCATGCCCCAGCAATTCCTGGACGGCCCGGAGGTCGGCCCGGCCCTCGAGGAGATGCGTGGCGAAGCTGTGGCGCAGGCCGTGGGGCGTCAGGCCCGGGGAAAGCCCCGAGAGCCTGACCCACTTGGCCACCACCCGGGCCACCCCCTCGGTGCTGAGACGGCGTCCATGGGAATTGCGGGGTCCCCGGGAATTGACGAACAGGGCGGTTTCATCCATAGTGCCGTGCTGCTCCAGGAGCCGCTGGCGCAGGGGCAGATAGGCCGACAGCGCGGCTCTAGCCGGCTCGCCCAGAAAGGCCAGACGCTCCTTGCCGCCCTTGCCCCAAACCCGGAGCACGCCCGGGGCCAGGTCCACATCTCCCAGGTTGAGCCCGGCCAACTCCGCCAGGCGCAAGCCCCCACTATAAAAGACCTCCAGGATAGCCTTATCCCGGCAGGTCCCGAAATCATCATTCTTAGGCTCGCCCAGCAGGTGAAAGGCCTCGTCCACGCTCAAATAGTGAGGCAGGACCTTTTCCAGCTTGGGGCTGGGGGCCAGTTTGGCCGGGTTCTGGGACATAACCCCCAGGCGCTGCAAGTATTTGAAGAAAGTGCGCAGGGTTGAGAGCTTGCGGGCCACCGTGGTCTTGCGGTTTTTCTTCAGAGCCGCGGCCAGGAAGGCCCGCAGGTCCTGGTAGGTCGCCTGCGCCGGGGTAAGGCCTTCCCGGTGCTCAGAGCAGAACTCGAGAAACTGGGTGAGGTCCAGGCGGTAGTTTCTCAGGGTACGGGGCGACATCTGCCGCTCCACCCGCAGGTACCGCAGGAAATCTTCCAGATAAGTGCCGCTGCTCATGGCGCTGGTCTTTCCCGGGAAAAGCTTCCCCACCTCTTCCGTTTAACTCATTTAAAAGAAAAATAATATCATGAAGTTGCCGCAATGCCAAAAATTATCGGCGGCCCGGAGACCGACATGCCGGCGTCAACGAGATAAAAAGAGGCTGTTAAAATTGCTGCAAAGGGATAGGCGAGAAAGTGGGGGCCATGCAACCGTAGGGGCGGTTCGCGCACCGCCCCTACGGGGAAGGCGTATTTACGCCGGGAGAGGTCCTGGGCCCCACCCGCCTCAATGGGTCATAACCCGGGTGCGGGTGGGGGATTCCTGGTAGCTGTCGATTTCGGCGCTCAATTTTTGCCGCTCCGGGTTGTTGAACCAGTCCTGCCACTGCTCCAGGGATTCCCAGGTGCTGATTACCAGGTAATAGTTGGGGTCGTCCACCCCATGCAGGGTTTCGCCGCTGATATAGCCGGGCTGCTGCATGGCCAAAACCCGAAGTTGGCGCAACAGGCGCACGATTTGGCCCACGTTCTGCCCTCGAATCGTCCTTTCCATCAAGACCTTGACCATGTTCCTCTCCTTTTAGGTGAATGGGGTTGGAGGAAATGCCCTGCTCCCGCGGGCATCCCTGATTTTTGGGCGGGGCCGGGGAGGGGTCTTGTACGGTTTTCGGTTAAAATAAATTAAAAATATCAATAAGTTAAATATTTGGTTGGTAACATTTGCCAGGGACACGATCTGATGCCGCCCGCGCCGGTTCTTTCTAAGAATATACCCGAAAATCCGGAAGTCAATGGCGATTCTTGAGGGACGCCCTTGAGGCCTCACCGGCTCTGTGGTATAGTATCCAGGGGGAAGTGGGTGCGCATGGTCAAATTAGGCGAATTGCGGCAAATCCTGGATAAGCAGGAGGAAGTCTGGCTCTCTTCGTATGCCACCAAGAGTGTTCAGGCCATTCGCCGGCACTATGAGGAGCGCATCGCCGAAGGTCACCGCCAGAACTTCGCGGTGGACGCCGACCGCATCCTCCATTCCCGGGCTTACACCCGCTACATCGACAAAACCCAGGTCTTTTACCTCATTAGCCACGAGCAAATCAGCCACCGGGTGTTGCACGTGCAACTCCTGTCTAAGATCGCCCGCACCATCGGCAAGTTTCTCCGCCTGAACGAGGACCTCCTGGAGGCCATTGCTCTGGGCCACGACATCGGCCACCCCCCCTTCGGCCACGACGGGGAGCGCATCCTCTCGGGCCTCTGCGAGACCCACGGGGTCGGCCCCTTTCTCCACAGCCTCCAGGGAGTGTGGTTCCTCGACCGGCTGGAAAAGCAGGGGCGGGGGCTCAACCTTTCCCTCCAGGTCCTGGATGGGATCCTCTGCCACGACGGGGAATCCCATTTGGAACGCCTCTCCCCCCAGGGGGACAAGACCTTTGCTTCCCTTTCGGCAGAGATCCGGGCCAAGCTGGCCGACCCGGCCGCGTCCTTGAAGCCCATGACCCTGGAAGGCTGCGTGGTCCGCCTGGCGGACACCATCAGTTATATCGGCCGGGACCTGGAGGATGCCATCACCCTGAAGCTGCTGCGGCGGGAAGAACTGCCGCCCGAGGTCGGGCAGAAACTGGGCCGGACCAACGGCGCCATAGTCTACAGTCTGGTGGCCGATCTCATCACCCACAGCTACGATAAGAACTATGTGGGTTATAGTCCTGAAGTCGGCCGGCTCTTAAAAAAGCTCAAGGAGTTCAATTACCGGCGCATTTACGACAACGCCCGCATCAAGTCCGAGACCCCCAAGATTGAGGCCCTGTTCCACCGGCTGTTTGAGCGGTTTTTGGCGGATATGGAGGCGGGCCGGGAGGATTCGCCCATCTGGACAGATTTCCTGGCCGCCATGGACCCCGGTTACCGGGAGTCCCGCCGGCCGGGGGAAATTGTCCGGGATTTCCTGGCCTCCATGACCGACGCCTATTTTTTACGGACTTCCCAGGACCTGTTTTTCCCGCAGCCCTTGCGGGCGGGGTTTGGTTGAGGGCGCCCATGCGCCTCATGACGTTTAATCTCCGGTTTGCCACCCCCGTGGACGGCCCCAATGAATGGGAGTTTCGGAAGGATCTGGGGGTGGAGGTCATCGGCAACCATCTGCCGGACCTGTTGGGGACCCAGGAAGGCACCGTGCCCCAGCTCCTCTATCTGGAGGAGCATCTGACCGGCTACCTGCCATTAACGGCGCATCGCCGGGTGGACCCCACCTGCCAGTATCCCACCATTTTCTATCGGGGCGACCGCTTTGACGTCGAGGAGAGCAGCGAGTTCTGGCTTTCAGAGACCCCGCAGGTGCACCGCAGCCTCAGCTGGGGCTCAGCCTTTCCCCGCATGGTCACCTATGGGCGGTTTCGAGAAAAGGGCCGGGCTACCAGCTTTTACTTCATCAACACCCACCTGGATCATGTTTCGGAGGCGGCCCGGCGTGAGGGCGCCCGGATGATCCGGGAATTTTTCTTCCCCCTGAACCGGCCCCTGATCCTGGTGGGGGATTTTAATGAGTCGCCGGATGGTCCGGTGTATCGGGAATTCATCCATGCGGACAGCCCCCTTAAGGATACCTGGAGACAGGTGCATCCGCCGGAAGAAGAGAGCGCCACCCAGCACGGGTTCGAGGGGCGGCCCCGGGGCAGCCGCATCGACTGGATTCTGGCGACCCCGCCTTTTTCGGTCCGGCGGGTGGCCATCGTCACGGACAATCAGGAAGGTCGCTACCCTTCTGATCACTTTCCTTATGAAGCAGAGGTTGAATATTGAGATGGCTTTAAGAGCGTGGTTGATTTTATTGGTCCTCCTGACGGGGGCGCGACTGGCCGGCGCCGATACGGCCCCACCCCTGTATCAGCAGGTGGCCGGCGGCGAGCAAGAGATTACCATTGAGAAACCCACCAGCGTGGACCGGCTGGCCCTGGAGCAGGGGGTGCGCTGGGTGACGGTGGCCCGGGAGAACGGCCTGAAAAAGCCTTATAAGCTCAAACCCGGCATGGTGCTCAAGATCAACAATACCCATATCGTGCCCACGGAGCTGCAAAGCGGCCTGGTCATCAATTTGCCGGAACTGCATCTTTACTATTTCCGGAAAGGGACCTATCAGCGGCGCTATGCCCTGGCCGTGGGCAAGCCCAGCTGGCCCACCCCCACCGGGTCTTATAAGATCTACGAAAAGCGCAAGAACCCCACCTGGAACGTGCCGCCGTCCATCCAGGAGGAGATGGAAGAAATGGGTCATGAAGTGGTGGCCAAGGTGCCCCCCGGCCCCAAAAATCCCCTGGGAAAATTCTGGCTGGGGACCACTGCCTCCGGGGTGGGCATTCATGCCACCAACCGCCCCTGGAGCGTGGGCTACTCAGTGTCCCACGGCTGCATCCGCATGCTGCCGCACGAGATCGAGCAGCTCTTCCCCCAGGTAGAGGTGGGCACCCCGGTGAAGATCATTTACCGGCCCCTCAAACTGGCCCTCACGCCCCAGGGCCGGGTGTATCTGGAGGCCATTCCCAATATCTACGGGTGGGAGCTGAATTCCCAGGAGTGGGTCAAGGACATGGCCGAGTACTACCAGATTGCCGATCGCATCGATTGGGGTAAGGTCCCGCCCATCCTTAAGGCCAGGTCGGGCCTCGCCCAGGACATCACCAAGAGCCCGGCTGACCCCATCCCCGCCGCCGCCTCAATCTCCAATGCCCCCAAGGAGGTCAGGCTTTCTCCTTTACAGGACAAGGCGACCAAGTTAGAATAAAAGCGAAGAACCTCCGCAGCCGGGCCTTGATGCGGTTCCTCGGGAAAGAAACGGCTTTTGACCTCATCTGCCGATCCCGGTTGCCGCGGGCCTACACCGCAACTTTTCAGCTTCATTGACAAAGGACGCCATTATGATTCGATCCCAGTTTGCGCCGATAGTTTTGGGAGCTTTTCTGGTGCTGGGGCTTGGCGGGTCGGCCCAGGCCCAGCAACCCCCGGCCAAGTGCGGCCCCGATCACGCCATCCTTTACAAGCGGGCCGTGAAGCTTCTGGATAACGCCGAAAAGAAACTGACGGGGGGCTATACGGCCGAAGCCAAGTCCCAGGCGAAAGAGGCCAACTCCCTGTTCACCATCCTGCAAAAAGAGTGTGGCCCCCAGCAGGCGGAGCGGGCCCTGACGGACCGGGAGATCCATCAGGAGGCCATCAACCAGAAGCTGGCCGCGGATGAATTGGCCCAGGCCGAGCGCCTGATCAAGTCCGCGGAAGAAAAACAGCAGAAGGCCGCCAAAATCGAGACGACCCAGCCGGACCTCTACCTGAAGTACCAGCGGGAAGCCAAGGCAGAATTCGAACAGGCCCACAAGCGCTCCATCAAATCGGGAATTTACGCCCTGCGCAATCAGCAGATGGTCTTCAGTTGGTTGGGCCGGTGATCGGCTGGCCCACTCGGTTTAAGAGATAACCCGGTGCATCTCAGGATCACGGCGGCGGCCACCGGCCCGCTCCAGGTGATTTCCTACCTGGTGGCCTGTGAGGACTCAGGCGAAGCGCTGCTCATCGATCCGGGCGGTCCCTCACCCGAGTTGTCCGCCAAACTCCGGCGCGAAGGCGGGCGGTTGCGCTGGATCGTCAACACCCACGGACATGCCGACCACATCGCCGGCAACGACCACTGGGCCGCGGCGACCGGCGCCCGGATCGTCATCCACTGGTTGGACTGGGAGTTCTTCCGAACACCTTCCATGCAGGCTGCGGCTCGGGCCGAGGGTTTTTCGCCCCTGACCCGGGCGGACGTGCTGGTGGCCGATGGCCACCTCATACCCCTGGGCGCCTGCCAGGCCCAGGTCCTCCATACCCCGGGACATACTCCGGGGGGCATCTGCCTTGCCTTTCCCGGCCATCTGTTCACCGGAGACACGTTGTTTGTGGGCGCCGCCGGACGCACCGACCTGCCGGGGGCGTCCTTGACCCAACTCATCGCCTCCCTGGAAGGAAAAATCATGCCCCTGCCGGACGAGACCCGCATCTGGCCCGGTCATGACTATGGCGAGACCCCGACTTCCACCCTGGGCGAGGAAAAGGTCAACAATCCCTTTCTCACCGATTTTTTTTAGCCGTCCCCGGACCCTCTGATTGCCGGAACTGCCTACGGCTTGATGGGGCGAATGCTCCCGGGATTGATTACCTCTCGGTGGTTGGCGATTTATTGGCAAAGGCATTTCCGGGAAAGATGCAGCATCGCCAGAGTGTGACCATGGCGCCTCAAAATCCACCAGGAATCTCGAGTGCTGGATATCGGCCGGATCGTACATCATGATGAACGGAGAATTCACCCCCATGCGAAAAACTAACCGGGCAGTGCGGGTAAAAGCATGAAAAGCCACCGCCAAGAACTCTGGTTTCAAGTCCCCGGCCGTCGGGCCTTCATCAATATCACCCCCCAGGTGGAGCAGTGCCTCAGAGACAGCGGCATCCGGGAAGGCCTGGCCCTGGTCAATGCCATGCATATCACCGCCAGCGTCTTCATCAACGATGACGAGCCCGGACTGCATCACGACTATGAGGTTTGGCTGGAAAACCTGGCCCCCCACGCCCCGGTGTCCCGGTATCGCCACAACGTCGGGGAGGATAACGCCGATGCCCATCTGAAGCGGCAAATCATGGGCCGGGAGGTAGTGGTGGCCGTAACCGGGGGCCGGCTCGATTTCGGGCCCTGGGAACAGATTTTTTACGGCGAGTTCGACGGGGGCCGCCGCAAACGGGTGCTGGTGAAAATCATCGGCGACTAACGGCGGATTTTTTTCCACTCCCTTACTGCTGGTGGAGTCGGCGAAGACCTGACTTCTGGCCGGAGCCCTGCCGGGGTAAACCACGGCCCCCTTCCCGGCCGGGGGCGTCCATGCCATCCCCCAACCTGTTCCCCCTCATTCCGGTTTCATCCGAGGTCGACAGGCCCCAGAGCCTGCTGAGCTGACGATATCTCCTTGACTTCAAGTGCTTCTTGTATTACTGAGAAACCATCAACTGCCGCCAAACGCTTAATTTTCAGCTTTTTTAGTATCGTTGCGAAGCGCTCTTCCCCCTGGTGCGTTCATTTCTGGCTAAAACATTTGGGCTCAAGATTTGGCCTAGCCATGCTTCCAGCCTGAAGAGGGGAATTCTACCATGCCTTGCGAGACGCCGGCGCCGGCCCCCACGAAAAGACAGCCCCCTTTGAGGCTGGTCTGGGAGTTGTTGTCCAAGACCTACAACGAATGGCGAAAACACAATGCCCCAACCCTGGGCGCGGCGCTGGCCTTCTATACCACTTTCTCCATGGCGCCCCTTCTGATCATCGTCATTGCTATTTTCGGGGTGGTTCTGGGCAAGGAAACCGTCCAGGTGGAGATCTTAAGGCGGACAGAGGAATTAATCGGGGCGCAAGGGAGCGGCGCCGTGAAAATGATGATCGGGGCCGCCTACCGGCCGGGTACCGGCCTCCCGGCCACCATCATCGGCAGCCTGGTCATTTTGATCGGCTCCACCAGCGCCCTGGTCATGCTGAAACAGGCCCTCAACATTATGTGGGGCGCCGAGCCCGATCCCCAGGCTTCCGTCTGGAACCTGGTAAAAGGGCGGCTTCTATCCTTTGTCATGATTTTGATCATCGGCTTCTTGCTGGTAGTGTCTCTGATGGTCAGTATCGCCCTGTCATTCGTCGCCGAGATCCTGCAAAACTGGGTTCCCGTGCCCGTCTTTTCCATCCAGATGGCCGACTGGGGTGTTTCCATCCTGCTGGTCACCCTCCTCTTTGCCATGGTGTTCAAAATCCTCCCCGACGTCAAGATCGCCTGGTCCGACGTCTGGGTAGGCTCGGCCATCACCGCCATCCTGTTTACCCTGGGCAAATTCCTGTTCGGCATGTACCTGGCCCGGAGCAGCATCAGTTCGGCTTACGGGGCCGCCAGTTCCCTGGCCATCATCCTCATGTGGGTCTATTATTCCGCCCAGGTGTTGTTCATCGGCGCGGAATTAACCCAGGTATACGCCAATCGGTATGGCTCCCATGTAAAACCCTGCGCCTGAGCCGGGCTGCGCCTGGCCAGGCGCAGGCTAAACGTTCATGAACCACAAATGTTTCACCCCCGAGGCTGAAAATCCCCACTACCCCCCTTTTTCAAAGGGGGGCATTAAAGTCCCCCTTTAGCAAAGGGGGATTTAGGGGGATTTGAGAACCTCCAAGGGGAAAGAATTTATGGCAAACGCTATAGATTTTCACGGTAAAAGCCTGCGGCTACCAAATTCTCCCCGCTAATATTTCCGTCAGTTCAATACGGTATGTTTGACGTTAAATTGGTATTATTACTCACATGACCAACCGGCGCCGCCAAGCCCTGCACCTGGCCTATTTCACCATCGCCTACAATGTGGTGGAATGCGTCCTGGCCCTGGTGGCCGGCGCCCTGGCCGGGAGCATCGCCCTGGTGGGCTTCGGCCTGGACAGCCTGGTGGAGTCTTTATCCGGCGGGGTGATGGTCTATCGGTTCGCCCGGCATGAGACCATGAGCGCGAAAGAGGAAGCGCGCCTGGAACGCCGGGCCGTCAGGATCGTGGGATATACCTTCTTCGTCCTCTCGGCTTACGTGCTCTATGAATCCCTGGAGAAATTAATCTTCCAGGAGGCCCCCGCCCCCAGCCTGTTTGGCATCTGCATCGCCCTGGCCTCCATCATCGTCATGCCCGTGTTGTTCGCGCTCAAGTACCGGACGGGAAAATCCTTGGGCAGCGCCAGCCTCATGGCCGACTCCAAGCAGACCCTGGCCTGCGCCATGCTATCCGTGGCCCTGCTCATCGGGCTGGGGCTCAACTATTGGTTCGGCATCTGGCAGGCTGACCCGTTTATCGGGTTGGTGATCGTCGCCCTCCTGATCCGGGAGGGCTACCAGACCTTGAAGGAAGAAAAACTCTGCAGCTGCGCCTCGTGAGGCGGTTCGCCCCCGTCCCCCGAGGATTAATCTCCCCGAGGCTCCCGGGCAAATTACACTGGTTTTCTTCTCCCAGCCCTGAGGCAAATTCAGGATTCTTTCCCCGCAAAAATAGGAAAATCCCCTATTGTCATTTCCTGCCGCCGGCAATAAGGTAAGGGAAAATGAAGACCAAACCTACAGGGTGGGTTATGGATTACACAAAGTATATGAAGGCCGTCTCCGGGATCAACACCGCGAAGCTGGCGCTGTGGGCGGCGCTGCTTTTCGTGGTGCTGGTCGCCGGTATCGCGATCCTCAATTCCGGTCTGTCCTGAGAGCTCGCGCCGGGTTGTGGTTAGGGCGTTGGCGCTTTGTCAAGACGCTGGCTGACGCCCGCCAGGAGGAGAGGCCAGGCGATGGTGGCGTCGCACAGCACCTCGGCGAACCGGCCGCCGTCCTCCAAAGAGACAAATTTGCCCCAGGATACCCCCTCCTTATAACTCAAAACCGACGGGTAAAATTTAGATATCCAGATATCAAGCGGCTTTCTTCCATTTATTTATCTCCAGTCTGATGGAATGTTGAAATTGTTTCTGGATCAGGTCCATGGTGAAGTTGGTTTTGAG
>VGSJ01000057.1 GCA_016875015.1 Deltaproteobacteria bacterium | reverse complement strand
GCTTTTTCGGTCCTAAATTTTTTTTGAAATGCCAGGAGGCTCAGGTTTTCTTGTTGCACAATATTTGCTCCATTTAGCTAATTATTTTGGTAAATTATAGCTTATTTTAGGAGCAATGGCAATAAGCATAATAGCTTATTACAGTTACCGTTTTCTAGTAAAGCCTGGGGTCACGGGCTGGGCCCAGGTGATGTTTCCTTATGCCGGTTCTTCCATGGAAGAAATGAAAGAAAAGCTGCAGTATGATCTGTATTACATTAAGAATATGGGGCTTCTTTTTGATCTGGCCATTCTGCTGAAAACGATTCGCATTGTGCTTTTCGGCCACGGGAAATAGCCTGGTGATTCCAGTAGGGTCCATTGCCGCGGTAATCAGGGGTTCGTAAAGGCGGCGCCCCCGAGCGCCCCAGTTTCCGGACCAGGGCAAAGAGTCCAACGGGCTGCCGGCCCCGAAAAACAAATTCATCCTGATGCTGCGGCTCTAGTGGCCGGTGGAGCCGCCCCAGCCGTCCATTATCGGCGGCGCCTGGGAGCCGCCGGCGGTTAACGCCGTGAAGTTAAGGATATTATCCGAACCCTTGCACGCAATTGCAGAGGGGGCAACCTGGTGTGTCCCCAGTAAATGCAGGCCCGGCGGTCTTCGCCCCGTTTCATGGCATCCACTTCCACCCCGATCACTTTAGCGCCGTATTCCTCCAGGGCGCCGGATTTGGCCAACTCCGAGGACAGGTTCCCCCCGGACTGGAAGCCGGTGTCATTTGGGACTTGACTGGCGGGCTGATTATCATATATTAAAAAGTTCTTCTAAGGTTGCGGCGAGGGGGGAGCGGGGCGGCCGGAAAAATCCCGGGAACTGGGGGGCCGGGGGGGCTCCGGGGCGAATTTTTCAGAAAAAGCATTGACAATCTCTTTGCGGCCTCATACACTTATAAAGTTAAAATTTGGGCAGTTCTGGCCTAGGCATTTGGGGCGCGACGCTGGCGTAGCTCAATGGTAGAGCGCCTGATTTGTAATCAGGGGGTTGCGGGTTCGAGTCCCATCGCCAGCTCCAGGAGGCATTATCTTTCATACGGGAGAGGTACCCGAGTGGCCAAAGGGGACGGGCTGTAAACCCGTTGGCGCAGCCTACGGAGGTTCGAATCCTCCCCTCTCCACCACCACTCCTCAGGTTGCGGGAATAGCTCAATGGCCAGAGCGTCAGCCTTCCAAGCTGAGGGTTACGGGTTCGAGTCCCGTTTCCCGCTCCACTTGAGCCCACGTAGCTCAGTTGGCAGAGCACATCCTTGGTAAGGATGAGGTTCACCGGTTCGATCCCGGTCGTGGGCTCCATTTGTTCATTTATTAAGGAGTATGCCTCGCCGTTAGCTGCGGGCGAGAGAGAAAAAGCCGGAAGTCCACCGCTCTTTGGAGCCGATTTAAGTGGTTAACCAAGTTTCGGAGATGTGACATGGCCAAGAAGAAGTTTGAGCGCAAGAAGCCGCACGTGAATGTAGGGACGATTGGTCATATCGATCATGGCAAGACGACCTTGACCGCGGCCATCACCAAGCATTTGGCCAAGAAGGGATTGGCGACCTACGTGTCCTTTGACCAGATCGACAAAGCGCCGGAGGAAAAAGAGCGGGGCATCACCATTGCGTTGGCCCACGTGGAGTACGAGACCGCCAAGCGGCACTACGCCCACGTGGACTGCCCGGGTCATGCGGACTACATCAAGAACATGATCACCGGGGCGGCCCAGATGGACGGCGCCATCCTGGTGGTGGGCGCGGACGACGGCCCCATGCCCCAGACCCGGGAGCACATCCTGTTGGCCCGGCAGGTGGGCGTGCCCTTCATCGTGGTCTTCCTGAACAAGGTGGACCTGGTGGACGACCCGGAACTCATCGAGCTGGTGGAGTTGGAGCTGAGGGAACTGCTCTCCAAGTACGATTTTCCCGGGGACGACCTGCCCATCATCCGGGGTTCGGCTTTGAAGGCGTTGGAGTCGGACGATTTCAACTCCGAGGAAGCCAAGCCGATTTTCGAGCTGATGGAGGCGCTGGATTCTTACATTCCGTTGCCGATGCGGGACGTGGACAAGCCGTTTTTGATGCCCATTGAGGACGTGTTCACGATTTCGGGCCGGGGCACGGTGGTGACGGGCCGGTGTGAGCGCGGCCAGGTCAAGGTGGGCGAGGAAGTGGAGATCGTGGGTTTCACTCCCACCCAGAAGACGGTGTGCACCGGGGTGGAGATGTTTCGGAAGACGTTGGACTACGGCCAGGCCGGGGACAACGTGGGGCTGTTGCTCCGGGGCATCAAGAAGGACGAAGTGGAGCGTGGCCAGGTCGTGGCCAAGCCCGCCTCCATCAAACCCCACACGCGGTTCATGGCGGAGGTGTACGTGCTGACCAAGGAGGAGGGCGGGCGTCACACGCCGTTCTTCACCGGCTACCGGCCGCAGTTTTATCTGCGCACCACGGACGTCACGGGGGTGGCCCAACTGCCCGAAGGCGTGGAGATGGTGATGCCCGGGGACAACGTGGCCATGGAGGTGACCTTGATCACCCCGGTGGCCCTGGAAAAAGAACTCCGTTTCGCCATCCGGGAAGGCGGCCGCACTGTGGGCGCCGGCGTGGTGAGCGAGATTTTGGAATAGCTTATGAGAGACATCGTTACCTTAGCCTGTACCGAGTGCAAGCGCCGGAACTACACGACCACCAAGAACAAGCGGCGGACGACGGACCGGCTTGCCTTCAAGAAGTTCTGTTCATTTTGTCGGACCCACACCCTTCATCGAGAGAGCAAGTAGGGGGAGAAGACAGGCCAGTAGCTCCAACGGTTAGAGCGCCGGTCTCCAAAACCGGATGTTGTGGGTTCGAATCCCTCCTGGCCTGCCAGATAAGATGTAAGACATGGGACCAAGGGGTCGGTTGGTGAGTTTCCGCCATCTAGCCACACACGCAGATTCTCTCCTTGAATTCCCTTAACCGAGGTGCTTCTAGGGTTAAATAAGAAGAAGCCTGGATATGTCCTTGCCCCGGGCGCAGGTGCCGGGCGTCGGGTGGGGGTGGGTTCTTCCGTTTCAGGGGGCCGGTAGGGTGAAACCAGTTATGAAAAAGACCAAGACGAAGCCCAAATCGAATCTGAAGGAAGACGGCGGCGGCGCTTCCCGGGGGCAGGTGGTCAGAATCAAACCGGGCAAAGCGCGCCCTGGGTGGTTCAGCAAGGCGCCGCCGGTCAAGCAGTACTGGGCGCAAAGCAAGGTTTTTCTATCGGAAGCGCTTCAGGAGCTGAAGAAGGTCACCTGGCCCAACCGCAAAGAGACCCTGGGCACCACGGGAGTGGTCCTCATCCTGGTGTTCTTTATCGGGGCGTACCTGGGACTGGTGGATTTCCTCCTGTCCCACGTGGTCCGGTATTTCATCCACTGAGGCAAAAAGGCAAGGCCGTGTCCAAAAAGTGGTACATCATCCATACCTACTCGGGCTTTGAACAGAAAGTCAAGAACGCCATCATGGAGCGGGCCCGGGCCCGGGGCCTGGAGCACCTGCTGGAGCAGGTTCTGGTCCCCACGGAGACGGTGGAAGAGATGGTCAAGGGGGAGCGGAAACTCTCCTCCCGAAAATTCTATCCCGGGTACGTCCTGGTGCACATGGAGTTGACCGACGATTCCTGGCACCTGGTGAAAGACACCCCCAAGGTGACGGGCTTCATCGGCAGCAAAGAAGAGCCGGTGGCCATCCCCGAGGAAGATGCGCAAAAGATCATCGCCCAGATGCAGGAAGGGGTGCTGCGGCCCAAGCCCAAGATCAAGTTTGAGCAGGGGGACAAAGTCCAGGTGACGGACGGTCCTTTTACCAATTTTACCGGGGTGGTGGACGATGTGCGGCCGGACCGGGGCCGGGTGCGGGTGATGATCAGCGTCTTCGGGCGGCCGACGCCGGTGGAGCTGGAGTTTACGCAGTTAGAAAAAATTTAAGTCTTACCTTGGCGTCTTTGCGCCTTGGCGTGAGTTTTTTCACGCCAAGACGCAAAGGCGCAAAGTGAAAGAAGGAATTAATAATGGCCAAAAAAGTTATCGCCCAGATTAAATTGCAGATTCCTGCGGGGCAGGCGAATCCGTCGCCGCCCATCGGCCCGGCCTTGGGTCAGCATGGGGTCAACATCATGGAATTCTGCAAAACCTACAACGCTCGCACCGCCGGCCAGGAAGGGACCATCATCCCGGTGCTGATCACGGTTTTTGCCGACCGGTCCTTCACGTTTGTGACCAAGACGCCCCCGGCGTCGGTCCTGCTCAAGCAGATGGCCCAGGTGGCCAAGGGCGCCAAAGAGGCCAGCCGGGAGAAGGTGGGGCAGATCACCAAGACCCAGTTGGAGGAGATCGCCCGGCAGAAGATGACTGATCTGAACACCACCAACCTGGAAATGGCCATGCACAGCATTGCCGGGACCGCTCGGAGCATGGGCATCGAGATAGTTGAGTAAAAGCCATTTTTCCCTCCCCCTTGATGGGGGAGGGTTCAGGGTGGGGGTGATTCATTCCCCCTCCCCCAAGCCCCCTCCCACCAGGGGAGGGGGTGTAACTGAAAAAGGGAGAGTGATACCGATGGCCAAACATGGCAAAAGATATCGGGAGGTCGCCGCCAAGGTTGACCGCAATCAGCGCTATCCCTTCCAGGATGCTGTCAACCTGGCGTTGGAGGTCGCCTCCACCAAGTTTGACGAGACCGCGGAGATCGCGGTGGCCCTGGGAGTGAACCCCCGCCACGCCGACCAGATGGTCCGGGGGGCGGTGGTCCTGCCCCACGGGACAGGAAGAACGGTGCGGGTCCTGGTGTTCGCCAAGGGAGAAAAGGAAAAAGAGGCGATGGATGCCGGCGCCGACCACGTGGGGGCTGAAGACCTCATCGAGCGCATCAAGGGGGGCTGGCTGGAGTTCGACAAGGCCGTGGCCACCCCGGACCTCATGGGCGCGGTGGGGAAGATCGGGAAAATTTTAGGCCCCCGGGGGCTGATGCCCAACGTCAAGGTTGGGACCGTCACCTTTGAGGTGGCCAAGGCCGTGAGTGATCTCAAAGGCGGCAAGGTGGAGTTTCGGGTGGACCGGGCCGGAGTGGTGCATGCTCCCATGGGCAAGGTCTCCTTCGGGGCCGAGAAACTCCTGCAAAACCTGGCGGCCTTCATGGACGCTTTGGTACGGCTGAAGCCCACCACCAGTAAAGGGACGTACATGAAGGGGATCCACCTGAGCACCACCATGGGGCCGGGAATTCCCGTGGACACCAGCGACGTCAAAAACCTGGTTCGCCTGCTGTAAAGGAGGAGAAGGGTGCGTAAGCTACAGAAAGCCGAAATAGTCCAGGCAATCCAGGAGAAGGTGGCGAGGTCGCAAATCGGCATCCTGACGGATTTCAAAGGACTGAAGGTCGCGGATATGACCAGGCTCCGGCGGCAGTTGCAGGAAGCCGACGCCGAGCTCACGGTGGTAAAGAACACCTTGCTGCGGCTGGCCGGGGCCGATGATTCTCCCCTGGCGCCCCTGCTCAGCCATGCCACCGGGCCCAATGCCCTGACCCTGGGGTATGCCGACCCGGTGACGGTGACCAAGGTGCTCATCAAGTTTGCCCAGGAGAAGCCGCAACTCATGATCAAGGCGGGGGCCCTGGGCGGCCAGGCCTTGACCCCCAAGGACCTGGAAGCGCTCAGCAAGCTCCCGGCCCGGGAAGTGCTCCTGGCCCAACTGCTGGGAGTTTTGCAGGGCGTGCCCCGGGGTCTGGTCACGGTTTTGGCCGGGGTGATCCGCAACCTGCTCAACGTGCTGGTGGCGTTGAAGGACCAGAAAGCCGAGGCCGAGCCGGCCGCCGCGGAAGTCGCGGCAGTTCCTGAGGCTCTCGCCGCGACCCCGGCGGCTGAACCGGCCTCCGAGCTGGAGCCGGCGGCGCCGGCGGAAACCGCGGCTGTCGAGCCCGAGCCGGCGGCGCCGGCCGATAAGCCGGAGAGCGGCGAGTAAAGGGCACCACCTAATTTGAAGGCTACGGCGACAACACGCAGCCGAAATCATAGCAACATCTGGGACACTATTTGCTTGAGGACAAGGAGGAACAGAGATGACCATTTCCCGTGCTGAGGTAGTTGACTACCTGGCCAACATGACGGTGCTGGAACTTTCCACGCTCATCAAGGAACTGGAAGAAAAGTTTGGGGTGTCGGCGGCGGTGCCCATGGCAATGGCCGCGGCGGGGCCCATGGCCGCGGAGGCCGCGCCGGCGGTGGAAGAGCAAACTGAATTCGACGTGGTCCTGACGGTCTGCGGCCCCAACAAGATCCAGGTGATCAAGGAAGTCCGGGCCGTCACCAATCTGGGGCTGAAAGAGGCCAAAGAAGCGGTGGAAAATGTGCCCACCACCCTGAAAGAAGCCATTTCCAAGGCGGAAGCCGAAGAAATCAAGAAGAAAGTGGAAGCCCAGGGAGCTACCGTCGAAATCAAGTAATCCCTGAACTTCGGCCATCCTTCAAGGAGTATCCATGGCCAACGCACTATCGCCTTTAAGGCTGTACCGCAAAAATTTCGGCAAGATCGAGCGGGTGGTGGACATTTCTAATCTCATCGAGATGCAGAAAGAGTCTTACCATCGTTTCTTGCAAAAAGATGTGGCATCGGGAGCGCGCTCGGACTACGGCCTCCAGGGAGTCTTCAAGAGCGTTTTCCCCATCCGGGATTTTAGCGGCGTGTGCTCCCTGGAGTTCGTTGATTACGGGCTGGGAGATCCCAAGTACGACGTCGACGAATGCCAGCAGCGGGGCATGACCTATGACGTGCCCATGAAGATACGGGTGCGCCTGGTGGTCCACGAGCTGGGTCCGGATTCCAAGGTCCAGACCATCCGGGACATCAAGGAGCAGGAGATCTATTTCGGCACCCTGCCGCTGATGACCGCGCACGGCACCTTCATCATCAATGGCACCGAGCGGGTGGTGGTGAGCCAGTTGCACCGCTCTCCCGGTCTGTTCATTGACCATGACAAGGCCAAGATCCACTCCAGCGGTAAAATCATCTACTCGGCGCGGTTGATTCCGCTCCGGGGGTCCTGGATCGATTTCGAGTTCGATCCCAAGGACATCCTTTACGTGCGTATCGACCGGCGGCGTAAATTCCCCGCCACCATCCTCCTGAAAGCCCTGGGGTACACTACGGAAGAGCTGCTCAACTTCTTCTACAAGACCCAGCGGGTGTATCTGGAGGGCGAGACTATCCAGCAGGCCTTTTTCCCGGAACTGCTGGCGGACAAAACCGCGACCACCGACATCCTCGATCCTAAGAAGGGCGATGTCCTGATCAAGAAGGGCAAACGCCTGACCCCGGCGTTGATCCACAAGATGAAACGGGCCGGGGTTTCGACCGTCACGGGGCTCGCTACCGACTTGGTGGGCCGGGTGGTGGCCCATGACATCCTGGACCCGGAGAGCGGCGCCGTTTTGGCCCAGTGCAACGAGATGCTGGCCGAAGACAAGATCGCCCAGATGCAGGAGCGGGGCATCAAGGAACTCGACCTGCTCTTCATCGACGGGGTCAACGTCAGCGCCTGTCTCCGGAACACCCTGGCGGCGGACAAGGCCGCGTCCGCCAAAGATGCCATCCTGGAGATTTACCGGCGCCTGCGTCCCAGCAATCGCCCCAACGACGAAGTGGCCACGACTTTCTTCCAAAATCTTTTTTTCAACCCGGAATATTACGATCTGTCGCCGGTGGGCCGGCTCAAGTTGGACCTGAAACTCAGGCCCGACAAGGCGGAACGCTTGCCGTTGACCAAGACCACCCTGGACAAAGAGGACATTCTCCTGGCGGTGCGAGAGCTCATCACCCAGAAGGACCGGGAAGGACCCGTGGACGACATCGACCACCTGGGCAACCGCCGGGTCCGGGCCGTGGGCGAATTGCTGGAGAACCAATTTCGGGTGGGGCTGGTCAGGATGGAGCGGGCCATTAAGGAACGCATGGCCATCCAGGACCTGGACACCCTGATGCCCCATGACCTGGTGAACTCCAAGCCGGTGCAGGCGGTGATCAAGGAGTTTTTCGGCACCTCCCAGCTTTCCCAGTTCATGGATCAGACCAATCCGTTGAGCGAAATCACCCACAAGCGCCGCCTGTCCGCTCTGGGACCCGGGGGGCTGACCCGGGAACGGGCCGGATTCGAGGTGCGGGACGTGCACCCCACTCACTACGGCCGCATCTGCCCCATTGAGACCCCGGAAGGTCCCAACATCGGCCTCATCGTGTCGCTTTCCACCTTTGCCCGGGTCAACGAGTTGGGGTTCATCGAAACCCCCTACCGGGTCGTGGAAAAGGTGCAAAAGGGCGGCAAGGCGGTGACCTGGGTCACCAAGAAGATCCGGTACCTGAGCGCCCTGGAGGAAGGGGACAAGGTCATCGCCCAGGCCAACGCCCCCCTGGACAGCAAGGGGCGGTTTCTGACGGATATGATCGAAGCCCGTAAAGCCGGGGGATTCATCATTGCCCACCCCAAAGATATTGAATACATGGACGTGTCCCCCAACCAGCTGGTGAGCGTGGCGGCCTCCCTCATCCCCTTTCTGGAGCACGACGACGCCAACCGGGCCCTGATGGGCTCCAACATGCAACGCCAGGCGGTGCCGCTCTTGACCAGCAGTTCGCCCCTGGTGGGAACGGGCATGGAAGGCGTGGTGGCCCGGGATTCGGGGGTCACGGTGGTGGCCCGGCGCCGGGGTTTTGTGGAGGACGTGGACTCCACCCGGATCGTCATCCGGGCGGCGGAGCCCGGCCCGGGCGGCAACGGCTCTCCGGTGGACATCTACAAGCTGACGAAGTTCCAGCGCACCAACCAGAACACCTGTTTCAACCAGCGGCCCATCGTGGCGCCGGGAGACCTGGTGGAGAAAGGCCAGATCATCGCCGACGGCCCGGCCACGGCCATGGGCGAACTGGCCCTGGGCAAGAACGTTATGGTGGCCTTCATGCCCTGGGGCGGCTACAACTTTGAAGACTCCATCCTGGTGAGTGAGCGCCTGATCAAAGACGACGTCTTCACCTCCATCCACATCGAAGAATTCGAAGTGATGGCCCGGGACACCAAGCTGGGGAAAGAGGAGATCACCCGGGATATTCCCAACGTGGGCGAAGACGCCCTGGGCAACCTGGACGACAGCGGCATCATCCGGCTGGGTTCCGAAGTGCGCCCCGGCGACATCCTGGCGGGCAAGATCACCCCGAAGGGGGAGACGCAGCTCACCCCGGAAGAGAAGCTGCTCCGGGCCATTTTCGGTGAGAAGGCCGGCGACGTAAAGGACACCTCGCTCCGGGTCCCCCCGGGGATCGAAGGCGTGGTGATCGACGCCCGGGTCTTTTCCCGCAAGGGCGTGGAAAAGGATGACCGCAGCCGCTCCATCGAAGACGAGGCCGTGGCCAAGCTGCAAAAGGACCAGGCCGACGAGATCGCCATCATCACCCAGTCCTTCCGCCAGAAGGTGAAAGAGGTGGTGCTGGGGCAGAAGGTGGCCGACAACATGGACGACGAGCGCACCGGCAACACCTTCCTGCATGCGGGAGAGCCGGTGCCGGCGGATCTGGTGAAGCGTCACAACCTGGAGTTCTGGCGGCACGTGTCCTTCGAGGAACCGGGTCTGGAAGACCAGTTGGACAAGCTCCTGGACCGCTATCAGGAACAGCTCCACCTGGTGAACATGGTCTTCGAAGCCAAGCTGGGCCGGCTCCGGAAAGTGGACGAATTGCCCCCGGGGGTGATCAAAAAGGTCAAGGTGTTCGTGGCCATGAAGCGCAAGCTGGCCGTGGGCGACAAGATGGCCGGGCGCCACGGCAACAAAGGGGTGGTGTCCCGTCTCATGCCGGAAGAAGATATGCCCTATTTTGCCGACGGCACCCCGGTGGACATCGTCCTCAACCCCTTGGGCGTGCCCTCCCGCATGAACGTGGGCCAGGTGCTGGAGACCCACATGGGTTGGGCTTCCCATGCCCTGGGCAAGAGCATCGGCGAGATGATCGATAAGTTTTACAGCCTGGATTCCATCCAGACGCGGCTGAAGCGGATCCTCAATCCTGATGCGCCCCTGGCTGCGGAGATTGATTCCCTGAGTTACGACGAACTCCGGGACATCTGGCAAAAACACTACGAGGACGGCATTCACATGGCCTCCCCGGTCTTTGACGGGGTTACGGAAGAAGAGGTCCAGGCTTATCTGGCGGAGGCCGGGCTGCCCACCGGCGGCCAGGCGCGCCTCCGTGACGGCCGCAGCGGGGAGGAGTTCGACCGGGACGTGACCGTGGGGGTGATGTACATGATGAAACTGCATCACCTGGTGGCCGACAAGATCCATGCCCGTTCCATCGGCCCCTACTCCCTGGTGACCCAGCAGCCTTTGGGCGGCAAGGCCCAGTTCGGCGGCCAGCGCCTGGGGGAAATGGAAGTCTGGGCCCTGGAAGCTTATGGCGCGGCCTATACCTTGCAGGAATTCCTGACGGTGAAATCAGACGACGTGGCTGGCCGGACCCGCATGTACGAAAAGATCTTCAAAGGCGAATACGATTTGGAAGCGGGGCTGCCGGAATCTTTCAACGTCCTGGTGCGGGAGCTCAAGAGCCTGGCGCTCAATGTGGAACTCCTGAAGCAGGACAAGGACAAGTCCTGAGGACCAGCCTTTTATGGAAAAAATGCGCGAGATTGCTTTAGAAGATTTGAACAGTCTGTTCGCCCGGCCGGAAGACCCCATCGCCATCTCGGCGGTGCGGTTGTCCCTGGCGTCTCCGGACCTGATCCGCTCCTGGTCTTTCGGCGAGGTGAAAAAGCCGGAGACCATCAACTACCGGACCTTCAAACCGGAACGGGACGGCCTGTTCTGTGCAAAGATCTTCGGACCGGCCAAGGATTACGAATGTAACTGCGGCAAATACAAGCGCATGAAGCACCGGGGGATCACCTGCGAAAAATGCGGGGTAGAGGTGATCCAGTCCAAGGTGCGGCGGGAACGGATGGGGCACATCGATCTGGCCTGTCCGGTGGTGCACATCTGGTTTTTGAAGAGCCTGCCCAGCAAGATCGGCAACCTCCTGGACCTGACCCTCAAAGAGCTGGAGAAGATCCTCTATTTTGAGGCTTACGTGGTCGTGGACGGGGGTGACACCGATCTGACCAAGGGCATGCTCCTGTCGGAAGAAAAATTTCGCCAGTCCCGGGAAGAGTATGGCAACCGGTTCAAGGCGGGCATGGGGGCCGAGGCCATCCGAGAGATGCTGAAGGCCGTGGCGCTGGATCCCCTGTCCCAGCAAGTGCGCCAGGAAATGCTCAAGACCGGCTCCGACGCCAAGCTCAAGAAGCTGGGCAAACGCCTCAAGATCATCGACGCGTTTAGGGAAAGCGGTCAGCGGCCCGAGTGGATGGTCATGGAGGCGATTCCGGTGCTGCCTCCGGACCTCCGGCCTCTGGTGCACCTGGACGGCGGCCGCTTCGCCACCTCGGACCTGAACGACCTCTACCGCCGGGTGATCAACCGCAACAACCGGTTGAAACGGCTTCTGGAACTCAACGCCCCGGACATCATCATCCGCAACGAAAAGCGCATGCTGCAAGAGGCGGTGGACGTCCTGTTCGAGAACGGCCGCCGGGGCCGCACCATCACCGGCCCCAACAAGCGCGCCCTCAAATCGCTCTCCGACATGCTGAAGGGCAAACAGGGCCGCTTCCGTCAGAACCTCCTGGGGAAACGGGTGGACTATTCCGGGCGTTCGGTGATCGTCATCGGGCCGGAGCTGCGGCTGCACCAGTGCGGCCTGCCCAAGCAGATGGCCCTGGAGCTCTTCAAGCCCTTTATCTTCCACAAGCTGGTGGCCAAGGGCTATGCCACCACCATCAAGGTGGCCAAGCGCCTGGTGGACCGGGAGACCCCGGAAGTCTGGGACATCCTGGACGAAGTGGTGCGGGAGCACCCGGTGATGCTCAACCGGGCCCCCACCCTGCACCGGCTGGGGATCCAGGCCTTTGAGCCGCTGCTCATCGAGGGCAAGGCCATCCAGCTGCACCCCCTGGTCTGTACCGCCTTCAACGCCGACTTTGACGGCGACCAGATGGCGGTGCACGTGCCGTTGTCCATCGAGGCCCAGATCGAGGCCCGGGCCCTGATGATGTCCACCAACAACATCTTGAGCCCGGCCAACGGGGACCCCATCATCATCCCCACCCAGGACATCGTGCTGGGGCTCTATTACCTCACCCGGGAACGGCCTTTTGCCAAAGGCGAGCGGGTGGCCACCAACGGCAAGCAACCCCTGCCCTACGCCTCTCCCGAGGAGGTGCGGGTGGCCTACGACCAGGGCGCGGTTCACCTCCAGGCCCGGATCCCGGTGCGCATCGACGGCAAGATTTATCAGACTACGGTGGGCCGGGTGATCCTCCGGGAGATTCTCCCCGAGGGGCTCCCCTTTGACCTGATCAACGGCACCATGACCAAAAAGGAGATCCGCAAGCTCGTCTCGGTGGGCTACCGCAAGTGCGGCATCAAGCAAACGGTCATCTTTGCGGACCAACTGAAGAATTTGGGCTACAAGTACGCCACCCAGGCGGGCATCTCCATTTGCATCCGGGACATGGTGATCCCCAGCCGTAAACCGGAAATCCTGGGCCAGTCCCAGTCTGAAGTGAGCCAGGTGGAGGAGCAGTACCAGGAAGGTCTGATCACCGAGGGTGAAAAATACAACAAGGTGGTGGACATCTGGGCCAAGGCCACCGACGAGATCGCCGCGGAAATGATGGCGGAGATGTCCCGGGAGGTGATCGCGGTGGAAGAGCCTGATCCTGAGAAGCCGGGTCAGACGATCGTCCACCAGGAAGAGGTGGCCTCCTTCAACCCGGTCTTCATGATGGCCGACTCCGGCGCCCGGGGCAGCAAGGACCAGATGCGGCAGTTGGCCGGCATGCGGGGCTTGATGGCCAAGCCGAGCGGTGAAATCATCGAGACTCCCATCACCGCCAACTTCCGGGAAGGACTCACCGTGCTGCAGTACTTCATCTCGACCCACGGCGCCCGGAAAGGTCTGGCGGACACGGCCTTGAAGACCGCCAACTCCGGTTATCTGACCCGGCGGCTGGTGGACGTGGCCCAGGATGCGGTCATCACCGAGGACGATTGCGGCACCATCGACGGCATCTATGTAAAGCCCCTGGTGGAAGGCGGTGAGATTATCGAGCGGGTGGGCGACCGGGTCCTGGGCCGGGTGGCCCTGGAAGACATCATCGACCCCCACACCGGCGAAGTGCTGGTTCCGGCCAACGAGGAGATCGACGAGGACGCCTCCCGGCGCATCGAAGACTCGGGCCTGGGGCATGACGAGAAGAAGGGGGTGCAGATCCGGTCGGTGCTGACCTGCCAGACGCGGCGGGGGGTGTGCGCCAAGTGCTATGGCCGGGACCTGGGACACGGCACCACGGTGTCCATGGGCGAGGCCATCGGCATCCTGGCGGCCCAGAGCATCGGCGAGCCCGGCACCCAGCTGACCATGCGGACCTTCCACATCGGCGGCACGGCCTCCCGGCGGGTGGAACAGAGCGTCCACGTGAGCCGGGGCCGGGGTGTGGTCCGGTTTGAAAACTTCGTGGATTCCAAGAAGGAAATCCCTTGCCCCATGAAATCGGCGGTTGACCGGAACGGCAACCAGGTAAATCTGAGCCGTTTGGCGGAATTGGCTATCCTTTCCGACAAGGGGGTGGAGCGGGAAAGGTATCCCCTGACCTACGGCGCCCACCTCAATGTAAAAGATGGTGAAGAGGTGGCGGCCGGAAAAATCCTGGCGGATTGGGACCCCTTCACCAACGCCATGCTCACGGAAGTGGGCGGGACCATCAAGTTCGGCGACATCATCGAAAACGTTTCGGTGCAGGAACGGGTGGACCCGGTCACGGGCAAATCCTCCCGCCTCATCATGGAGAGCAAGGATCCGGAACTGCGCCCCCGCATCTCGGTTAAGAACCTAGAGGGCCAGACCGTAAGGATTCCCGGGTCTCCGGCCTCGGCCCGCTACTTCATGCCGGTGGGGGCCATCATCATGGTCAACGAAGACGATCAGGTGTTCCCCGGGGACGTCATCGCCAAGATCCCCCGGGAGACCACCAAGACCAAGGACATCACCGGGGGCCTGCCCCGGGTGGCGGAACTCTTTGAAGTGCGCAAGCCCAAAGAAACCGCCATCATCAGCGAAATCGGCGGGGTGGTGTCGTTCGGGAAGCACGTCAAGGGGAAACGGAAGATCGTGGTCACCCCGGAAGTTGGCAAACCCAAGGAATACCTGATCCCCAAGGGAAAACACGTGGCTGTCGAGGAAGGGGATTATGTGCTGGCCGGCAACCCCCTGATGGATGGTTCCCCCAACCCCCACGACATCCTCAACATCAGCGGTTTGAAGGACCTGGCCCGCTACCTGGTGGACGAAGTCCAAGAAGTTTACCGGCTCCAGGGCGTCAAGATCAACGACAAGCACATCGAAGTGATCGTGCGCCAGATGCTGCGGCGCATCAAGGTGGTGACCCCGGGGGACACGGAGTTCCTCATGGGCGAGCAGGTGGAGAAATGGGTCTTCGAAGAGCGGAACGACCGGGCCATGGAGCAGGGGAAACAGCCGGCCACGGGTGAGCCGCTTTTGCTGGGCATCACCAAGGCCTCGCTGACCACCGAGAGCTGGATCTCGGCGGCCTCCTTCCAGGAGACCACCAAGGTGCTGGCGGACGCCGCGGTCCAGGGGAAGATCGATTATCTCCGGGGCCTCAAGGAAAATGTGATTATGGGGCGGCTCATCCCGGCGGGTACGGGCCTGGCCCAGTACCGGAACCTGAACATCAAGCTGAGCGAGGAAGTGGAGGCGGGCCTGGCGCTTCCGGAAAGCCTTGAGGCGGAGGCCGCGGTCTCGCCCGAACAATAATAGGTTGACAATTACCGGCTCATTATAATAAAATAATTAATTTTGGTAGCCTTTTAATCAAGCAGTTGGAAGCGGAGCGCGTATGCCTACTATCAACCAGTTGATTCGCAAGGGCCGGGAAGCGCAGAAGAAGCGGACCACGTGTCCGGCCCTGCAAAGCTGTCCCCAAAAGCGGGGGGTGTGTGTCCGGGTCTATACCACCACGCCCAAGAAACCTAATTCGGCCTTGCGCAAGGTGGCCCGGGTGCGCCTCACCAACGGCATCGAGGTGACCACCTACATCCCCGGGGTCGGCCACAACCTCCAGGAGCACTCGGTGGTGCTCATCCGGGGAGGCCGGGTGAAGGATTTGCCCGGGGTGCGCTACCATGTCATCCGCGGCACCCTGGACGCTTCAGGAGTTCACGACCGCCGGCGGGGACGGTCCAAGTACGGGGCCAAGCGGCCTAAATAAAGACGGTTTACGGTGTTCTGTTTTCGGTTTTCGGTAAAAGCAAAAAATAAGGCGGCCGGAAACAGAAGCCGAAGCAAATTTTGAGTAATCGGGATTGGCTGAAGGTTTTCACCTTCGAAAACCGAAAACCGAAAACCGAAAACCGAGGTAAAAGATGCCCAGAAAAGGCGGAGTGGTCAAGCGGCCTGTTTCCCCGGACCTGAAATTCAACGATGTCCTGGTGAGCCGGTTCATCAACGGCCTGATGGAGCGGGGCAAAAAGAGCGTGGCCCAGTTAATCCTTTACAACGCTATGGAGATTGTGGGTCAGCGGGGCAACGACGACCCCCTGAAGCTCTTTCATCAGGCGGTGGAAAACGTCAAGCCTTTGATCGAAGTGAAATCCCGCCGGGTGGGCGGCGCCACCTATCAGGTTCCCGTGGAAGTGCGGGCCGACCGCCGTTTCTCCCTGGCCATCCGCTGGCTCATCAACTACTCCAAGGCCAGGAGCGAAAAATCCATGGAGGCCAAGCTGGCCGGGGAGCTGCTGGACGCGGCCAACAACCGGGGCACCTCCATCAAGAAGCGGGAAGACACGCACAAGATGGCTGAGGCTAACAAGGCCTTCGCACACTATAGATGGTAAAAATACCGTTTTGGGTTTTTGGTTAAAAACAAAGGCCAAAAGTAATAAACCCTGAAGCGAAAAACGAAAAACGAGTAAATAAATTTGTCTCGACTAACCCCGCTGGACCGGGTACGGAATATTGGGTTTATGGCCCACATCGACGCCGGTAAAACCACCACCACGGAGCGCATCCTCTTCTACACGGGGGTGACGCACCGCTTGGGCGAAGTGCACGACGGCCAGGCCACGATGGACTGGATGGCCCAGGAACAGGAGCGCGGCATCACCATCACCAGCGCCGCCACCACCTGCTACTGGAAGGACCATCGCATCAACATCATCGACACGCCGGGGCACGTGGACTTCACCATTGAAGTGGAGCGATCCCTGCGGGTGCTGGACGGGGTGGTGGCGGTTTTCGACGCGGTGGGCGGGGTGGAGCCCCAGTCTGAGACGGTGTGGCGCCAGGCCGATCGTTATGGCGTACCCCGGCTGGCCTTCATCAACAAGATGGACCGGGTGGGCGCGGATCTGCCCCGGTGCCTGAAGATGATGCGGGAGCGCCTCAAGGCCACCCCGGTGCTCTTGCAGCTTCCCCTGGGGGAAGAAGACAAGTTCCAGGGGGTGATCGACCTCATCAACCTGCAGGCCTTAGTCTATGACGAGGGTGTCAAGGGCATGGACTTTGAGGTCAGGGAGATCCCCGCGGCTTACGACGAACAGGTGGCCGAGGCCCGAAACGAGATTCTGGAGATCCTGTCCGAAGTGGATGAAGGCATCATGGCGCGCTATCTGGCCGACGAACCGGTGGAGGACAGCCTGATCAAGGCGGCGCTCCGGCGGGGTGCCATTTCCTTGGAGATCGTGCCGGTATTGTGCGGCTCGGCCTTCAAGAACAAAGGGGTGCAGGCGCTTCTGGACGCGGTGGTGGCCTACCTGCCGTCGCCCCTGGATGTCCCCCCGGTACAAGGGCTGGACCCCAGGGGCAACGTGGTGGAGCGTCCCTGCTCGGATGCGGCGCCGTTGTCGGCGCTGGCTTTCAAGCTTTTGAGCGACCCGTACATCGGGCATCTGACCTTTCTCCGGGTTTATTCCGGGGTGATGGCTTCCGGGTCCAGCGTGCTGAACGCCACCAAGGGGGTCAAAGAGCGCATCGGGCGGCTCCTCAAGATGCACGCCAACAAGCGGGAAGAGATCAACGAGGCCTATGCCGGGGACATCGTGGCCCTGGTGGGGCTCAAGAACACCACCACCGGCGATACCCTGGCGGACGAGCGGGACCCCGTGGTGCTGGAGACCCTGCACATCCCGCAGCCGGTCATCGATATCGCCATCGAGCCCGCCACCAAGGCGGACCAGGACAAACTGGGGCATTCTCTGGCGAAGATCGCCGCGGAAGACCCGTCATTCAGGGTTCACAGCGATACCGAAACCGGGCAGACCATCATCTCCGGGATGGGGGAACTCCACCTGGAGATCATTGTGGACCGCCTGATGCGGGAGTTCAAGGTGGATGCCCGGGTGGGCAAGCCCCAGGTGGCCTATCGGGAAACCATCACCGAAGAGGCCAAGGCGGAGGGGAAATTTGTCCGCCAGAGCGGCGGCCGCGGCCAGTACGGGCACGTGGTTCTGACCCTGAAGCCCCTGCCCGCCGGCGACGGCGTGGTCTTCGCCAACAAAATTGTGGGCGGCTCCATCCCCAGAGAATATATTGCTCCGGTGGAAAGGGGAGTGCGAGAGGCCGCGGCCACGGGAATCCTGGGGTACCCTATGGTAGACATTGAAATCGCCCTGGTGGACGGCTCCTACCACGAAGTGGACTCCTCGGAACGGTCCTTTCTGATTGCCGGTTCCATCGGCTTCAAAGAAGGCGCCAAGCGGGCCAAGCCGGTGCTCCTGGAACCCATCATGGACCTGGAAGTGGTAGCCCCGGAAGATTTTGTGGGCGAGGTGATGGGTGAATTGAACGCCCGGCGGGGCCGGGTGACGGGCATGGAGAGCCGGGGGTCAACCCAGATCATTCACGGCCAGGTGCCGTTGGCCACCATGTTCGGCTACGCCACCACGCTCCGGAGCTCCACCCAGGGGCGGGCCACTTTCACCATGCAGTTCGACCATTACGAACCTGTTTCCGCCTCCCTGGCGGAAGAGATCTTAGGCCGGCGCCAAGCCCGGGCATGATCCAGTATAATTAGGAGGAAGTCCTAATGGCCAAGAAGAAGTTTGAGCGCAAGAAGCCGCACGTGAATGTAGGGACGATTGGTCATATCGATCATGGCAAGACGACCTTGACCGCGGCCATCACCAAGCATTTGGCCAAGAAGGGATTGGCGACCTACGTGTCCTTTGACCAGATCGACAAAGCGCCGGAGGAAAAAGAGCGGGGCATCACCATTGCGTTGGCCCACGTGGAGTACGAGACCGCCAAGCGGCACTACGCCCACGTGGACTGCCCGGGTCATGCGGACTACATCAAGAACATGATCACCGGGGCGGCCCAGATGGACGGCGCCATCCTGGTGGTGGGCGCGGACGACGGCCCCATGCCCCAGACCCGGGAGCACATCCTGTTGGCCCGGCAGGTGGGCGTGCCCTTCATCGTGGTCTTCCTGAACAAGGTGGACCTGGTGGACGACCCGGAACTCATCGAGCTGGTGGAGTTGGAGCTGAGGGAACTGCTCTCCAAGTACGATTTTCCCGGGGACGACCTGCCCATCATCCGGGGTTCGGCTTTGAAGGCGTTGGAGTCGGACGATTTCAACTCCGAGGAAGCCAAGCCGATTTTCGAGCTGATGGAGGCGCTGGATTCTTACATTCCGTTGCCGATGCGGGACGTGGACAAGCCGTTTTTGATGCCCATTGAGGACGTGTTCACGATTTCGGGCCGGGGCACGGTGGTGACGGGCCGGTGTGAGCGCGGCCAGGTCAAGGTGGGCGAGGAAGTGGAGATCGTGGGTTTCACTCCCACCCAGAAGACGGTGTGCACCGGGGTGGAGATGTTTCGGAAGACGTTGGACTACGGCCAGGCCGGGGACAACGTGGGGCTGTTGCTCCGGGGCATCAAGAAGGACGAAGTGGAGCGTGGCCAGGTCGTGGCCAAGCCCGCCTCCATCAAACCCCACACGCGGTTCATGGCGGAGGTGTACGTGCTGACCAAGGAGGAGGGCGGGCGTCACACGCCGTTCTTCACCGGCTACCGGCCGCAGTTTTATCTGCGCACCACGGACGTCACGGGGGTGGCCCAACTGCCCGAAGGCGTGGAGATGGTGATGCCCGGGGACAACGTGGCCATGGAGGTGACCTTGATCACCCCGGTGGCCCTGGAAAAAGAACTCCGTTTCGCCATCCGGGAAGGCGGCCGCACTGTGGGCGCCGGCGTGGTGAGCGAGATTTTGGAATAG